>NZ_LKAJ02000001.1:2483572-2794018 GCF_001431295.2 Candidatus Berkiella aquae | reverse complement strand
TCATCTTCGAGTGCCGTGCTAATTTTGTCGAGGACATTTTGAACTTGGTTATAATTTGTTGCACATTTTTTACCATGATCTCTCCCTCTAATTAATTTTCCAGCGTTAATTTCATATAGTGTTGTTCCTGCAATATGGTAAAAAAAAGTAATTTCACCATCTCCTATCGCATTGTGTTCAATCACTTCAGCATAAAGCGTACTTAAGGATTTGCGGATATCGCCAGCAAGCTGATGAAGTTCAGGGCTATGAAATTGATCGAGACCTAAAATGACAGTCTCATCGGGCAGTGTATTTAAGATAAGAAAATCTAAACTGATATCTTTATCAACTAAATTTTGATCATGGGCTACAATTGCAGTTAATGCTTTTCTAAGACCAAAGGCTCTTGGGGAAGGGAAGCTGAGCATACATCACCTATATTTTTCAGTTAGACAGGCTTCCGTGCGGTTTCTAAGAAAATGCTCAAAAATTCTATAACGAATAAAAAGAATATTCAACTATTCGAAACGCAGCCGAGCAGTGCTGCATGAAGTTCGTACAAATCGCATTGCACGTCAAAGTAAGAAAATTAAGTATTGTAGTGCTCACATTTGCGCATGATCAATTGTTGTTTGCGCAGATAAATGTTCTAATTCAATTTGATCCGGTAAAATAAAAGGTAAATTAAACGTGAATATTGTGCCAACGTTTACGGTGCTCTCAACGGAAATCGTGCCACCATGCAATTCAACTAGGTGCTTAGTGAGAGCCAGCCCAAGCCCTGTACCTTCCTGCGACTGTGACGCTCGATAAAATTCTACAAATAATTTACTCAGTTTTTCAGCTGAAATTCCTATCCCGGTATCTTTAATTTGGCAGGTGATCCAAAGATTATCGTGTGAATGATAAAAATTGACATCCACTTGCCCATCTGACAAGTTAAATTTAATCGCATTATTAATTAAATTAATTAAAATTTGCTTCAGGCGAATCGGATCGGCTTTTATCCACTTGAGCGAAGATTGACATTCAAATTGCAACTTTACTTTTTTCTTTAAAGCTAAATCATTCAATAATGAGTAAATTTTAGAAACAAAGGGACGAATTTCAATCCATTCTAAATTCAACACTAATTTGCCAGCTTCAATTTGCGAAAGATCAAGGCTATCATTAATTAAATCTAACAAGTGTTGTCCGGCAACAATGATATTTTTCACGGCGTTTTTCCGACTTTCAGCGGTATCTAGCATACCCATTTGCATCATTTTGCTATAGCCGAGGATAGCGTTGAGAGGCGTTCTTAACTCGTGTGACATATTGGAAATAAACTGACTTTTAAATTTTGAAATACTATTTAACTCAGTCATTATTTTGCATCGTGCACGATGAAGATCAAGGTTGGTTTTTACCCGTGCCAACAGTTCTCTAACACTAAAGGGTTTAATTAAATAATCATCGGCTCCGGCTTCTAAACCTTCAACTTTTGCTTCTTCACCTGCTCGCGCTGAAATTAAGATGAAAGGCAGAGATTGGGTTGCTGGGTTACTCCGTATCGCATTAAGTAACTGAAAACCATTCATGTTAGGCATCATGATGTCAGACAAAATAAGATCAGGAATGCTTTCTTGTATTTTATCGAGAGCAACACGACCATCCGTGGCAATTTGTACTTCACAATGTGGCGTTAATAATTTTGCAATGTAATTTCGCATGTCATTGTTGTCATCAACAAGCAATATGACTGCTTTACGGGTTTCATCCATGCTGAGCCAAATGTCTTCACTTGCAGATAGATGGGCTGAAGACGCAGTTGAAATGATAGCATCAGAGGGCAGCCAATGAAGTGATTCTTGAACAAATGCCTTTGCCATCATGGTTGTTGACGAATAGTTTTGCATAGTTTGTGCGACCAGATAGGGAGGAAGGTGGTCTTTCCCTGCGGGAATTGACACAGTAAAAGTAGTGCCTTGACCTTCGATGCTGACAACATCAATTGAGCCATAATGAATTTTAACTAATTCTTTAACAAAAGCTAACCCTATGCCACTTCCTTCGTGGGTACGTGATTTAGCATTGGCAACCCGATAAAACCGCTCGAATAAATGCGGGATTTCTGATGCTGGTATGCCAATCCCGGTATCTTGAACAGTCAGCACTGCTTGATTATTTATCCAACGAAGTTGAATTGTAATATGGCCTTCGAAAGTATGTTTAATAGCGTTTGACAATAAATTAAGCACCACCTTATCCCATAAGTTAGGATCAATATAAATATTTTCAGGCAATGTTTCGCAGTCAATAATGAATTTTAGTCCGGCCTTATTAATAGCAGAATCAAAGTTGCTTGCAAGATCTAATGTGAATCTTGTGAGATCGGTTGGGCGATAGGTAATCTGGATGCGCCCCGCTTCAAGCCTTGAAAAATCAAGTAAGGTATTAACTAACTTCAGCAAACGGATAGAATTTCTGTGTGCTACATTTAGGTGAGACCTTATTTCGTAAGACAGCTCTTGATTCTCGAGTAGATCCTCAATCGGACCTAGCATCAGCGTTAATGGCGTTCTAAATTCATGAGAAACATTAGAAAAAAACTCTGTTTTAAGGCGGTCCATTTCTTTGAGGCGATCATTTAATTGTGCAAGTTCTTTTTCACGATGTGCGAGTGTTTCATTTGCAAGTTTAATATTCTGATTAGATTCCTTCACTTGCCGCATCATTTTTAAAATTTCAGCTTCTCTTTGCGCTTGAAGAGAATTTACCTTTTCATCTGGTGTGCTTTGCTTTAGCAAAATATATTCCGTCACGTCTTCGACACGATGAAGAATAAAAACAACGTTTCCTTGTGCGTCAAAAATAGGAGCCTGAATTGGACTCCAATATTTAATTTCAAAGGTTTCAATTCCATTTTCAAGTACAGGAATATCATAGCGTTGAACACCTAAAACATCTGGTGTTTTTGTTTGTAATACTAAATCTAATGAAGTGCGCAAATCTTTCATGCCTGTTGTCGATTTATCAACAGGATTTTCAGGGAATGCTTCAAAAATGCTGAATCCAATGAGATTTTTTCTGGATTTTTTTGTCGCCAGCAAATAAGTGTCCGTTGCTGCAACTATCGTAAAATGAGGAGAATTCGCTTTAAGAATCAGATGAGGTGTTGGGACTGATTCAAAAAATAAACGAAAATCAACTTCAAACCCTGAGTCGTTCGATGTTTTTTGAATGTCCATATAAGAGGTACCTATATAATAAAATTGGCCAGTATATAGTGTGATTTTTAAGGTGAGAAGTGATTAATTAATCAGTATTTTTATCAATGAGTCATGTCAGCAAGATCATTTTCTTATCGTCATGTTTTCAGAACATTATATGAAATATACTTTATTTCACTATCTTTTCAGTATGCAACGTTTAAAGATATTGGCATTGCTGAATATTTTTAAAATGCCAAGCGATAGACGAATTTTAAAACTTGAAAAAATAGGGCGGTATATAAAAATGGTAAGGTGGTTAAAATTAGATTTTAGTAAGGAGACATAATAACAATATGTCTCACTTAAAATTGACATTTCAATTTGCTTGAAGAAGCTATTTTTAATAAAATTAATTCGGAAAATGACTATTATTTGAAGCAAGGAACGCTAATGTCACTATCAAACAATACCAAGTTATCATTATTACCCTTAGCATTATTTACTCCGACATTAGCTTTGGCAGCAAATGGCTTTCATAATGGATATTACGCAGGCGCTTCTGCGGGTGTATTACGTTTAACGAGTGAAATGTCAGTTTCTTCAACTACACTTTATCTAAACGAATTTTATAGTTATCAACAATTCAATCTCCCTTATGATGTTGATGTGGTAAATAACTATGGTATTGGTTCTATCTATTTCGGTGCTGGCGAATTTATTCATGGAACACCCTATTATTGGGCCATTGAATTTAGTGGTTCTTGGTCAAAAAATAGAGCTATTTTTTCCAATGCTTCATTTTTTGAAAATACGAATAGACGCGAGGCAACTCAATTAACGTCAACCGTTAAAACAAAATTACATGAAGGTGAATTTGCATTTGATTTTAAACCAGGTTACCTGATGGATCTTAATACGATGTTATATGGTCGTATTGGGTTTGCTATTAATCGATTAAAATCGACAGCGATTCATCATTTTGATTTAAATCATTTTGATCCTAATACAGAGTTAGGTATAACGCTTGATAAAACGAAGAAATATCTTAAACCGTTTCTGCGTCTTGGCGCCGGTTTAGAGCATAAAGTGGGTAATACTGCTTCATTAACGGCAGATTATATTTATACTTATTATGGAACTATTCGTACGGCAGGAACAGCAAGAGACTTTGCAGTTATTGCAGGAGAAGACACTACTTTTACCCTTATAGGTAACTCCAAAAGTAAAGCAACCACTAATGCACTTATGTTAGGTATTAAATATTACTTTCCACATTTGCCTTAAATTATGGAGTTATGGGAAAAACAAGCTAGCCGCTGGCGCTACATCGGAGCGCCATTGCGTCCTGATGTATCAGATATTCAAACCATCACAGCTTGGGTCCAACAGTTAGCTCAAACGCAACAAAAGCCTCTTACCGTGTTGTTGCTGGGTACAACACCTGAAATAGCACATATTGTTTGGCCTAGTCATACTCGGTTAATTGCTGTCGATAGCAGTTTTTCCATGATGAAATCTATTTTGCCTTCACAAACACCTCATTTAAAGCCTGAGCCCGTATTAGGTAATTGGTGTAGGCTCCCTTTTGCTGATACACAAATTGATTTAGTCATTGGTGATGGTTGTTTTACCGTTATGCAAAGTCAATATTATGCGGAGTTTATTAATGAAATTAAGCGCGTTTTAAATCCGATAGGATCATTGATAGTAAGATTTTTCATGCGCCCAGCATGCAGTGAATCGATTGAAATAGTTCAACAAGATTTTGTGCAAGGTAAAATTTCAAATTTCAATATTCTTAAATGGCGAATTGCCATGGCGTTACATGGTTCATTGGTCCAAGGGGTTTGTTTAAAGGAAATTTGGGATTGTTGGTATCATCATTTCAAAATGCCCCATGAAGCGGTTATCAAAAAATTAAACTGGTCTTATGAAGTAATGGATACAATTAATAATTATCACAATTGCAGTGTTTATTATACCTTTCCTGATTTAGAAGAAATCAAAACATTATTTCATGAATTTTTTAAAGAAGAAGAATGCTATTTTCCACGGTATCCTTTAGGCGAGCGATGCCCTTCATTTTTATTTTCCCCAATATAATAAGCAGTATTTATAATGAAAACGATCAATATTCAATTTCAACAAAACATTGCCCTGTTAACAAAGCATACAACTTGGGGAGCTACTTATCCTCATAATATGAATGAAAATGAAATTTCACTTAGCGAACTATTCTGCTTGAAGGAAAAGCCGAAATTTTATAAAGGATATCAAAATGGATATCGACAACCAGTTGTCAAAATCATTTTAAAAACCATAGACAAAAGTGATATTTCATTAAAAACATTACACCAAGCATTGCATTATTATTTTAATGATCAATTTTCAAAATCGATTTCGGATGATTTAATAACTTGCCTAGCTAAAGGGGTTGTGGCTCTACAAAAAGCTGCATTGCTGCCAATTTTTGCAGATATTCAAATCAGCACGTTATTGGATGTAGAAAATAGTTATGAAATTTGGATCCCTGCTTTTACTGAAGATTGTTTTCATCCGGCAATGGCATTTATGTTAGATTTTTGCCATAGACATATCATTACTGATATTTTTCAACCCAATAACGCATTGATACAACATATTAATGAACTCATTGCTGGAATTAAAATAGATGCTCCTAAAAATGCAAATACCTTTCGATTTATAGAAGCTGCACATCAAGCAGGTATTGCATGGACTCATATAGGTGGCAATATTTATCAATATGGTTATGGTTGTCATTCCCGTTGGTTTGATGATTCCTTTACTGAGAATACTTCTGTTATTTCAACTCGTATTGCTCGTTATAAAAATGGTACGACAGCCCTATTACAAAGAGCTGGTTTTCCCGTTCCCAAACAAATTGTCGTTTATAACGTTGAAGAAGCTATTGAGAATGCAAATCAAATAGGATATCCCGTTGTCATCAAACCTTATAATCAAGATAGTGGTGCTGGTGTTTTTGCTCGATTAACTAATGCGGAGCAAGTCAAAAGAGCTTTTCAACAAGCAAGCAAGTTTTCTGATATTATGCTGTTAGAGCAACATGTGGCTGGTAATGATTACCGTTTAATCGTGCTGGAAGGACAACTTATTTGGGCAATCGAAAGAATACCGGGCGGTGTAAAGGGTGATGGAGTACATTCTATTAATGAATTGATAGAACAACATAATCTAGTGGCTCACAACAAATTTGACATCACTGAAGATACCCTTGAATTTTTAGCAGAACAGGGTTGTCAGCTAAATTCAATTTTAGAAAATGGCAAATTTATTCCAATTAATCGCATTGCAAATATCTCAACCGGTGGTACACCCGTTGCGGTATTTAATAAAGTACATCCTGATAATAAAATGCTTGCTGAAGCAATAGCTAAATTATTGCGCTTGGATTTGGTTGGTATTGATTTTATTACACCTGATATTGAAAAATCATATTTTGAAGTCGGTGGCGCGGTGATAGAGGTCAATGCGCAGCCACAATTTGGCGTTGTTACTGCTGCCCATATTTATAAACAGATATTAATGACTCTCATTCCTCATCAAGGGCGTATCCCTATAATTGCTATTTGCAATAATGCAGAACAAAACGATTGTGTCGATAATTTAACACAGATCCTAGAAAAACATTTTAAACATATTGGTTTAGTAAAAAATAAGAAAGCTTTTTTAGATAATATACAAATATGTAAATCATCAACGCAATTTAGTGCTGGTGAAGCATTACTGCTCAGCAATCAAATCGAACTACTAATTTATTGCTTTGATTCTAATGAAAAATTTGAAGATGGCTTGCCTTTTGAACAATATGATTATTTGATTTTAAAGGATCGACCTTCGCTTCATTGCCTTTCAACCTTAATTAAACATTGTCATCATAAAATAATTATGAATGATGAGTTTTTAGAGCAAATTAAACTTTTTAATCAAGCAGGTGTGCCTTCAGTATCTATAAAGACATTTATAAATACTGACTTATCTAATGAAGCACCAATAGATCTACTGTTAAAAAATTGGTTAAAAACGGGTAATAAAAAATCGGTTTAATTGCCGAGGAACAGATAGAAGATTGTGATTATTCGCCATTTAGAATGGATATGGCTGAATATATTATTAAGAATGAAATGCAAGAGAAAAAGTCATTAAGAATAAAACGAAGTAATTAAGATGTATAGAGGTATTTCATCCAGCCTTTGTTCTGTATTTACTATCGGGTCTTTAAATGAAACAAATTCACGTGATACGATGTGAACGTCATAGTTAATAGCCTTTTCAGGAGGGCGCGATGAGTTTAGATGGAATTTTTTCAGCAGTGACTAATCTTGAAAAACGAGTTTCGGATGATGAAAAGAGTAATGTGGCTGAGTCTAATGAGAAAAATACGCCAACAAAGCCGATACTGATTTCTGTCTCAGCTTGTTTAAATCATCGTCGGCCAAGCACCGATTCGACATCACCAAAGAAACCATTCTATGTTGGTTCGCCAGATGGTGAACGTGAGATTCAATTAAGAGAAACAATTGAAACGCAATTATTAGGTTACAAATCCCCAATCCCGCCAGATATAAAAACTAAAATAAAAGGGCCGCGTAGGTAACCTATTGAAATAGTATTCTCATCATCAATAGCGCTTGTCGCTATTGATGATGAGATAGCTTGTAATGTGCATTTTTTCTTTATATTCTCGCTTCTAGTTGTTCTAAATGTTGTTCAGAGAGCACCTTTTTTAAATAAGTACAAAATTGAACGAAACGTTGAGGCGATGCGTTTTGCTTAAACCCTTGAAATAGTCGTTGCTGTGTATGGTTCTCTAGCTTTGGAAAAGTGGTTACAATAGTTTCTAGTGCTTCATCGATACCGATACTGGCTTTAAAACTATTAATGCATAGCATGAGTTGTTCATCGCTATAGGTTTCCCATAAAAAGGGTAACATGCGTTCTTCTTCATCCATATGTTCTAAATAATGGCTAATAAAACGATTAAAGCTTCGATAAAAGATAAGACCTAATGTATTACGTTTTTGCGCATGGTTTTCTTGTTGAATGATTTGCATCTGTTGTTCTAAATGGTTGAGCATTTGTTCTAATGATTCATGATCAGCATGCAAGGGATCTGCCAATTGAGTATCCTTTGCTAGGAAGAGAGGATGAACAAATGCTTCTTCCGCACGTACATGCTGATGCAATTCAGCAATCAATTGATTGAATTTTATAGAAAGCTCACCAAATGACTTGTTGTCAGCATAATCAATTTTACCTGCTTGAATTGCAAGATGATAAAGCCATTCTCGTTGCTCTTTATGAGGATTTGTATATAAATCAACACGCATTATATGATTCTCCAAGTAACTATCAATTAACTATACTATTGGGTATAGTTAATTTCAAGGGGCAATAATGGAAAAAGTGACACGTAGAAATAATCAACGATGGGTGCATAAACACCATTTAATTATGGAAGCAGCCACGGATCTTTTTTTATCTGAAGGTTATGCTGCAACCAGCATGGATGCCATTGCCAGTAAAGCTGGGATTTCTAAAATTACCATTTATAAGCATTTTGAAAATAAATTGCATCTATTTAATGAAATGATGATTTATCATTGCCAATCATTATATAAAGATGCCCCTATTATTACTTTTTCGCTGAATGTTAGCTCTTATGATATTTTGCTTCCATTTGCCAAGAAAATAATAGAATTACTCTCACAACCTCGTTCAATTGCTTTGATTCGTGTCATCATTGCTGAATCAGAAAAATATCCTGAAATTGTGATGGCAGTATGGGAAGCGGGAAGAATGCCACTACAAGACATTTTTTGTAACTATCTTGCTGAAGAAGTAGCACATGCAAGAATGCAAATTTCGAATAAATTAATAGCCAGCAAAGTATTTTTTGGCATGCTGAAAGAAAATTTCATTTGGCCAGCATTGACGGGGATGCCTGTGCCTAAAGCCGAACTTGCTGAAGAGATTATAGAAACAATTGTCGCAATATTTTTGAAACAATATCAAATTTGAATTTTTAATAAAAGGATTCGAAATTAAAAATAGTCTATTTGATTTTTATGTTCTAACCTAAAAAAAGAATTTTGAACTCGTGCATGAAAAGTGGCAGTTCTATCGGGAAGTGTTTTAAAACCCAATTTAAATAATCTTAGAATCTCCTCATAAAAAATAAAGGGGAGATAAGTCATGTTAAGTAGTCCAATTCCAACAAAGCGACATGTAAATACATCAGATAATAAAACGGAGATCTTCTACGCTGATGATGGCCAAGCCTATGTTGTCGATAGTGCGCCAGAAAGCGTGTTAAAACAAGAAGCCGATAAACAAAATCATATAATCTCAGAAGTTCGTTTAGTAAAGAATTTGCAAACGGGCGAAATGGCTGTTCTCAAGATGGAAAGATTACCTTCCTCAAGCCAAATGCAAAAATTTGCAAAAGAATTTATTGATAATGAAGTTGTTTGTGGGAAAAGGGCAGGACAGCTATTAGGAAGTCGCTATATTGGCGATAAACATTATCAGCTACTAAAATATCAGACTGGATTGCCATTGATATGCGGATTTAGCGCACTTGAAACAAAAAGATTCAATCCCTTTGTCATTAAAGAAGACGAAAAAATTGAAATCCTTCAGGAAATTATTCGAGAATTAAAGAAATTACACTTTGATCACAAAATAATTCATCGTGACTTATATGGGGATAATATTTTAATTTCCAAAAATGAAGGGCATTACAAAGTTAATATTATTGATTATGGCATAGCGGCTCCCCTTTGCGACAATCACCATGGATTAGTTTATCGAGGTATCAGTGGTGATTCCGTCTATTCTGCAAAACAAAAATTACGTGATGGGATAATGCCAGGCCAAGCAACAGATAGAACCCAAACATTAGATGAAGATAATTTTGTCCACCAAACTATTATTGAAGGGTTAAATATTCAAAATCCGGTTATTCTATCTAAGCTTCAAACCTTTTTTGAAAAGATAGTGTTTTCTCCAGAACAATACGATAATTTGATTGATGAATTAGAAATGCTTAAACATTCGAGCAATCTCAGTTTTAATTTATTTGATACGCAAGTGTTACCGCAGGCAACTAAAGGAAAAAACATCATTTGCTTAATCATTCATAACTATGTAGATGGTATTGGCGACTTTATGCATGGTTGGGATTTTGCCAAGCAAATAAAGCAAGCTCTGGCAGAAAAAGGTTATGAGTTACATGCCCTGGTTAAAATTCATAAAAGCGAGCAAGAAGAAGAGAGTGGGTTAAATCAACGTGCTAAATTTGTCGAACAAATGCTCATGAGCCCTGATTCTCCGTTTGATCACCATTTAGCCTATACTCGTTTCACAGAACAAGAAGGTGGATTCAAAAAATGGTGTGAGGAACATGCAAAAGAGCTGGCGCATTTAAGCGATAATACTGTTGGTGCAATTGAGGTTTCGTATCCATCTGAACTGCCCGAAGTTTTCCCTAAAGATTTGAAGATTATAAAATGTTTTCAATATGGGTATCAATCAAGTGGCTCCAAGAAGACACCGACCTTTAACAATGCGCCTTTAGGAGTAAACAATGACAAAAGGAAAAATAACTATGGCGTTGTGATGCATCATAATCCAATCCCTGAAAATACAAAAGCAGATAGGTTAATATCTATTGCTAAGAACAATAAAAAATTTATTGAACAGCTACTGAATACTGATGTGCTTAATAAAAAGAATGCGACAGCCTATTTAAAAACACATCGATTGATGCCAGCTTATTTACAGACAGTCAGTGCGGCATGTGCATTTGTTTTAACCCAAGCATTACGTTACAAAAATGATGAAAAGGTATGTGACTTTTTGCTTCCACGAAATGTGATTGATGAGAAGACGGTTAAAGCCTTATTAATTAAAGCGGGATTTGGAGACAATGAAATTGCTTTTATCTATCCTGATACCCCAATAAATGCTAGTCCTCACGCAAGGATCCGAGTATTTTGCTCAAGAATTGTCGATAATGATGATTATCAAGCACTATATAACCTCACTGACGATGGTGCAGGCTGTTCGGGTGACTCTTCGTTTAGCACGGTGATATCTTCTGATCATCTTCCTTATTATGAATACAAAGGAGGGCCTATTGGAAAGTTATATGAGCCGCAATTACTTAATTTTGTAAAATCCTGTATCAAAGAAGCAAAATTATTAAATGATAGAAATCTTGAGCAAGGATTAGAAAATTTAGCCAATTATTTTTATCATTTAAATAGATTTCGTGCTTTAGGAAAGAATGTTGAAAATCCTCAATCATCACCGGGCGAGGATGTTTTGCCACATGAACCTGAACAATTTTCTTTAGAACATGAAATAGCAGAAATTATGAGTGAAGCTTTTTATCAATATTGTGTCACAACTTCTCAGTTTCAACAAAAGGAACATATTAAAAGGGCTTGGAGATATGTTCAAACCAAACTCAAACAAAATAACACCCATGATCATTTATTGAGTATCATAAAAGGAAGCATCTTCTTAACAGAGAAATCTAATCGAGAAGTCAATGAAATTCTTAAACAGTCTAACGAAATAAAAGGTTTGCTGCTGGATGGAGTTGTCAAAGAATCCGAAATAAACAATCTTCCTTATCAGGTCGTGATGCTGCTAGCAGATACAAGAATTGCACAGTTGATAAAGAATCAATATCTAACCGTTAGAATGGTGGATGCTATTTTTGGTGAACAAGCGATGTGCCATGTAGGATGGAAAATTAAGAAGGGGATTAAGGAATTACATAAAAATTTAACCGGTATCTATGATCCGGATGAGAAAAAAATCTTACAACAATCTCCAGGCGTTATTTTTGCACTAGCAACAGAAATTATCACTTTTGATCAATTTCGACAAAATTTGGCTTACTTTAAGTTAGAATCAGATCATCTAGAGGTATTAATGCATATTGGCAACTTTAAGGAAGCTTTGGCAATGGCGTGTAGAACAGAAAATAATACAAGCATTGTTACTCAACTCTTAAATGAATTCTATGCGCATTCGCCTCGTTGTGACACGAAAATGATAGATGAAGTGCTATCGGGTTATTATCGCGAGGAATATAAGGACCTATTGCTGCGGGCAAGAGAATGTAAAGAAAAATTACAGAATAGAATTGCTTATCTTAATAGTTATGATTGCAAGAGATTGTCAAGAAAATCAGATACGATAAGCAGTGAAGTACAGCCCAAGATTAAGCAATTGATTTGTTCAAAATAATATCTGCTTAGAACCAAGACTTATTATGGATGCCGCGGGCAAACCGCGGCAAGTAATATTCTAGTCTATCTTATCGAATATCTTTGTTTAAAAAGCTCAGCTTGAGAGCAATATCTTTTTGATAGCAAAGCGATCTAAGGTCGTTGTATGATTTAACATGCAATTTTTCCATAACGCTTGTTAAGGTTTCAATGTGCACGCTGTCAGAGATATCAAGTTTTTCAGCAGACTCTTGCATGCTATAACCTTCTAAGAAATATTTCAATGAACGCGCTTCTTTTAAAGATAAAGGAACATTGACAAACTCATCATCTAAATAAACCTCCAAGAGGGGCATTTCTTGCATGACTATTTTGGTCATGCTTTCATTAATGCCAAGTAACCAATTGTCTTGTAAATTATATTCCCCCGTATCATCAACTTTGAATTTTGCTTCTTCAGCTTGTTGCAGCAAATCTTTGCCGCGTGATTTAAAATAGAGGAAAAAATGCTTATATAGATGTTGGTTATTAAAAAAATAATCATTAGTTTGGTGAGCATCACCTTTGAGCCCAAAATTATATGATTCGAAATAATCTTTATATTTTACAAAAAAATAAATAAAGCATGTGTAGTCACCAATTTCACTATTGGCACGCCAAAAATTGCAGGCAGGATGATCTCGGGTGCAAGGATGATGGATATGCACTCCTTTTGAGCCGATAGGATGTTTTCTGTAGTCGGCTAATTCATTGTTATAAAATTTTTCTGCGAAATAAGCTTTTAACCACCCTTCATTATTGCAGATGATATATTTTTCATTGGTAGGGTAAGATTTGACATAACGAAAGAAAGTAACGCCTAAATATTGTTTGAGAGCAAATGCCAGTTTATCTGCATCAGAGCATAATCCAATTAATTTTTGTTGTTGTTCTAAAAATGATTCTTCACTCATCATACCCTCGCCTGGATATTAGCATTATATACACTCGATAGACTGTTTAAGAATGAGAATAGTTCATTTTGTAATAACTGATTCTTTATGCAGGATTAAAGGTGCGATGGATTTCAAGTTTTGAAACAAGAAATCCATCGGTCAGCCATTAAAATGTCATTCGGGTCGGTAGATAAGGTGCTTTAAATGGATTATTGGTCGTTGCCTGGGTATTTGCTAATTGTGTTCGTAGCTGTTGGCTAAATGAAGGCAAAAAGTGATTAGCAGGCGCTGATGTCACTTGAGGCGCATTGCTTAATAGCTTCTCCATCTGAGCTTTTCCAGGATACCCCTGACGTTGCTGCCATTCTTGATATACATAAGGCATTTGAGTCGATGCTTTACCTGGTTGTAGTTGCAGTAATTGCTTCTCTTGTGGAGTTGCTTCTGCCCAAAAAATATCACCCATATTAAAAGTTTGATTAGCTACATTTAAATGGAAATTGTGATGTAACAAGAATCCTAACAGCAATTTTGATGCTGGTTGATTATTGTATTTTGCATCGGTAATAATTTCTTTCATTAACAAAACAAAAACATGATTTAATTCTTCGGTTCTGCTGGGTGCCCAAACATTCGTTGTGCGTGCAAGTTGGGCAAATTTTGTCATTAAATCAGAAATCTTTTGTGATAATTGTGGCTTAAATTGCCATAAATGATTTTGATTTGCCAATCTTACTATATCAGATTTGATAAAAGCTTCTAACGCATAGGATAGCTGATTTAAGTTAAGAACCATGCCATCAAAATGATGTTGTGCTCTAAACGCCAGATGTTGTTGGTGTTCCCATTGTTTTAATTGGGCTTTGTATTGCGCTTGCTGATCTAATCTGGCCTTTTCTTGAGTCCAACGAACGTTTAATTCAGTTAAAGAAGGATAATTTCGATTGTTTAACCAGTCTTGATTTAAAAACGCATAACCACCGTGTGGAATGAATGGTTCATGTATTTGATGGTATTGGCCTGTCACTAAATAATATTGAATGTAATCAGGTAATTGCGTCAAGATTAAATCACGGACTGAGTATGAATGATTGTTGATTTCTACTTCAATCTGATGATGTACTAAGAAACCTGCTAAATAAGCCGCTTGTTGATTTTCGGTATTTGCTTTTGAACCATGATATTCGATAGCAAAGGTGGTTAGCTGTTTTATAAAATTTTCAAATTCATAATGGGAGTTGAGTATTTTATTGACGCTAGATAAATGCAAGGAATCGTCAAGTCTTTTCATTGCCCGTGAAAGTTCATAGGGTAATTGATGATATTGAAGATTAGAATGCGCTGTTATTTGATGGCGAGAGATATGTTGTCCTAACACTAAGGCATTAAGAACATGTGCAAATTGTGATAATGATAATTTTACTGCTTGCGGCATTTTAGCCCCCATTTATGTTATAAAAAGTTTAGATGGGCGACTTTATGTAAATGTGAAATCTTATTCAATGGGAGGCAGACGAATGCCATGAATAAGCAGTTAAATTGCGTGAGTTATTCAACTGTATTTTGTGTTTTGCTTTTTTAATCATGTACTTTGGCAAAAAAACCAAAATTGTTTTGTCAAAGTGTGAAACGATATAATAACTTCTACAGGAAGTAATCCTTTGTGGAAAGGCAATCGATGAATGCAAAATCTAAAATTATTGTGATTGGTGCAGGCCTTGCAGGGCTGGTACTTGCCTATCGATTGAAGCAGCAAGGAAAAAATGTCACCGTTTATGAGGCAAGACCTCGTGTAGGTGGGCGAGTCCAGACCGTCCTTGTGCAAAATAGGCAAGGCGGCTTTTCTCATGCAGAACTTGGTGCACAAAATATCATGGATGGTGGGGTGGCAACCAACATACTTTCTTTAATAAAAGAACTTAATCTTGAATTAAATGAAGATGCTATCCCCTTTGAAGGAGTCTATTATGATGGCGAAATACTTCATCAGAGAAATGCGTTGATTTCTCAAATTCTTACTAAACATGATAAACCGCATTTGACAATCCCACAAATTGCTGCAAATTGTCAGAATATGCAAGAAGTGCTAACTAGGCTGCAGTTAACACCTGCACAAGAGGGCTTTTTAAGTTTTTTGCTCAATGGCTATGAAGGAATAGATCCTTCATTGTTATCAACGAATCCTCACAACCTTAATACTTTAATACATATGTTATCGGGTGGATTATCGCAAGTTCACCAGGTGGCCAAGAGCAAAGCAGTTATACATCGTGTTTCTCTTAAAGAAGGCAATGCTAAATTACCACAATGCCTGGCAGATAGGATGGGGCAATCTATCCATCTCAATAAAGCATTATCCGACGTTCAATATACTCATGATAAAAAGATAGTTTTAACCTTTAAGGATGGAAGTAACACGCAGTGTGATAGTTTAGTATTAGCAATCCCTTGTACGGTGTATCGTGATATTGCGTTTGCGCCTGAAATCATTGCTTCAGATAGATTAAATCGTATTCGTGGTATGCATTATGGTACAACCACCAAAGTATTAATGCCAATCCAGTATCCTCCTGGCACAGGCCATTGGGCAGCAAGTCCTAAGATGGGCGCCTTTTTTAACGATGACCAAAAACTTTTAAATCTTTATTTTACTCATGATGATGGAAAAATCCTTTTTAGTGAAAGGACTTTTCAACAAACCCATCAGTTACTGAGAAAAGCGTTTCCAAGCGCTTCTTTTAATGAACTGCCCTTTATTGAAGTCAATGATCTTCATTACGTTCAGTATAGCGAACCTGCTGCTAAATCTTGGAAAAAAGATCCCTATGCACAAGGCTCTTATTCGGGATTTGATATTACCCTCGAAAATGAGATTGACAAACGAGTTGATTATAACGGCACCATATTTAAACCGTTATTTGCACCTATCGAAGATAAGATCTATTTTATTGGTGAGCATGCGACCATTTTAGATGAAATAGGCACCATGGAAGCAGCGGTTGAATCAGCGGAACGACTTGCAAAAATGTTATCTGATTATTAAATCAGCCCACTATCACTAATCAAGATCTCTTCTGCTACATTAAAATTAAGAGGCTAAGAAAAAGCAGAGGTTTGCCATGAATAAAGCAATGATCACTTTTTTAGTCTGGTTTTTGCCGATTATTTTATTGTTAATTTCGTTATTGCCTATAAATTGGCCAGCGTTATTGTTTCCTCTGTTATTACAAATCGTGGTTTCAATTGCTGCTGCTTATATTGTTTATTTATTATTCACGACTAAACCGCCATATTATATGATTTGGGGCATTGTCTTCATTTTGTTTGTGATGATTTACAATCCCATTATTACTGTCAGTGCTTTCTCTGGCATATTATTGCCACTTGCATTGGTCACTGCCATTATTTGGTTTGCAAATTGGTGGTTTGTCTTTCGTGGTAATTACAAATTGTTTTAACGTCTTGTCTAAAAAAACTTGTCAAAGTTATCAAAAAATCAGGATCCTCATCAAGATCCTGATTTTTTTTCTTCGATTGAATAAAATTGCAAAAAAGGTAAATATCATTATAGTGATTATTCATAAATTATATCATGTGATTCATTTTCAACAGGTGTGTTATGTCATTCCGTGAAAAGTTTTTTGATGATGTTGAAGCTTTAATTCAAGCGATCCGCGAAGGCTTTAATCCACAGTATCTCTTTTTTTGGGGACATCAATCTAAAGTAGGCACAAGTATCGGTAAAAGCTGCTTGAGTCAGTGGTATCCTGCGCCATTTCAGATTAATAACCTGACCTATTTAACCGCTGAACACTATATGATGGCAGAAAAAGCGCGGCTTTTTAACGATCAGGTGATCGTTGAAAAAATATTGAAGGCAATTTGTCCACAAGAAGTTAAAGCCTTGGGAAGAGAAATAAAACATTTTGATGAAGCACAATGGCGAGAACAGCGCAGTGAAATAGTGATTCAGGGCAATCTAGCCAAATTTGCACAAAATCCTCTGTTAAAACATTTTTTATTAAAGACCGCCAATCAGGTTTTAGTAGAAGCAAGTCCGGTTGATAAAATCTGGGGTATTGGCTTAGCAGAAAATGATCTGCAAATTCAAGATCCAGAAAAGTGGCTGGGATTGAATTTGCTAGGATTTGCTTTGATGAAAGTGAGAAGAAGGTTGAAAGGCTGATATCAAAGCATACTGCTTAGGGTATCAGTGCATAAAATGCCTATAGGTCGATATTGAACTAATTTGTACAAGAGGAGTCTATCTAGATAGAGAAGCGATATTCATAGGAGTAATTTCTAATGAGATTTTTTGGTGAGAATTCTCTTTTGTATTACGCCGTGGTTTTTGCCATCATCGCGGTTATCATAGGTTATTTAGGTTTTGGTGGATTGGCAGGAGCTTTAAGCGAGATTGCCAGAATCCTGTTCTTTGTGTTTATCTTATTGTTTGTGATGTCATTAATCACGCATATTGTGCGCCGAGGGCCAAAGGGATAGTAACAATAACAGATTAAAGGGGAGAAAACCTATCACTCCATGGGAGTGATAGGTTTTTGAAAGGTTAGAATCCAGTTATTTTTTGTTTTCTTTTATTGGTGGTATCTGGGTTTCTATTATCATTGCCAGCTTGTTGAGCATTACGCGCAGCAAGTGTGGTTGAACGAGTTCCAATGACATCTCTTAAAGGAGTTGACCATTTTTGCTTCGAACGAGCATTTCTTGAATTAGATTTTTCCGATGAAGCTTCTTCGTACGATACGTCATGAGACAGTTCTGAATCAGATTCTAGAATTTTATGTAAAGTAGAAGCTGCCTTTTGTTGTTTTTGTGCCGTTGATTTTGCAACTTGGGGTGCACTTTCTGTTGCCGCTGTTTTGGCTGCAGGCGTTGAAGTTGCAGGTTTTATCAACGATATTCCATACTCAGCAGTTTTCGTACCAAGGAATGCAAGACTTGTAGCAAGACCTGTCAGTGCAGCATCAAGTCCAGCGGAAGGCATCACATAATCTGCTAACAATCCAGCTGCCGCTTCAACGCCACCCGCATAAAAGAACAAAGCGCCTACACCTGCCGAAAACGTCAATTGTAGCCCGTTTTTAAGAAGGGGGCGTTTATTTAATCTTGCAAGAAGCGATGGATTCTGTTCTGAAAGCTCGGGCTTAGAAGCTGCCAAGGTAGGAGGTGCTTCGACGGCATCTTCAACATCAAGTTCATTCTCGAGTTCATCTTCGAACTCATCATCATATTCATCTTCTTCAACATCAGACTCAGAAACGTGTTGAGGTGCTGGACGTTGTTCATTGATAGCAGCAATCAACCGAGCTTTTAACTCCTCAATTTCACTGGTAACACGATTGCCAAGCTGTGAACGAACTTCAAGATCGGCATCACGGTCTTCTTGTCGTGCTTGTTTTTCGTCTTCTAATTGACGAGATAAATCATCAAGTTGTTCGCTTAATTCTATAATTTTGAGCTTTAATGCGTCTTTTTCTTTGTTTAACGCACCATAACGTCTAGAGATTTCTGCAAATTTAAGTTCTTGCTCTGCGAGTTGTTGATTTTTTTCTTCCGTTGCTTGTTCAAGACGAACGTCAAAACCTTGTCTTTCTTGTTCTAAGCTTCTTTCTTGCTGTGCAAGCTGGTGATCTTTGTCTGCGGTTGTTTCTTCAAGTTGTCTCTCAAAAGCCAGCCTTTCTTCTGCAATTGCGTCTTCAAGTCGTTTGAGTTGTTGTTCGTAATCTGCTTTTTGTTGCGAGATTGAGCGGTGTAATTCAGAAGCGGTTTTTAGACCCTCTTCTATTACTTGATTCAGCAATGTTTTGTCATGTTCATGCTTAACATTGGTCGCTATTCTGAGAGCTTTAACGATCTGATCTTTTTGTTCTGACCAAGCCCCTTTAGCATATTCAATTTCCCATGCTGGAATACTGACTGTTGGACCTGCAATAGGGAAAGATGATGTGTCACCGATAAATTTCACTTGAATAACGGGGTAAGATTCACCTTGGTGGGCTTGATAGGCATCTTGAATGCGACGGTATAAGGTAACTTGATATTGTTCTAAATTAATTACGCCCTCTTCAGAAGGTTGCAGTAATTTCCTCAAGTCATTTTCTGCTGTTGCCCAATATAGAATCGTCATTAAACATCTCCTTATTATTCTAATGAACAAAAAACTCAGCTGATTTTATATGCTAAAAAATAGCCAGTGGATTTTTATCTTAATTAGTCGTACTGAGTCAATTAGATTGTTTGTAATGGCTAGAATACCATCATTGATGTCAGGAAATGTTCGAATACGCTGTGACTCTTATTCAAGAATAACAAGCGACAACTTTTCAGAAAGTTGTCGCAAAATTAAATTGAATAGGCGATTTATTTTCGCAAACGTACGATCGTGGAATGATGAGCATGAGGTGCCGTTGCGGGTTGCATTAAAGCAGGATTACTGGCAATCGCGTTTGTTGCAGCAGGCAAAAAAGTTCGGGCATGGGAAACTGGATGGGTTGCTAATAGTGCTTGGGTAACATGTGCGGGCACGAATGTTCTTGCATGGGTAACAGGGCGTGGCGTTACTGCAGGTGCTGGTACAAACGTTCTTGCATGAGTAACAGGGTGTGGTGCTACTGCAGGTGCTGGTACAAACGTTCTTGCATGAGTAATAGGGTGTGGTGCGGTTGTTACGGTTATTGCAACTGCTGCAGGAGTCGGTGTTCGGGTATGAGTGGCATGATATACTCTTGCCGGTGTGAATGTTCTGGTGTGTGTAGCATGCGATGTATGAGCATGAGGTAACACACGATGAGGCTTATGAACGCCTTGTGGTCTTGCGGTAACGGGATGATGAGGTTGATGAGTATTTTGTTGATACTTTGGCATGTGATCTTCTCCTTAAGTAAATGATTAGCAGAAATTATCGTAGGCACAAAAAGAGCGCAATCCTTGTGGTGATAAACGCGATAGTTGGTTATGACTGGCGGATAATCGGTCACAATAATCAGACATTTGGAAAATTAACTCATTTTAATATAGCCCTGATATTATCAGGGCTATTCAGTCTTAATGAGGTTTTTCTAATTTTTTATTTTTGCGCTTTTCTTTTTTTTCTGTTTTGTGTTCTTCTTCTAAAAACGCTCTCAAAGTTAATTGTTTATGATCGGGTTCAGCAATAGACGGTAGGGTTGGTGAATTGGGAGGCGTTTTGGTAGTTTTAGGGCTTACCGAAACTTTCTTACGCCGTGATTTTGCAATGCGTTCACTGCTTTGAGGTAGGCTTTCAAGATTTAAGGGCGGTATTTCAGATTGGCTTCGTGGTCGAGTGACGTTATAACCGCTAGGGCTACTGCTTGAGAAACTTAAGGCAAAATGGATTTGCATCGTATCCATTGAGGAAGATGGCTTATCATTAAATTGGATACTTTTTAATTCAGACGTTAATGCTTCTAATTGTCGTGTGAGTTCTTCTTTCTTAAAACCCGTGAAGCGAATAGAAAAATCTTGCGATGAAGTGGGTTCTCGGGGTGTTGCAGACTCTGATTTTGGAGAATCAGGTCGTAGGTAATAATCTTGCTCCATAGTTGTAAGCCGCTTAATCATTTTCTCAATATCTAGATAGGTTGGACGTTTGAAAGGATCTTTCTTGGTTAACAATTTTATCATTTCAACAAAAGCTGCAAACGTGGGGTAACGTTCGTTTGACTTATCGGCAAAGACACTAGGTAAATTGGCTTTTAGATCACTTTTTTGAATGGTTCCAAGGAAATTGCTACTGGCAAAATCGCGCATTTTATATTCAATATATCGGTGATAATTCTCATTGGCAATGAGTTCTGCCAATATTACACCGACTGAATAATATTCGTGTTGTAAATTATAGATGCCATGTTGATTAGGGGGCAAGGTTAAATCAGGCGCTTGATAACCAACCGTGCCGCTAAATGATTTATTTGACTTTTGTATTAAACAGGAAGTGCCAAAATCAATTAATTTAACGTTGACTTTGTCATTGTTAATCTCGACTAAAAAATTGTTGAGTTTTAAATCGCGATGTAATACGCCATCCTTCTGATGAAGTTGTTGTACTTCTGATAAAATTCCCTGAAATAATTTGATCAACAACAATTCGTTAAGGGGTTTTTTTACAAGTTGCCCGCTGAAATTATAATAGCAAATGTCTTGTAAATTAATGCCAGGATAAAAGGGGCTAAATAAGAAAGTCGTTTCGGCTTCGTTTTGCTTATAAAGGCACTGCTCGGCGTTACGATGGATATGATTCAATATTTCAAATTCATTCTGATAATCATCAAAATGAATTTGATTACTGGTTATTTTCACAATCGATAATAGGGGTTTTGTGGGAGTTGGTTTTTTATCTTCGAATAATTCTTGTGCTAAATAGACTTCGCCTTGCGCCCCTTCGCCAAGTTTGGCATTTTTATCGATAGCAAAAACGCGCACTAGCTGATGCCCATCAATAAAGGAGACAATCTCATATTGTTTAGGGAAGAGAGGATTGCTGTTGTCGGTGTAGAGGCTTATCGTGGTTTCTTGAAGTGTTTGCTTACCTAATGCCTGTTTGCGGGCGAGTAAAGCCTCTTTCGATAGTAAAAGCGGTTCTCTCGTGATTGAGGGGATTGTTTGATCAGTTGGACTCAGCAGCATGTTACCTCCAAGATAGTTAACCAAATATATGATTCAACTATAGTCAGTGCAAAGCATTTTGGGTTGAACTTGCTGTTAATTGATCAAGGAGGCGGATGTTGTTTCAATATAAGATGTCATGTAACATGCTTGCCTTACATACATAAGTCAACGAACTAATAAATCTGTCGTATGCCAGAATTAACGATTAAACAAATACAGCAAAAAGCGCGCAAAGGAACGTTACCTGTTCAATACACCATCAAAAGTCCACTGCGGCTTAGCAGTGAAGACTTGATTGAGACTTTAAACTGTTTTAATGACAATCATCAGATGCTGGATTTTATTGATTTATTAAGTGAAAATAGTGAGATCACTATTCTTGTAAACAATAAATTGATTCAACAAGGCTCACGAGATAAATTTATTCATGCTTATACTAATAATTTATATCCTAAAGAGTTAGATAAAACCAAACAAAATCATATTATTGCGCATCTTAAAAGTATTCAATTACCCAAAAAACAACTCAGTTACTTGCTGCGCAATTTAAATTGGAAAGGAATTCAGGATTTTCTACTAGTAGGAAATTATTTTTCAGAAGATTTACTTGAACTTTGTCAAGATTTCGATGAATTAAAAGTCATTCCTGAATTTGCCATTAAGATACTCTATCATTATTTCAATGTCAGCCGACAATGGAGTGCATCTGTTACCCCCTTAATAGATATGTATTATTTTGCATATCGAGCAGGACATGTTTTAGGGTTAGGAGATCCTGTGACGATGTCCTATCATGGGCATCAATATTCTTTTCAAACAGGATATGCACCAACCGAAGTTTCAGCCAAAGTATTGATAGATTACCTCGATGCTTATGCCAAGACAAATTATTCGTCACCTTTATTTGTAGAGATTGAAGAAGCTTATCGGCGGAATTGGCAGCTATTGATAAAAAATACTTGTAGTTATCAAGATAATGCTGCGAAAACATTATTAGCACAATATCAAGCAAATAAACTGATTGCACTGACGCCTGGTTGGGATGATCATGCTGTTAGCATTTCATTGCGTGGTGATTATCTGGTTTATACCAATCGTGGTCCCTGTGGTGATCCGCGTTATGGTTCAAAAATATTTAAAATAAAAGCTCAAAGTTTAATAGATGAAGATTTTCTCAAAGAGCTTATGACTGCGCAATCTCATACGACATTTAATAATCTACTTAAGCGAGTGATTGATTTTAAAAGCTCCGTGGCTCGTTTTTCAAGTAAGATTCAAAAATATGACAATTGTACTTTTTCCAATCCTAAAGCAAATATCGAAGCACTGATTGTGTTATTGCAAACCAAACCCGATGCCAGTGAAGCAGAGATTAGAGAGGTTGCTTTCGCTGAAAGAAATCGTAGAAAATATAAGCGTTTTTCAAATTTCATGAGAAATCGAGAGATTGATGAGCTGGTGAAAAATATGTTTTATGCTCAACATCCTATGCTCATTCAATTTTATGCTCATTTGGTAAAGCAAGTCATCATAGCTCATCATGGTCAAAGAAACAAAACTATCAAAGATAGAAATGACAGAGCGCGAGCACTCGATCTATTTGCAAGAACACCATTAAAGATTCAAACATTGATTCGTCAAGACTCAGCTTTTATGGCTACATTCGATCAAATCCCAAAGCCTGCGGCACGCAAAACTCCGACTGGTTTTTTATGGCGTCATATTGAATATGTCAAAAAGAATCGAGGATATTATTCACATAAAGTGGAAGTAGAAGATGGTTATATTTCAGCAATTGATGATATCGCAACCCCTAAAATGACTTTCAGTTACGCCAATACCAGAAGGCTATGTATGCGCGTCTTAAAAAATTGGTAAGTTAGTCAAGTGTTTGCGTAAACTAATTAACTTATTTAATTAATCCTTAATCCTAGCTTGTTCTAAAAGGTGAATGTATACTTGGCGAATTTTTGTAGTAGTAAAATAGTCTCATAACTAATGAATAACAACGAGCAGTCAATGCACACTTACCTACATTTGTGTACGCAGTATTATGACTGGGACAAGCCGAAGGTTTTTGAAGATGAATTGGCATTTTATATGCAGTACATTCTGGCAGCAAAAGGGCCAATTCTTGAGCCTATGTGCGGGACCGGACGCTTTCTATTGCCTGTTCTAGAAGCTGGATTTGATATTCATGGTTTTGACGCATCCGTGTATATGCTCGAAAAGCTTCAGCAAAAATGCCAACAAAGAAATCTGCAGCCGCTGGTGTGGCGACAATTTTTACATGATTTTAAGACAACCACAGCCTATGATCTCATGCTGATCCCTGGTGGTTCCTTTGGGTTGATTATCGATCCGGTCCAGGTGAAACTGAGCTTACAGCAGATGTATGAACATCTCCTGCCTGGTGGCAAATTGGTTTTTGAGATTGAAACACTTAAAGCCGTTCCAGAACGTTTGGGCGTTTGGGAAGGGGATGCAAAATTCAATCAAGATGATAACGACAGTATGATTATCTTAAGTACTTGTGCATTAAGGCCACAAGGACAGGTAGGTTCGATTATCTGCCGTTACGAATTAGTGCAAAAAGGCAATTTAGTAAAGACTGAAATTGAGCATTTTCAATTGCGGTTTTATACGATAGAAGAAATGAATGAATGTTTAAAATCGGTTGGTTTTAACCAAATCCATCATTATAAAAAATATGACAAGTCACAAGCTGCAAGCAATCAAGATAAATTTATAATTTATGAGTGTGTAAAGTAGCTTTTTTTTCTAGCATATCAGCAATGAACCGCCAATAAGCTTGCCTTTCTTTGGCAAAGACATGACGAATAACCCCATTCTTAACTCGAATATGGCTGTGTAGTTCGCGATCATATTGTTCATGAAAGCGATGGGGCAGAATGATCCAGTCGCCATCATGCGTTTGATCAAAATGATGAATTGTTAAATAATCTTCTGCATCAAGTGTAATAGGACAAAAACCTTGTTGCATGCGTTGTAAATTCGTTTTGCCATGTAAATCCACTTGTGCAAAATCATATAAATGCAAATTTTGATAAACAATATGATTTTTAAATTCAATACAATCTTGCAATAAATGATGCTTTTGTAAAAACTGCTTGCGTTGTTCTAAATAAACTTGCTTGATATAGCCATTGCTGTCTAAATGATGGGTATCTTTAAAAAGCGTGTTAGTACTATGAAACCATCGTCTAGGAACTGTGGATGATGGTTGCTGCGTTATTGATAAGCTTTGCATGGCTTGGCAAAGATCAATTTTGGATGCTCTAGATACTCTGGAACAAAATAGTACTAACATAATTATAATACAAAGAATTTATCAGTTGACTACAATAACAAATTCAATATCGTTATACAAAATATTTCATTAATACTTCAGGTTGCATTTGTGCCCTACGAGAACCATAAAGATCTTCAACAATGTTACCCTCACTTAACACCAAAGTTCGATCACCAAAATGTAGCGCTTGCGACAAACTATGCGTAATCATCAACGCCGTCATTTGCCGTTCTTGGATGATTTGTTGAGAAAGTAGCATAATATTCTGCGCTGTTTTGGGATCTAACGCTGCTGTATGCTCATCAAGCAATAAGAGTTCAGTTTGTTGTAATGTTGCCATGATAAGGCTTAAAGCTTGGCGCTGCCCCCCAGAAAGAGTGCCCACTTTATGATGCAGTCTTTTTTCTAATTGTAGTTTGAGCGGCGCTAACAAAGACTTAAAATTTTGTCGCAATTGCGGATTGATATGGCGTTGTAGGCCACGTTGTTTTCCACGTTTAACAGCGAGACTGAGATTTTCTTCAATCGTTAAATGAGCAAAGGTGCCTTGCATCGGATCTTGAAATAAGCGTGCAATTTTGCAAGAGCGCTTGCAAGCAGACCATCGGGTAATGTTTTGTTGATTGAAATAAATGTCACCTTGAGAAGGAAATGCCTCTCCTGCTAAAACATTCATTAAGGTCGATTTGCCTGCACCATTGCCGCCAATAATGGTAATGAACTCTCCTTGATTGATTTTTAAATGGATGCCACGTAATACATGTTTGGCAAGTGGAGTTCCATGATGAAAATGAACATGAATATTATTAAGTATAATCATTGTTTTAACCTCGGCAAAATCAGCGTGCTAATGACAAGCAAAGCAGTTATCAGATTTAAATCAGAAGGTAATAAGCCAAATTGATTACCATTTAAGGCTAAAACAATAGCAACGCGATACAAGATTGAACCGATGATGCAAGCCAGTAATGCATAAACGACTTGTTTAGGTGAAAATAGAGATTCTCCTAAAATAACCGATGCCAATCCTACAATGATAGTGCCTGTTCCCATCGAGATATCAGCAAAACCTTGTGATTGCGCGAATAATGCGCCGCTTAATGCAACAATGCCATTACTCAATGCTAAGGCAATTATTTTCATTAAAGTAGTTTGGATCCCATAAGCATGACAAATAGCCATGTTGACATGCGTAGCGCGCATCGCTAAACCAAAATGCGTGTGAAAAAAGCAGACGAGTATTACCAAACTCAAGATGACAATGAGAGCTGTTATCCATAAAATAGACCCCCATGAGAAAAGTGTTAACTCATTTTGTAAGGCGACGTTAGGTTGGTTCATCAAACGCAAGTTAACAGAATAAAGCGCAGTCATGACTAAAATGCTAGCCAATATGCCTAAGATATTCCAACGAGTATGTAAATAGCCTGTCAGTATGCCAGCCATCGCACCACAAAGCGTTGCGATGAATGTGGCAAGTAAAGGAGGGTAATGGTTTAGCAGCAGTACAATTGCGACGACACCTCCTAATGCAAAACTACCATCGACCGTTAAATCGGGGAAGTCAATAATACGAAAAGTGATATAAACACCCATCGCGACTAATGCATAAATGAGCCCTAATTCAAAGGCTCCTGATAACTGTAACCAATTCATGATGTTTAACTATCCTTATGAACAACAAGAACAGATAAACCCAATAATTCAGAGGGAATATGAAGATGCAATGCTTTGGCGGTTGTTTCATTAACTACGAGACTCATTTTTTCAGGCGTCATAATAGGTAATGCTGTTTTACCTTTTAGTACTTGGAGAACTTGTTTCCCTGCGGCTCTTCCTACCTCATATTGTGTGTAACCAATACAGGCTAAAACCCCTTGTTTGACTGAATCAGGATCACTTGAGAATAAAGGGAGTTGGTGTTGACGCGTTAATTTCACCAAGGTAGGTAAACAAGAGAATACGGTATTATCAGAAGGGATATATAGCGCATCGATTTTACCGATCATCGAGTTGAGTGCATTTTTAATGTCATTCGTATTATTAACACTGACCGCTATGATCTTGATAGAAGAGGGCGCTCTATCTTTGAATAATGCCAGTGTTTTGGCTGAATTGGCTTCACTGGGATTATAAAGAACACCCACCGATTTCACATTGGGAAGGAGAGCTTGGATAAGCGCCCATTCTTCTTGTAATGGCGGTGAATCGGTAATACCAGAAATGAAATCATTGCCTGTTAATTGTGACACTAAACCTGCTGCAATCGGATCGGTAACTGAAGCAAACACAATGGGAATGTTTGTCCCTCTAGCTGCTTTAATGACCGTTTGTGCGGAAGGTGTGGAAATAGGGACTATCACATCGGGCTTTTGACTCACCCATTTTTTAGCAATCAATGCCGCTGTTGCAAGACTATTTTGAGCATTAGCTTCAAGAACCGTTAGATTGTTGCCTGATGCATAACCATTTTCTTTAAGAACATCTAAAATACCCTTTTTCGCTTGAATTAAGGAAGGGTGAGAGACAATTTCAGTAATGGCAATGGTTTTAAGGGGAAGTTCGTTAGCAATAAGAATGGGAGAAGAGAAAGATAAGAGACAGAGAAGAATTAAAACAAGCTTTACGTTTTTTGCTGCAGTTTTGATGATCTGTTCCATAATAGGCTCCGGTTCAATTGAATAAGGTTACAAAGTAGCTGATTAAAGGCAAAAATCACGGCATAAAAATAGCCTTTAAATCGATAAGAACCGAAGGATGCATAATAATAAAGTTGTGCCATGATTTATTCTTCCAAAGTTAACACTATAGAACATCGAATGTATCTGATATCCTAAGAACTGTAAAGGGGTAAAAATCACGAAATCGCGAGCGGTAGCATTATCGTGATAAACTTAAAAATGATAATAAAGACAATAACTTAATAGAAAGTGAAACCATGCAGACATTTCAAATTGAAATTGAAGACCAAGCGTTACTCGAACAAGGACTAAGCGCAACTATGCGCTTTTTTACAGCATTAGCCAGTAATCAAAAAACGTATAAAAATACTACCGCTATTGTGACTGATATTGACTCTCCGTTTTTAAACATTGCTTATTTAGGAGAAATTAATACTCACGATATCCATGATATTTGCGAAAATATGCATGAATGGTTTAGCCATTACCAAGTTCCTTGGACCCTGGTTAGAACAGCTTTATCAACACCAGCTAATCTTCATGAACTTTTATTACAAGAAAAATTTGGTGTCATCGAATCGGTTCCTTGTATGTATTGCGATTTATCAACCGTCGACACACAATCACATCATCCTGGCATTCGTGTTCAGGAACTATTAAGTAGCGACAATTTGCTAAAATGGATACAACCTATCTGTGAAGGATTTGAAGCGAAAGATGGTGGTGAATTATTTCGTCAATTAAATGAGAAAGTCTCTAAAGAAACAGGCGTCTTAAAACAGTTTGTTGCCTATTCAGAAGAGGAAGTCGTTTCATCCGGTACGCTCTTTTTAATAGACGATGTGGTGATGATTCACAATATCGCCACTAAGACATCTGCATTAAGAAGAGGCTATGGCACCACACTCACACGTCATCTCATGAATGTTGCAAAGCAGTTAGGATTTAAACATTGTTATCTTGAATCTTCGGATAGTGGTTACAATATTTATCGTCGATGCGGGTTTAAGGTGTATGGTATAAACCACTACTATGTCAAAAAACAATAACCAAAACACTCTTTTTGCGTTGATCCTGCGTTACAGGTTGTTTTGCGCTGCTCATTTACGATTAAGTAAACTGCGCTGCTCAAACAACCTGTGCTTTGGCTGAACGCAAAAATATTATTTTTGCTTTAGAAGCAGCTGAATTGGAGGCCTACCCGACCAGGTACCCTTGAGGGGGCAAGTCATCTGCTGTGGGTAAAAAAACACTTTTACTATGCGGCGCTATCTCGTTCTTTTTGTAATTCACGGAAAGAACCGTTGATTTTAGTCACTAATTCAGCAGGGCATTGCGATTTAAATTCGGTCACAATCATTTGCATTTGCGCTGCCTCGTTGGGACCTAAAGTTGCTGAAAGCTCTTTACAAGCTGCATTTTTAGGATTGGGATAAATTTCGTGAAAATAGAAGCGATATAAACGCCCAATCGATTTAATGCAGTCTTGAGAAAGATCTTCTTTGGCATTATTCTGTGTTTCGTCGCTGGGTAAATAGTTTTGTAGATCATTTTGTGGGTCATTTTGCAGATCATTTGCCAATACGTTAAGTGAAAGGAGTAGGAGTAGCCCTGCGCTGATGCTCTTCATTTGCGTTTCCTATATCATTAAAGCTTTCTGACTATGTTTTTTGATGAACTTAATCTTTTGCTAATGAATATTCGATAAGTTGTTGGACGTCAATAGTGAGGGGCATTTCAGATGATATTTTGCCTTATTAAGAACTTTAAGTAATTAGCTGCCTAAATATTTTGTTTTAAAAAGGAATCAGATAATGATGTTAAGAGACTTGAAAGATCAGAAAAAATTGGAAACATTTTTACCTGATGATTTGGATATTTTTCGTAGAATTCTTAAAGCACAACGCGAAAATGATTTGCAACGCTATGAAGAGCTCCAAAACGAATTAACAGATGCACAAATTAATGCCTTCACAGAGTACAAGCATACCCTTAATATGGAAATCTTAGAGCCTACGCCAAGTATGACGACAGCTTATGCTCAAGCGAGGAATACTAGGTCTGTAGTAGGAGAAGCCCCTTCTGTGCTTGAGCCAGAAGAAACAATGCCTTCTAAAAAGAAAAAGAGAATGTGCCATATCCTATAACACAAGGAACTAAGTTTCCTCTTTTGTTGTCTTTAATATAGGTATTCCTCCCAGTGGATGGGTGTGGATGCAACTATTTTAAAGCGCAGGAGGAGATATGTTGCCAGGTGCTCATCAAGAAATTTCTGAAATCATTTACCGAAATGATGAAGAGAGTAAAAATACGCCTGTCATGGATGCGCAAATGTTCAGGCGCTATGCTCTTAACCGTATTGCTGCTGCACGCGCATTAAATGGGGATGAAGAGCAATTAAATGATCTCGAGAGAAAAATTGATGCGCTTTTTCACCCCGATGATTTTTTTGCCTTTCAAAAAGCAAAAAAAGAACAAGAAGACTTTCTTCGTTTTGCTAAAGAAATGGCAGAAAAGGGCTATCATAAAACCCATCAATTAGAAATTCACGAAGCACAAGCGCAATATAAATTAGCATTTGATAGCACTTATAGAAGCGCTATTGAAAAAATGCAACATATCAATCAATTGCTTGCATTTGCGGTGGATCCTAAAAAAGATCCTGCTAAAGTCATTAAGAAAATCAATAGTAAAGCGGATGATTTGCGGGCTAAACAGGCAAGGCCAACACAACACAATACCTATGATATTCAGGGATTAACGGTCACCAGTTCACATATTCCTGAAGGCTGGTTAACCAGCGAGCAAGAAAAGCTATATCAACAGGTACATAAGACAGAAGCACCTAAAGGCAGGCCTTATACCAACCCCAGTACCATTCGTGATGGCCGCCAAGTTGGCCAAGCCAATGCCGTGCGCACTGAAGTAAAAATCAATGATAAAACCGTTTTTGCGGGTCATCGACATGGTTCTCCTTCCGTTTTAAAAATAAACAATGATGCACAAAGGCAACATCGAACACTACAAAATGTGAAACAGATGATGACCTTGGCTGCCCTTGAAAAAATTTCAAAAGGTGAAAATTTAACCGATCCCTTAATATTAGATATTTCTTCAATGAGCTTACTTTCACCGGTGATGAAAGGCGATTTGGTCGATGGTATGAAACAATATCGCCAAGTGGATGATTCACGCTTAGCCTATTGGTCACTGCAAGGGAGACCCATTACCCTTGATATTCAAGGCCCAGATGGCAAACCACTGAAAGTGCAACTAAATTCAACCTTCATGAGTATTGGTGTGAATGCAGTAAGAGGCATAGGGACACCAGCGGCTCGTCAATTAGTACAACGCGTTAATAATCGTGGATTGGATCAACTGATTAATAATGTAACCAAGACCTTTCCTGAGTTGACGGATACTCAATTAAAACGGGTAGCCAAGAGGTTTGAAGAAATGGAAAGTTTACCAGGGATTAGAGACAATAAAGAAAAAATTGCGGCCTTTAATCATCAACCGCTACATGAAGCCTATGCAAAATTAGAGCGTTGCAATGAAGCATTATCTGATCCTAATTTTACAGGAGATCTAAAGGCAATTAAAAAGGAAAGATCCAATGCATTAAAGATTATTGATAAAGAAGAAAAAAAATTAGATAAATTACATCAAGCATTAGCAAAAGGCCGTGAAAACGTTTATAAAAATAGAGCAAATGATTTAAAACTCGTGCTTAATCAATTGCAAGAAACCGGTAGATATAAGGACAATAAAGATTTTCAGAAAATGCAAATTTTTGTTGATGCATTGGATATATATTATAACCAGCCCCAACCTGGCTTAAAGCGGTTTATCGATGTAAAACGTAAAACCAGTGAAAAAAACAAAATTCTCAAGAAAATTGCAAAAACCTCTGATCTAGAAGAAAAAATTGCATTGCGAGATCAAGCCGATGCGATGCAAAAGGAAATTGATTTTTTAAATAAATCGAATTATCGTTTTCAAGCACGATTTGCCATGCTTGCCTCGCACATGGATCAATTTACGGAATGGTTTTGTAAAAGCGGCGAAGATAGAACGGGCTTATTAAATGAACATATTGAAGCATTTTGTATATTTATAGAAAAACACGGTCATGCACCACGTTGGGATAATGCTGATGATCATGTGAAATTTCATGAACTCATGCCTGATGTGCATACTTGTGCACCCAATAGAAGAACCAATCAAGAAAATGATGATTGCCCAGGATTAAAAGTATCCGATCCTGATTTTGAAATGCCAACGGTCAGCTATTATACCGATAAGAAGATGGCAAACATTGTTAAAGAATCCACCAAAATAGGCCTTAGCTGGAAAGAAAAATTACAGCAAGCGTTGAATAAAATCATTGGTGGCGATCCGGTTCACAGCAAAGCAAATTTAGCTACTTCCAGAATTAATCAAGCCGCTACGGCAAGAGAGCCTGTAAGAGAGCTAGAGAGTGGAATACCTCAGCCTGAAATAAGTAAACGGCACAAAGTCTCAAATGGCCAGAATGAAAGGTCGGTATTGGCACGCTCAGCTAGCTATTTACCGTCGGCTTGGAAGGAGCCACATAAAGAAGAGCAACCCAAAACGCCTACTAAAGGCGATGAACCAAGCAAGTCTCGTCGCAAATCAAATAAATTATAGAAATATAGACTCCGATTGAAAACTGCATTTTTATCGTTATGAGATGGTGCAACCGGGCCCTTTTCGTTTGGGTGGTCGTTCTGGAGTAGGTTCTTTTTTCTGAGGTGTAGAGGGCGGATTGCTATCAATGAAATACCCCTGTCTGCGTAATTGCCTTTGCTTAGCCTCAATTTTTGCGACGTCTTCTTTGTATTGACTGAATAAGTAGGGCTCATTACCAGTTAATTTTTTTAATAAGTCTTTTGCATATGCGACGTTTTCGGGAAGTTCTGGTGTCGTTGCTTGTATAATTTCATCAAATTTTTGACGAAGCCCAGGTTCGTATTTCTCAAGATTGGGCATTTCATCTGAGCTACCACCTTTCATTATACCTTCTCCTTATATTCAATAATTTAAGCCGTTAATTCTTTATTACGTTGATGTTGCACGCTTAATTTAATTGCGTAATACAGTTATTTTAGGCATAAATAGTATTATAGCTTCCACAATTTTAAAATTATAGAGGGAGTTAGAATTTATGGTAGATCCTAAAAAGCTTGGAAATGAGTGGATAACTCAGCTTGAAAAGCTTGAAGCAGGATATCGTGAAGTTAATGCTTTAGAAAAAGCCCAAAGTTCAGCAGAAATAATAGCTGAAAAAACGAACCAAGTTCAAGCAATAAAAAGCAAACTGACTGAGATTAGCAGAGAAATATCTCAACTGGGTAGCGATCAAGAGAAGCAAGCCGCATTAAATTGTTTCTATGAAGGTTCTGGTCCCTACAAAGGAAGAACGCCACTAACCGCATTATCTTCTCTTGACCCAGGTGTGTTACCTGGCAATGACGCACAAGATTACCTTGAATTTCTGGTCGGCAATGGTGCAAACCTGAATCAGCTGGATTCTGCTGGATACGCACCGATTCATTATGCTATTCATAGTGCTGCCAACAGTTTAAAAAATAAAGGTGTAGGAGCAGTTGAATATTTTGATCAATTAATGGCACAAAACGGAATTGATATTCATGTGCAAAGCCGAGAAGGCATCACGCCCATCCAACAAGCGATGATTACCAACGAATTGGGTCTTATTACCCCCTTGGTCAAATTAGGTGCAGGCTTGGAATTGCTTGAATCTCATAAAAAGATTCCAGGAAATGAAAAGTCAGCCAATGCAGGCGGCAACGAAGGAGAAAATAAATTTCAAGATTTATTTATATATCCTAACAAAGGAAAAACCCGTGCCTATGTTGAAGAAGCTTCAACCGAAAGAGCTAGAATAGTAAACCGAGATGGTCCTGGAGGAAGATTTACTATCGATAATCTAGAAACTCAGTTTCATCGCGACAGCATTCTTGCACTCGCGGATAAAAAAACGGATGAAGATGGAAATCCATATCGCACTAAAGTTTATCGAAGTCTCGATGAGGATATAAAAGCAAAAGAAGTAGAAATTGCAAAACGTCAGGCAGAATTATCAGCTGATGGCCAAGTACAGAAAGAAGAAATAGATAATCAATTAAAAACATTGAGAGATGAATTAGCAAATTTATCTCGATTGAATCAAAATGTCATATTTGAAAACATGGATAAATTTTATGCAATCATTGCCAATCCTGCTGAGTTTTTGCAAAAAAATCAAGAAGAACAGCAAACACTCCTAACGAGTATATTTGACCCTAAACATATTCCTCCCTTTGATAAGCTGAACCCACTGTTAGAACAGCGTGCAGCATTCTTAAAAAAACTTCGCGAAGAGCGTTCAGCAACCAAGGAAATTGCAAATACCATTATGCTTGGACATCGACTTGGTTTTGTTGGAAAGTTTGACTATGAGGTCGACGGTAAAAAAAGAAAGGCAATCGCTTATGAAGGGTTCAGCGTCTATCATACCATGTTAAGTATTAATACGCGTGTCAGTGATTTGAATGCGCTGGTTCAAAAGGGAGAGCCTATACCTCATGTCACAGCTCAGTTTACTCAGGCAGAAAAACAAGCTTTGCAAATCGTTGCTGATACGTATAAAAATATGGATAAAACATTTGACACCGACACTTATACGGCACAAGCAAATCGTTATAAAAATAATCAGCCTATTTTAATCCCGTGTCATTGGCCAGGTCATATTGCTAATATTGTGATGTATAAAGATAAAATATATGTTTCCAATAAAGGTGGCGGTACTTTAGTGCCTAGTGTCAGATGTTATCAAATCGATGTTTCTAAACTACCCAGAAATGCTAATGGAGAATTGGATGGTACCAAATTAGCGAGTTTGATTGAAACGTTAAGCACCAAAAATCGGAAATCAGATATGTCTGCCAGTTTAGATCTCGATGAACTTAAAGCCCTTGGCCCCAAATTACTGTATGAACGAAGGCTACAAGGACAAAAACAAGGTAATTGTACTTATACCAATACGAAACGTGGGGCCGATGCCATTATGATGGCGCTAAAAGATGATGCAAATCAACTGCAACAGAAAAAAGATAAGGGTGAAGAACTTACGCCACAAGAAAACGATATTTTAAAATATAAGGATATTGACAATCAAAAAGTATTTAAAGCCTTCACAACGTATGATCGCTTTTCCAGCATTGATGAGTATATTGAAAAACATAAAGATTCCTCTAATATTCACAAATGGGATCCTCTTGTCAGATATTTACAAACAAAAGCTAATGGTAATGATCCTCGCTCAATCGAAATTGCAAAACATGTTTTAGACAAATTAAAATCACCGCCTATTAACAAAAAGGAAAATGAGATTGTTTTGGATATGAAAAATCTTAAACATAAACCGAGCCGTGGTGATAATTTTGGGTATTTTTTACGCCATTTAGAAGCAGGGCTACTAAAAGGAGATCGTCAACATCTCAGTAAGGCGTTTTATTTGACAATTCCTGGTGGGGTTGCTTTCCAACGAAATAAAGGTTTAATTGCTGCAGGGATGAATCCCAATGAATTACCCCGCAGTAATCTGCAAAAAATGATTAATTTTGTCTCTAAACCATTTCGTTCAAAAGAAAAAGAAGCAAGGACCTCTGTGCAAAGTGTTATACAAGTTAATCCTTCTTCTCTTGCACCATCCACCGATAGTGCTGCAGCAAATGTGTCCACAGCCAAGCGCAATGTTGAACAGAGAAAAAGTGCAGTCCTATTTGATTCGCCAACACAAGCTGGTGAGGGGCACTTTGAAAGACAGCGTGCCCAAACGGAATTATCAAGTCAAAAGGCAGACCAGCCAAAAAGAAAATTAACCCACTAGCGTTCTTTCATGAATATGAAGCCTTTATTGATCTCGCTTTCTTTTACGTGAACCGTCACTATGATGATGTTGTATTCCTTTGCTAACATGTTTATCCTTTTGCAAGGCCTTCATTTCACGTGCTAGCTTCTCTTTCTCAATTTTCATGGTATGTTCTACAGTGATGGCTGCGCGTTTAATAGTGCTTTCATTTTCTTCTATATTGGAATGGTCATTGTGATGTTGAAAATCACTGGCATTAATCAGCATTTCTTTGCGTTTTTTTGCCTTGGCTTGTTGTTTCTCTTTTTTTGCTTTTGCTTTTTCAGCGATTTGCTTTTTTGTTTCTTGTGCTTTTAAACTGGTTTTTGCATTGGTTACGAGCTTTTTTTCTTTAAGCTCCTTAATTTCATCCTCTGTTTCTTGTTTACGTTTATCATATGGACCTAAGTGCATAAATCCTCCTCATTCGTCTTATCTTCTTGGGTTATACGTTGTCCTTGCATCCATTTTTTCTTCTTGGGAAAGGGTAGCACCTTGTGAGAGCGTTGCTTTTAAATTGGTTAAGAGCTCTTTTCCTTCTGGCCAATTCTTTGATGTTTCATTTAATAATCGCTCAATAGTGACAATGCCAGGATTATCTTTTAAGCTGCGAGCAACATAATCAAGTGTTGATACTGCATAAAACTTGTCATACTCACGGAAAGAGATGTTAAATGCTGGATCATGCATGGTCGTAGCATGAGCGGTATTGGCTTCATTGAGTTGCTTTAAGATTAATTTTAAACTGTGCCGTTCTTGTTCTTTATATTTAGGCTTGCCATGAAATTTCTCTAAAATAGTTTTGGCATGAACTAAGTCATTAATAAAATCATTCATTACCTTTTCATTGGTGTTATTAGAGGGTGGTTTTTGAGTTGGTGTCGCAGAGGCATCAGGCGTCACAACAGTCACCGGCACAGCTTCACTCAGAGGCAAGGGGCGGTGAGGGCTGATAAGCATTGCTTTGCGTTTGTCAACTTGTGCTTTTTGCGGCGCTTTACTAGGAAACCTTGCTACTTTTTGTTCACTAATTTTATGGGCTGTTAAGGCGTTTTCAGCTAAGGTTCTGATTCGTGGATCGCTATGTTTTGCAGCTTTACGTAATTGTTCTTCAATGTTATCCATTTGATCTTGAATGCTAATTTTTCTTTTTAAGCTATCAGGACCATGTTGCATGGTTGTGAATTCAGTTTTAAGTGATTGATATTTTTCACTTAACGTAGGAATATTAGCCATTAAATCTACTAACACGAGAGCTTTTTTCGCAAGCTCAGAAATTTGTTTATCAGGATTGGTTGTCGCTTTTGTCAGTTTATCTTTTATTTCTTCTGCTTTGATGGCTAATGGTTTGGCTGCATCATGATTACCATGTTCTTTGAGTTCTGCTTGTAATGAAGTGGTTTGATGGTATTTATCTGTTGCATTTTTTACAAAATCAATAGTATTTTGTGTGTCAGCATCAACTTCTGTTATCACCCGTGCAGCTTCAATAAGCTTATTTAATCTTTTTGTGTCAAGGTTGTTTTTTTCAGCAACCTTGGCAATATTGTTGATAAGGTTATAAGCAGCCGCTTTATCGACCTCATTTGCTTGATGCGCATTTTTAATAATTTGTTTAATGATAAACTTATAGGCCTTTTTATTTAAAAGTACAGATTCCTTTTCATCTTTCTTTATTTTAACTTCAAGATAGACAGGCACAGCTTGTGCGGGAAATTTAGCAAGTAGTTCGCCAAGTGGCATATTGTCCGATAAGAGAATTGTCCGTGCTCGGAATGACATTGAACGATGATGTGCAACGTCTTCATCTACTTTAAAACGATTGACTCTTTCTCTGATTGATGATTGCTGACCTGTTGGTTTCTGTTTTTTTACTTGTTTGGTGAGATGCTCAAAGCGCTGATAAATTCTACTGAGAACATTTAATTTGTTTGCGTTAATATCACCATTATCTAGCCGGTCTTTGGAGCCATCATCGGTAAAGGTCAGATCTTTGGTAAACATGCCCATATAAGGAATAACAATTTCGTCTTTATGATCATTCATTAATGCTCGTAAATTTTTCAGATCCGCGTCAGTCGGATTCAAGACATTTTTAGAACGATCAAGAATTGCAGCAATTTCTTTGTTTTCGTGAAGATGCGTTTGACGGAAAACAGAGGTTGTATTGAATGCACCATAAATTGCCATTGCTGTACTGTAATCATGAGTACGAATAGATTCTTCTAATACTTTGCAATAAAAAAGCGCGATTCGTTGCTGATGTTGAATGGTTTTTGCACTGACAATATCATCAGCAATAGCGTGTGTTAATGCATCAGCATAACGCATGAAAGCAAGGATATTGGTTTGCTCTTTTCTATCGGCTTTACTCCAGGCTTGTCGGTAAAGGTCAGAGGATTTGACGTTAACAAGATGTGCCATACCTATTTTTTTGAAATCGCTCGCAATGACTTTTGCCACCTCATCTAATCGTTTTCTTGAAACGGTTTCGTCAAGCAGCTCATGTTCTAAAAATTGATCGATATCTAAAGGCGTAACGCCTTTGAGAGGGCTTAATAAAGCATTGATTTGTTGTTGGTTATTTTCTTTTAAACCTGCTGCCAAGTCAGATGCCGATTTGATATTTTGTTCAAATGCAGCAGCTAAAGATTTTAATTCAGGGGTTATTGTTGCATCTTGTTTTATGGTGTGAATGAGACCATTAAATGCTTGAGCAGTCAAATTGTCTTTGGGTAGTTCTTGAGAAAAATTGGGAAAAAAGTTTTGCATATTGTCGACTAAAATTAACTCATGTAGCAAAATCATTGCATTATTTAGAATTTGCTCTTTCCTAGAGGCTAACGTTGTTTTTTGATACAGTTGATTGATGGCCTGAAATATTTCCTCAGGTTTCATAACGGTTAATAAACTATGAGCATAAGCGGCAATGTCTTCTGGACTATATTCGATTGTTTCATTTTCTTTTAATTTTTCTGGATTTTTAAAACCACTCAATAACTGATGAAGAAAATTATCTTCAACTTTGCCCAAAAGACCTGCCTCGGTTAACGCCTCGATAGCTGCCTTGCGCACTTGTGGATTAGGATCGGCAGTAAACTCATTCATTTTTTTCATATTGCCAGTAATAGCAGCATTTAATTGTTCAATTGCCTTTTGATCCATGTAGGCATATTGTGGATCCTTCCTGTTAAGAGCCGCGACATACTCATCTCGTTTTTTTACTTTACCGGCATGTTCTTTCTCAAACGCTTTAATAATATTCATTTTTATTCGTGCTTCTTTATCTGGCGCTTGCCATTGCACATTGGAATTAGTTGGTGCATGTTGTACGGTTGTTGGCATGAGGACTTGAGGTTTAATTGCCTGTAACATGGTACTCATTAACCCTGCTAGATTTTCTTGAGGGTTAGGTCTTTGGTTTAAGATCTTGCCATGATTTTTTCTTAAAGCTTCAACAGCTGCATTTTTATCATGCTCTGCATTTTCGTGAATTGATTTTAGATAGGCATCTAATTTTTGTTTATAGAGTGTCTGTAAAGCGTGTAATACCAATTGTTGCTGCGCCGTTGCCTCAGTTGCATTTTCTGACCATTTCATACCCGAGGTCTTATTAGAGATGAGGCGTTGTACTCCTCTTTTCTTGGGTTGCTGCAGGAGCTGGTTATAAACATCGCTCAATTCATTTAAAGCGGTTAAAGGATCATTAGAGACCCTTGCCCGGAGTATATCCGTGATGTCACCAAAGACGGCTTGGTTAGTATTTGTGATAGGTGCAATAAAACGAAATCGAGCGAGTGCTCGCTGGATGCTTTTAGCATTATGATCCATGGTGAACTCCGTCAGTTGTATACACCTAATATAATATCTTTTAGTTTACTGACATAATGTGATGTTATACAAGGCTGGAACAAAATCGAGGTCAAAATACTATTGGTGTATTTGCAATAGACATCAATTAATCACAATATGTTGTGGCATCCATAACTATTAGTCGTTATCATATGGCAGTAATTTAACTTTACCAATTAACAGCTGAAATTGTACAAACTGATGAAAATACACTCCTCGTTACTCGCCTCTATTTTGTTCGTTGCAAGCTTTAACGTAACCCTGTTGCGTGCAACTGAGCCTTTAACTGTGCCAGCAAGCCCAGCGCCTGTAACGTTGCAAGATGAAACAGCCTATTTTTCATTTGTGAATGAAACGGGAGGTTATGTTACCAAAAGCATGCATGATGAATTCTGGCTGATTTTGCAAGCCAAATATGACGAGCATCAACGAGCTAAAATTGTCGCCGATGTGCATAATGCCCTAGATATTATTAGAGATTTTCAATACCAAACTTGGGAAAGCGCAAAAACCAGCTACTTTGCGAAAATGGCGCAAAAGAGTAATGAATACGAGCGTTTAAAAGGGCAACTTGAGAAACAAAATTCCCCTTATTTTACACCACAAGCAGTCATTGAAAATGCTGAAAAAATAATTGAAGCTGCAGCAAATCGTTTCCCTTTAGATTTAGGGGCCGGTAAATTTTATATTACCCCCGAGCTAATTCAAGAAAATATGGTGGGTATTAAAGGGAGTTATGAACGCTTAAAATTACTGCTGACACCTGAATGGAAAGATGAATATAAAGAATATATCTTGCCTAAAGAGATGGTGTCTTTATTGTCACTTTATTCTCCAGATGAATATCATGAAACAATTACGCATACCAATGAAAAAATTGATATTCATATTGCACAGCTCAGTACCGATAAAAGTTCGCTTTATGAAATTGGCGCGGTAGATTATCAAAAAGGAGATAAAAAATTTGCCAGTTTCCTACCAGAAGAAAAAGAGATTTATATTCAAGAATTTGTCAAAGAACAATTCTCTGGCTACAAAGTGAGTGAACCGATGCTAAGTCGTGGGATGTGGCGCGGATACTCTTTTGCTAAAGGCGTCGCTAGTTTAGGTGATTTAAATGTGATTGTGATGAGCTTCTTTGTCAATGATAAGGCGCTTTATTTTAAGTTTGTATCGGATAAGAATCTTTCACTGGCCAGTGCTGACTTTAACGATTTTACTAAACGCATTCAAATTCTTGAGAGCAATGCCACGAATAGCCCATTTGAGCCACCTATTCACTAAAGCTTGGCGCAGGACCCGCTTAAAATAGGTTTTAGTAATGCTATAATAAAAAAATGAGTATTAATCATCTAGCATGGGCACATCCTTTAATCCAAACCTGGTTTAACCAAACATTAGGATTGCCGACAGAACCCCAGCAACAGGGGTGGCCAGCCATTTTGGCAGGAAAAAGTACCTTAATTTCAGCACCAACCGGTTCAGGGAAAACGTTGTCTGCGTTTATGATCTGCCTGAATGAATTGGTTAGCCAAGCATTAGAAGGCAGATTAGATGATCAAACGACCGTACTTTACATCTCGCCATTAAAAGCACTCAGTAACGATATACAAAAAAATTTGCTACAGCCTTTGGCACAAATCAAGCAGCTTGCTCACGAACAACAAATGCCTATGCAAGAGATCCGAGTGGCAGTACGTACGGGCGATACGTTAACCAAAGAACGCCAAGCAATGCTGCGACATCCTCCGCATATTTTGATTACAACACCAGAGTCACTTTATATATTATTGACAGCCGTCAAAAGTCGCGCACTATTGGCAAGCGTGAAAACGGTTATCGTCGATGAAATTCATGTGATGGCAGATGATAAGCGTGGCACGCATTTAAGCCTGTCATTAGAAAGGCTTGAAGCATTGACCACCATTTCGCCCATTCGAATCGGACTTTCCGCAACGCAAAAGCCATTGGAAATTGTTGCGCAGTTTTTAACGGGATCTTCACGGCCAATGCCTGCCATCATTAATATTGGCCACAAAAGACAATTAGATCTTGCCATTGAAGTACCTAGGAGTGAATTAGGTGCGGTTGCTTCACATGAAATGTGGGATGAAATTTATGAGAGGATTGCTCATTTAGCAAAAGAAAATCGTTCAACCTTGATATTTGTGAATACGCGTCGTTTAGCCGAACGTGTCGCACATCACTTAACTGAGCGTCTAGGCGAAGATAAAGTCGCTGCGCATCATGGCAGCTTATCCCGAAAAATACGTTTACAGGCAGAAACACGCTTGAAAAACGGTGAATTAACGGCCTTAGTCGCAACGGCTTCATTAGAGCTTGGAATTGATATTGGTAGCATTGATTTAGTTTGTCAAATTGGTTCTCCTCGAGCGATTGCAACAGGCCTTCAACGGGTAGGAAGAGCAGGTCACTGGCACGCCGCTATTTCGAAAGGACGATTTTTTGCCACAACGCGTGATGAATTATTGGAATGTGCTGCCCTGATAAAAGCGATTCAGGAAGAAGATTTAGATCAATTGATTGTTCCTTTAGAACCACTTGATGTGTTAGCACAACAAATAGTCGCCTTGTGTGCAACCGATGATTGGGATGAAGATAGGCTTTTTCAACTGATTAAAAAAGCCTATCCTTATCGAAATTTGACTAGGGAAACTTTTTTGCGAGTATTAACGATGCTTGCTGAAGGGATTGCAGGTTCACGTGGTCGCTATGGGGCTTATTTATTTCGAGATCAAGTCAATCATCAAGTGAAAGCACGCCGTCACAGTCGCTTAACGGCTATTACCAGTGGCGGAGCAATTCCTGATAATGGTTTGTTTACGGTGGTGGCTGAACCTGATGGTACGATGGTTGGCACCTTAGATGAAGATTTTGCCGTAGAGAGTACCCGCGGAGATATTATTCTGCTAGGAACAACATCATGGTTAGTACGCCGTGTTGAAAGTGCCTCAGGGCGTGTACTTGTTGAAGATGCAAAAGGAGCGCCTCCGAGTATTCCATTTTGGGTAGGGGAGGCACCCGCCAGAACCAAAGAATTATCCTTGCAGGTTTCATCATTAAGAGAAAATATAGAAAATCAATTAGCATTAAATAGTTCATCGACTATTGAGTGGCTTATAGCGCATTGTGGAGTCGACATACAAGGCGCAGAACAATTATTGAATTATATTGCAGAAGGTAAAAAAGTATTAGGCGCGGTGCCAACCCAAAAAAGAATCATTGCTGAGCGTTTTTTTGATGAAGGCGGTGGCATGCAACTTGTGATCCATTCACCGTTTGGTGCTCGTATCAATAAAGCATGGGGTTTAGCTTTACGCAAACGGTTTTGTCGCTCATTTAATTTTGAATTGCAAGCAGCTGCAACAGATGATGGCCTAAATATTGCCTTAGCAGAGCAGCACAGTTTTCCTTTGGCAGATGTGTTTCGTTTTTTAAATGCAAATACGTTAAAAGAAGTGCTAATTCAAGCGGTATTGCAATCCCCCATTTTTAAAATCCGTTGGCGTTGGACCGCCGTAAGAGCTTTAGCATTAGTGCGTTTTCGCAGCGGTAAAAAAGTGCCGCCGCATATCATGCGTATTCTCTCCGATGATTTGTTAGCTGCAGTGTTCCCTGATGCCGCAGCTTGCCAAGATAATTTAGCTGGTGAAGATATTCAGTTACCTTCGCATCCTTTGATTGATGAAACGATGAAAGATGCGCTCACCGAGGCATTAGATGTGGAAGGGTTAACAAAGGTTATTGAAAAGCTAGGTTCAGGTGAGATTGAATGTTTAGCCGTTGATACACCGATGCCATCCGTATTTGCGCATGGTATCTTAAATGCGAATCCTTATGCTTTTTTAGATGACGCTCCCTTAGAGGAAAGAAGAACGCGCGCAGTGCAAATGCGTCGTACCTTACCGCAAAGTGTTTTAGATACGGTGGGTAAGCTTGATCAAGGCGCTATAGAAGAAGTACGCCAGCAGGCATGGCCTGATATTCGCAATCCAGATGAATTACATGATTTTTTACAAACCGTCATTGCTTTACCACCAGAAAAAAGTTGGCAAGTTTTTCTTGATGAACTAGAAAAACAAGGCAGAGCAACGCAAGCAATCAGTCATAATCAATCTCTATGGGTTTGTGCTGAGAAAATAGAATCTTTCTTAACAGTTTATCCACAAGCCCAAATGAAGACAGCTTTAAAACGAATTGAAAAGATCGTTCCTTCAAGAGAAGCGGTTATTCTTGAAATGATAAAAGGTTGGGTATTTCATCTTGGGCCAACGACGAATCGAGAACTTCAACAAAAACTTCATTTAGAATCCAATGATATTGAGATAGCTTTAGTTGCATTAGAAACTAGTGGATTGATTTTACGTGGGCAGTTTAGAACACAAATCACAGACTTAGAGTGGTGTGAAAGACGGTTATTGTCGAGAATTCATCGCATGACGATAACGCAGTTGCGAGAAGCTATTCAACCGGTTACTGCTTTGCAGTTTATGCATTGGTTACTGGAATGGCAACATATAGCGCCTGGTACCCAGTTGGTGGGTGAGCAAGGGCTATTTCAGATCATAAACCAATTACAAGGATTTGAAGCACCGGCTAATGCCTGGGAAAAACAGATTTATGCAAAAAGAGTGCTAGATTATGATCCAGCATGGTTAGATAGATTCTGCTTAGGCGGTGCCGTTGGCTGGGGACGTTTATCCCCGGTTGAGAATAAGTCAATGCTACCCAGAAGTATTGCACCAATCACTTTTTTTGTGCGTGAGGAAATGGATTGGATGTTACCTGCTGTGAATCAAGAAACAGAAATGCTTGGTGTAAGCTTTGTTGCGGATCTTATCTATCGTTATTTGCAACAAAAAGGCGCCAGTTTTTTTGCTGATATTGTTCGAGGGGTTGCTCGATTACAAGCGGAAGTGGAATCAGGCTTGTGGGAGCTGGTGGCATTAGGACGTATTACCGCTGATGGTTTTGATAATTTGCGCGCTTTAATTGATCCCAAACGACGCTCTGATCAAAGGCGACGTCGGATGCAAATGCGTTATAGTACAGGGAGATGGTCAATTTTAGCTCCCCATGCACTTGAAGAATCAGCCGTGAGGCTAGAAGCAACTTGTTGGATGTTGTTAAATCGTTATGGTGTGGTTTTTCGTGATTTACTGGTTCGAGAAAGAAATATTCCCCGTTGGCGTGAATTGTTGTTAACCTTTAGACGCATGGAAGAAAAGGGAGAAGTCAGGGGAGGACGATTTGTTGATGGATTTTTAGGAGAGCAATTTGCGTTACCCTATGCGGTTACCTCTTTACGAGCGAGAAAGAATGAAGTAACAAGTAGCCTCACTTTATCGATTGCCGCAGTCGATCCTTTAAATTTAGTTGGCATTATTTTGCCTGGCGATAAAGTAAGTGCGTTGTCAACGAAACAAGTCATCATACATTGAGATTATTCATTATTTTAATACTCTCAATATCGTTGCTTTATTCGTAAACGCTTTAACACTGACTTCTCCAATAGACGCTAAACTTTCTTCTTGTTTTATCAAGTTAATATCTAATGGCTCTTTGCAATAGGTGCTAGTGACAGTTTTAATAGGACGTCCCGTTTGTTCTCTTTGTCTGATTGCATGAAAAGCAGATACAAAGGGTTTTGCCATGAATCCATAAGGATCAGGTAACACACTATTAAAGGGACGGTCATCTAATAATGAAAGTGTCTTACATAATTTCTTATAGGTGGTTGTTTGTGTTTGACCGTTAAGATAAATAGGGCGAGAATCAAAACCACTGATTGGGAAGTAAACGGGACGTAATAATTCAATATCCTCAACATATTGATTGAGTGTGGCCGGTAACAGTGGAGGCAGATTTCCAGTCGCAAAGTGCATTTTAACCCGCTTTTCGCATTGCTGTTGCTCAACGAAATTCTGGCTATAAAAGCCAAAAGCATAGGCTATATCGATAAAATCATAGGGAATATATAAAGCAATTTCATAACAATGATGATTTTTGGCAATTTCAACCATCGTTTGAAAATATAAGGGTAGTACTTGGGTATATTTGAGTTCAGCATAAGGTCCCATTAATACGCTTGCCAATTGTGGCGCTTGATACTTTAAGTGACCTTGTGATTGTACCAATGTGCTTTGCAGAAAGCGCTGTGATGCCCCATCATCGCAGGTTTGAAAGATCGTGAAGGGAATAGGTTTGTCATTCTTGGAAGGATAGCGAGGGTAAACACTTAAGTTAATAGGAATCATGTTACCATTAGCAAAAAAAGTGAATGTACAGAGATCGGCAAAACGAGGTGTCGCTAAAACGGAAAAATTTTCTTGGGTTTTTAACTGAGCAGCCAATGCATAATGCGAGCCTTGATATTCAAAATTCTTGAGGACGATTTGTTTATTAATAACTCTTCTGATTGTAGTAAAGGTGGGAACATTTTCTACGATTTGCATTCGAAAGCCTTCAATCATTGTTTTTAATGCGGAAAATTGTTTGGCTTTTACAGTTTCTTGTAATTTGGATAAAATATCGAGCGCATTTTTTGCTGATGATTCAAGTGGGTGATTGTTTAAAAGAGAAAATTTATCTTCCAGAACATCATGAGTTGCTTGTAATAAAACACGCAATCCTTGATAAGCTTGGCCAAGTTGATAGAGTTCTTGTAAGTTCTTAGCCGGTACAGTGTTAAGATGACTTAAACGATTTTTGACGACATTGCCCAAATGAGGTAAGGCGATTTTTAAACGAACTAAAGCATTGATAAATGACTCGTGAGTATCAATGCTTGCAGCAATAATAGCAGTGAGGTTGCCTGCTGGGGCGGTTGTCGGAGGATTCCACAGATGAACTAATTTATTAATGCTATCTAACGCTTGTTGTTCTTTGGGGCTGACTTCAAAAGTTAACATGCTATTACCTCACTGCTACAAGAGCGGGATAATAGCAAATTTTTGTGATTTATCCTACATTATGGGTTGTGTTTGAAAACAATTGGATAACAACAACACCTAAAATAATGAGGGTAATGCCAATAATGGCAGGGAAATCGAGTGATTGCTGATGAATGAAATAGGCAGCAGCTGCAATGAAAATGATGCCCACTCCTGCCCAAATGGCATAAGCGATACCAATAGGGATAACACGTAATGCTAAAACTAAGAAATAAAACGTGCATATGTAGCCAAGAACCCCTATTGTAACGGGAACCAGCTTGGTAAATTCATCAGATGCTTTCAAAGCATTGATTGCAACGACTTCTCCGATGATGGCGAAAGCGAGATACAAATAATGCATATTATCATTGATTACTCCAAGTGGTTTCACGCTCTAATAATATAGACGTTCTTTGATAACTTAGAGAGAAAGCACGTTGTGCTTAATCAGTGTTTGAATAATGAGTGCTGAAGATTTATTTATTTAGCGATGATTGAATAATAATTTCCACATACTTTATCGATTTCGCCTTCATTGCAACGATAAGCAATAGCAAAATCTTTATTTTTTCCTATGGCGACATCAACATGCCAAGGCCAAGAATAAATTTTTTCGCGATAAATAACTTCTTTATTGAGCAGATCGTAGACAGCAATGCCGCCCCAGCTTGATAATCGTGATGGCATTGTTTCTGAGAAAATAATATATCGACCACTGGAGTCTATTTTCATATTATTCATATCAATAGAAACTTTGCTTAAGAATTGCTTATCCGGCTCAAAAACCGTTGCAACTTCATTTTTTTGCACATCGTAAGATTTTAAGGCGCCTTCTTTGCAATAAACATAGAGTAAGTGATTGAGTTTGTCATAGTATGCAGTGCCTGGATATTCACTGCATTTAATCGTATCGGTTGAAACCGTTTGCAGAATTTTACCCGTTTCAAAATCTAATATATCGATTTTCGCTTTTGCAAATGAATGTAAAATAATGCCATTGGTTGAATAACCGATAGGCTCACCTTCATATTCATCTAAAGGATATTTCCAAATAATATCATTGTTATTTTTGGCAATTAGGGTGCGCGAAGGGCAGGGTGAATAAAAAATGCGTGGAAAGACCGGGAAGTAATAGTATTCTGACATAGTGGGATCGCAGCGCATTGATTTATCTTGATAGGGTTGTTCATCAAAATAAATGACAGGATTGTATTTTTCATCAAAAACAATAAAGGGCTTTGATCCTTTAGGAACGGCGATGGGGCCAATACGGCTATTTATTTTAGCAGTGTATTTAATTACATCATCAGCAACCGTTTGATTATTTATGATGATCAGGAGTAAGGTGCCAATGAATAACAAGAATTTACGTGTCATAAGTTCGAGCTATCCCAAAGTATCTCATATTATCATAGCAGCTATTCACCTGTGTGCGGATACGATTGCCAGGCTCAAGAGCTTATGCTGCTTTGCAACCGAGTGAACGATTAGGCATTTCGATTTCTTGCTTATTCGCTTTGGCAAAGCGTAGAATAAAATCAGTCTGCGTTGCCGGATTCATTTTGCTAAAAGCTAATAATTTTGCTTCGTTGAATTGTCTTGCGAGAGATTGTGCAATAGCTGGTTGATATAATCCAAGAATTTCAGAGGCCATTGGATTTTGAGTCAATAATAATAAGAATGATTTTGCCGCATCAGAGGTGAAATACTGTTCAATAGTATCAGGTATGGGTTGTATAGCGGCAAGATATCCAGGGGTAAAGGTATTTTCGATATCAATTGAAGGGCATGTTTCAAGGGAGGTATGCGGTTCTGCCATGCTTGTTAAATGGTGATTGAGTTGCTGATAATATCGAAAATCTCTTCGATAAGATTCGCTATGACTATATTCCTTGCCATGATTTTCATTGACTGAATTCCAGTAACTGTCAAATGATGCATACGAATTAACAATTTCATTGTTCACCGTTGCTGTAAAATCAATGTTATGACGCCATAGTAAAGAAGCAAGACTCAAATTGGAACGCAGCGTTGGTAGTAAACGAGTATAGCGCTCATAAGATAAATATTCAGCTTGTTCCATGTTGTAAGCAAAATCATCTGCGTTGCAAGAACCTGCAAATGTTTGAGTTGCAAGATTGGTATTCGCGGCATTACAGAGTTCAAAAATCAAAGTGGTTATAAAACTATATAAAGATTGATTATTAGCAAGACGAATGGTTTTAGTATAATGGCAGCAATCTCCCTCAGAATAGAGATAATCAGGATTAACGATTTGTACATTAAAACGTTGACCATTAAAAGCTTCTGTTACCAACGCAGAAAATTCTTCTGTTTCGAATAGTGCGGAAAATAACCGTTTAAAAATATACTTTGTTTCACCTAATGAAGTTAAATCAGATTGCAGGGTATTAAACGTAAATGTATCACTCTCATCCACTATCATGGGTGGGTAAAATTTAGGCAAAGCTTCTTCATTCACGATATAGGAAGACGAAGCAAGTGCTAGCATTCGGTCGTAAATTTTTTCAGAGAGTTGTACGGTTGATTGATTTAATTGTTCTACAATCAACTGTGAACTGTTTGGCTCTAATTTGAAGCCAAATACAACGAGTAAATCAAATGCTATTTCATTTCCTGAAATAATGGCATACAGTAATAAACTTTCATGATCGTCAGTAAGTTTATTTACCAATAAAGAACCGCCTTGATAAAGCAGCTCATGATAGAGTCCAGAATGATCATGGTTACTTATTTTATCTCGTATTTTACAAAAAAGTGTTTGTTCAGTGGATAATAGTATGTTGCTTGGCATGATCATTTGCCTAAATTGTAAATATTAAGTTGTAAATGTTCGAGCATGTTATTTCACCGTGAAACTTAAAAGAAGTAAATTACAATAAAAACAGACAAATGTGGCTATTAAAGCGACGATGTGGTCTTCACAGCAGAGATTTTAGGTGGCATTTCGATAAGATGACTATTAAGGATGGCATATTGCGATAAAAAGTACGCTTGTGATGCCTGATTGAGTGCTTTAAATTTTTGCAAATTTTTTTCAGTCACATGTTTTGCAAGATGTTGTGCAATCGATTTTTGATAACTATTGAGTATTTTTATAGCATTGGCATTTTTCAGAATTGCTTGTAAAAAATCTTTCGCCATTGTCGATGAAAAAATAGGAAACAAATCATTTAATCCTAGTCGTTTTTTTTCATGGTTGCTTGTTAACATAACAGGCTGATGAATAATCAGCTGTGAAGAATGGCTGGGCTTATTATCTTTTTTATGAAAAATGTGATTGAGTTCTTGCAATTGCCTGTAGTGAATTCGATAATATTCACTATGGCTATAACCTTTAATACGGCTATCATTTGCGCCGCGCCAATATTCGGAGAATGAAAGATATGAACGATTAATTTCACGTTGTATCTTGTCTGGATCTTCGCCATTTGTTTCTAGCACCTTCACAAATGATTCCTGACGTTGCAAAATAACGAGCAAGTGAATGTGTCGGTTATAAGTTAAATATTCGGCTCTTTCCATAGCGAGTGCATAATCATCAGCTGTTTGAAAACGTTTCACCGATACGACTGCTAAAGAAGTGTTTGCAGCATTGCAAAATTCAAATAACATCGTAGAGATGATGTCGTAAATGCTTATATTGCTTGCAATGCGGATTATTCTGCTTTGATAATTGCAATCACCTTCCGAAAAGAGTTCATCATCACTGACAAATAATACTTTGGATGGTTGTCCATGAAAAACCTGGCTAGCAATTGTTTTAATAGCCGGTATTTCAAATAAAATCGAAAAAATATTAAGTAACTGCTTTTGCTTACTCTTGATGGAAGCTAAATCAATTTCGATATGCGCAAATACAAATAATTGTGTCAAGTCACGAGGGCTTCGTAAAGTATCAACATCTAAATTTGCAAAAAGCGCATTTAATTGATTAATGTAAAGGCTTGCTCGAGCTTGCAATGGGATAATGAAATGACGTAATCGTTCATAAAAGGGTAGTTTATGATGGCAATGAGAGTCCCTAGGGCTCAAGATGGTGCTGTTTTGTGAGATGCCTGTTGTACTCATGATTCTGTGTTGTCTAATTGAATTCGCGGAGTTTAGCGTATCAAGGTGCTAGCGATAATGAGATCAGCCATTTAATCGATAAAAGTACAGGATAGCTGGACTAACTGATAATTTACTCTCTGTAAATATAAGTGTGTAATTACACTTAATTGATTTTTCTTTCAATTTCCCTGCCAAATAACAATTTTTGACCTATAACGTTTTATATACATGACAAATCCTTCCTGATGAGTTCAAATGGTGGAGTAGTAAAGCTGTGCGAATGAGCAATGAACAACTCAAAAATAGTTGTCTCAGCCAAGAGCGAACGCAAGAAGTTGTGCTGATGACGCTATTTAAACTGAATGAGCGACAAATGCCCCAGGACGATATCTTGCGTAATGTTACAGATTTACTTAGTGAACTTGAAAAACTCACCGTTTATAAAAATATTGAGCAAGTAGAGAAGCATGAACTTGAGCAGTTTAATCAAGATTTCATACTAAATAAGGAAAGCTATTTTGCCAAGTTGATTCGTAAAGATAAGCTGAAGGCAACCCTTGAGCATTTGATAGATAGTCTGATAAAGCATCAGATGAGTAAACACATTATCGAAGGTAAGATTGCCAATAGACGCTACCATGCCGCAAAACGTTTTAAAACAATATTTATTTCAGAATCATGCCATCCAATAGATACCCCAAGTCAAAGAAAGGGATTGCACCATGGTATTCATTTAATTCATCAAATTCATGCATTAATACAATTGCGTGAAAATAGTGTAAAAATAATACTACATTGTCAGTCGATGATCGTTGACTCTAGAAGATTTCACACATCAAATTTAATTCAATCTCTAATCGAAATGAGGCGGTATCCCTTGATATTTTTTAAAGGTATGACTTCTGAAAATCAGAGCTTATTTATAAAAGAATATATAAAAATAAGGGAAGATGAAATCGTTCAAACCACAACGGTTGATATCAAAATTCAATCAGAAATTCAGCATAACGATATAAAGCAAGAGCGGAAAATGGATAGCATGCTAGTGCGCTATCGCGTTGAGGCTGCTTATCGTCCGATTTTGCAAAAATGGTATGATGATAAAGATAGAATAAAATCATCGGCTTTACAGAAAGTCAAAGTGTTAGGTGAAAAAACCAAAAATCGCTATGTCAATATAGCAGCTGAAGATGAAGTTTGTCAGAAGCACTTAGAAGACTTTGAAAACAATGAGCTGGTTAAAACTTCCTTATCAAAGCATTTAGCTTTGACTCGAAAACAAACCATCGAAATTGAAAAAGAAAAAAAGAAGCTTAAAGAATGCGAACAGCAAATCAGTGAGTTGGTAACAAAAGCGGATCGTAAAAAAGTACTCACCAATCTCGAGAGGGAAGATCTCACTTCTTTATTAAGTGAGTTTGATGAAACCATGCTTGAACAGATATCGAATGACCATGTTACTTTAGTTAATAACTTAAAATTGAAAAAATAAGTTGGAAACCAACAAAAATCCTGAACATCTCAACAATAATTGACAAAGCAGGAAAAGCAAGTAGAATCTGACTTGCTTTTTTAGTTTGTCAACATATAGTTGCTGCAAGGTGTTATTCTAAGCAGTTGCTATATCGTAGTAGAAGTTGGAGTTTGAGATGACAAAAGGACCTATCGTTTTTACTCAATCAGAAAAAACCGAATTTAATCCCCTCTTTCTCGAATATGCTGCAAATCGCGATGCTGATGCGGTATTAGAAGCCTTAAATAATAACCAAAAAAAATATGAACGGTTTACATTATATGCTGATGGTCTTTTAGCATTGCTTAAAGAACGTCAGAAATCATCGAAGATTGATTCATTAACAAAAAACAAAACAATGCTGACACAAAGCATTAAGCAAAGAAAACAAAGCATAGATGAATCAAGAGAAATCACATTTCAATCTATTCATTCAATGACAGGTCGTTCGGTAAAAGTTCGTTGAATTTAGCGAAGCCGCCTTTGAGTAGAGGATTTGTCGTGCGTATTTTCAGATGAAATTTTACGATCCTTGATACTGTCTCCTATTTTTTGGGAGTGTTGTTGTATCAGGGATTGTTTTTTATCTTGAAGCTGTGTTTCTTGCTGTTTTAACATCTTTTGAGATTGTTCATATTGAGCAAGGTTTTTCTGCGACATTTGTAAGGCATTTTCAAAAGACACTTTGAAATCTTTAAATCGCTGCAATTCGCGATTATCTTCAAAATCCGTTACCATTTTTTTAGCTAAGGCGACATTGGGCTGTGGTGAGTGGATCAATTTAAGAATAGTTTCAAACTTACGGATCTCGGTAGAGGTATAATCTTTATAGAATGCAGGATTTTGAGTAGGTGTTGCCATAAGATTACCTCATTGCCATTTTAGGTTTTATTTCAACGGTCGATAGAAAATCATCAAATTCAAGTGATGCAGGTGTTTTGTTAAATTTGGCATCGGCAGGCATGCCTAATTTGTCTTGAAGCATTGCAAATTGTGATATTTCATGTTGTTTTGCTTTTTCAATATGGGCATGTTCATGTTGTAGCATTATCTTTTCTTTCTTGTCGTGAATCATTTGTTGTGCGATAGGTTTAAATTTTCCTGCTAACAATGAAGCTTCATCTTTAATTTGTTCATGGGTCATTAAATGCAATTTAGCATTATGTTTTAAAGCGACATCAATAAATATCTTTTCAAAGTCAGGCTCTTTTTTTGCAAGCTCATGAATGTTTTTGTTATTATTGCGTGCAAGATGATAATTAATCAGAGAGGGTAGCTGCACGGAAACTTTAGCCTGATCAGCTTTATCCATTTCCGTGTATTTTCTGAGCTCTTCTTTTTCTGCTTGGTAGTATGCAAGCAAGAAATCTTTTAGAAAGGCATCTCTATTTTCAGCAGAGATAACATCTTGGTATACCAGGAGGTCAGAATCTTTAGCAGTATGATCTGCTAATTCATTGCCTACTTTCGTAATCGTCTCATTAACAATGGTTTGCTTTTGTTCTTTAATATCTTTAATTCGATTGTGAATATGATCTATTTTATTGTCATGTTCTTTTATTCGCTCAAGGTACCCTTGTTGAATACGTTCTAGGTTTTTTTGATATATTTGATCAGACATAATGCGTTGAATTTCAGATTCATAAGCGACTTTTAATCTGTCATCTTTTTCCCTATGATAACGAGCCATAAATTCATGCAGGGCAAGGGTAAGATGTTTAATTTGTTCTTGCGTTAAATAATTATTGATAGCTTCTTCTAATATCGTATTTAGTAATTTTTTGGTAATAACGGCTATGATTCTTATTTGTTCGATGTTTTTTTCAAGATTTTGTTCTTGTATCACATTTTGATCAGTTGCAAAATTACTTTCAATTAAATGCTTGAAAGTAATAATTTTTTTTGATGTGTGTAGCGAGCTTAAAATATGGGTAAGAACGGCTTCTTTGGAAGCTTCGTGACTAGCACCTGCTGGAAAGTATTGTTGATAGTCAATATCAACGGTTGCCAAAATATGTTTCAATTTAGATTCAGGTTCAGAACCCATTAAATTGAATAAATTATATTTCCCAACCATGACCGCCGCCCCGTTCATTTTTTCTCATTTTCTGCTTAGACACTAATTTAACTAAATAGGTTCTCCTTATCATCCTAAAGCGATGGACGTAAGTACACGCAAATATTCTGAATAAATTAGATATTTTTTGGTTGCATTTTGCAGGATAGTTTTGAATAATGCCGCGCAGCATCAGGGAGCTTAGGAGTAGTGATGCGTTTAAGGGATAGAACTTGAAGCCGATTAAAAAAAGGGATTTTATATTGGCTATCACAAACTCATTTCTTGCTTTGCTACTTCTTCCCTATGCTGTTCAAAATACAATGTAGTCGCAGTATAAGGAAGTTGTATGAAGTTTTTGTTAAACACAACACCATGGGAAAATAGTTGCGGTCTTGCCGCTTTGAGTCACGTCCTCACGCAAAATATCTTGGCTCCGATGAAGCGAAATCCGCTCAATCAACAAGCACTCAATCTCATGCTAAGTGCGTTTTCAACTATCTACCAAGTAACCGAACTTAATTGGCTTCAACTGAGAAATTTATTACAACTTTATCAACATCCCGAAGATCAACAAAAGTTATGGATAGGGCCCTTACGATTAATCTTAAGTGAAAGATTACTCTCTCAAGATGAGTATCGAAATACACTGTTTCACACCTTTGTTGCTGGGCTTCGTCATTATGTCTTAGAAGAGCAGCCCAACCTTACTGATGAATATGCAAATATTTATCAAACGAATAAAGCCTTTTTTGAATTTGCCAGAGCAAGCTATTGGAGGGTGCGTGCGGTTAGGCGTATTGATAAAGAGCGTGATATTTTTCAAGAGAATGCATTACAAGCCTATTGGCAGCAAATAGGTTACATACAGTACTGCCATCAACATAAACAAGTGATTCATCATGCATTAATGTTAACCGCAGAGGAAATGTCGCATCTTTGTGATGCATTAGAGATAGAATTTAATATTTATGAAAGTGCAGCTGATAACTCGCTAAGTTTTAATCCAATAAATCATACCTGTAAAGGCTTTGAAGGAGAAGCATCCTTAGATATCCTGGATGTGATTTGTTCAAATCATCATTGGCAACCACTCACGGATTCAATGAGTGAAGCATTCCGTCAGCAATTATTGTGGAAGAATGGTTATCGACAATTAGGTCATCATAGTTATGAAGCCTTACGACAAGCAGGTAGGGCGGGACTTTTATGTGATACCAAACAATTTACTGCCCCTTTGCTTCATAAAGCATTACAGCTTAGAGTTTACAATCAAGTTGCTAAAATTTGTCAAAGTCAAGCTGACAAAAGAGATCCAGATAATGGTTTCTATAATTGTATTGATGAGGTTATTTCGCAAAAAGATCTTTCAATGCTTTTGACTATCTATTACTTCAAACCCAATACGCGTAATTATATTTTAGATAAATCATTAAGAATGTATGGCACAGCTTTTGTAGCAGATTTTTTGAAGTATTATCAACGCTTACCTAAAGAGATGACAGATACAAGAAATTGGGATGGTGAAATTGAAAAGTTACTCCCTTGTATTGATAAAATTGATCAAGATAGTGATTTACATATTGTCATTAGAAAAGGAGAGACGGTTAAAGCAAAAAAGTTAATCACTGAAGAGGAGGACATTTATTTAGAAAATCAATATCAAGTAAGCCCTTTGCATTTAGTCTGTGAAAAGGAGAATCTAGAATTATACCTGCGTCTTTTGCTCGCAATGACGAAAAAATTTCGTGGGGATATCTCAGTCGGATACCGGAATCCATTCTTTCAAGTGAAATTATTAAGAATACAGAAAAAAATAGAAGCATTAAAAAATATTTATGAGAGATTTTGATATGGTAATGGATGTTCAAGGTATTGTCAGAGTAGTAATTGGATATAGTAAAATTCCTGATGCAGATGGTGAACTTCATCTTGAGGTTGAATATAGATTAAAACCCTTAAATTTAGAATTTTTGCAGAAATTATATAATATTTCTCCCAATGATCCAGATTATGGTGTAAGGGATTTAATAGACTGTTATCCTATTAATGCTGAACAAGCTAAAACATTACAGCCGTATGTTATTGATGGAGTAATTGATTTGGAAAAATATGATTTTATGCTGGAGTGTTATCAAATATAAAGCAAAGATTTAGCACGCCCAATGATTTTTGAAAAGTATTTTGAAGTTCGAATGGAAAATCCAAATCTCAGGAAACTGAAATTTGGATGAATAGATTTAGAGTGTAGGAAAAACTTTAACTATGCTTATATAGGGCGTGCTTAGAATAAGCAAAATTAAATGGAAATTTCAGCTGTCGCAAATTTAATTGCTGCTGCACCAAATACAATAACTAAGCCGAAGGTGCTGCCTGCCATACCACCCAAAACACCGCCGAGTATAGGATAAGTGAGGCCGCCGCTAGAAAAACCAAATCCTGCTAATGCTCCCATGCCTGTACCAACGCCCGTTGATAAGAGAAATGTGCTGAGATTACTCATGCCACCACTGACACTGTTAACTTCAGAAAAATTGAGTTCTTTCATTTGAATTATCTCCAAATTGCTTATATTTGTTAGGAAATTAGGGCTGGTTTTATAACATAAGTTGAGCGTATTGTATATACCGCACCATGTGAAGATGCAAGATTAGCGTGCATTTCCTCATTATACCTAATAAACCTGAACTAATGTGATGAAGCGTTTGTCATTTCATTATCACGATCACTGTATTTAATTTTTGTTGTAATCAATAAAGTTGTATAGGTGGATTGATGAAACCCTTTAAACAGAAATCGCCAGAAAGCTTACAACAAGATGTCGCAAAACATTACGCAGATAATCTTGCGAAAATGTCTTCCATGATCATTTTAGGCTTAGATACCGAAGAAGAGTCCAAAATATCGTTGCCTCCTAATCTGACGATTATTGAAAATAATGAAGGATATCTACCCTCATTTTTAACCGGGGCTATTCCTATTGCTGTATCTTCTGTCGATAACTGATTTATATTCATTCTGTATAATATTTTTAATTGACTGTTCTTGTTCTTTTACGCCGACAACATTTTCCGCTTCATATAATAATGAAGCACCCCGCGGATGACGTTGACTGTATTCATCGTAAGCTGAATACTGTTCATTATGGAATTGGTTAAAAAAAGGTTCTTTGTAAGAAAAATTGTAATGACCACCGCCTCGTTCAGTATGATAAAGATTCACTTCCCATTGTGGGTGCGCTATTGGAAATTTAACATCAAAATCGGGTGCTTCATCGGTTAGATGAATAGTCAAGGAGGCTCCCATTGCATTGGCTAATTTTCCGACTAATTCATCGGAGATAAGATTGCCTGCTTTGAGTTCTTCTTTATGTGCAGGAGAGGAATCAGGAGAATTGTCTATCATTTCTCGTAGGAGCTTTCTCATTACCTCACCAAATGCAATTTCTTTATCTTCAGGGTGTGAAAAGCGATTCACTAAAGACAAAAAATCATCAACATCATAATTCTGTCCTAATTCATAATAGTCATAAAATTTGATTAGTAAATCGGTGAAAATTGGATTCTTATTAAAAAGATCGTGCAATTTCTCATCACTCATATTAAATAAAGTATGAGTCATGCAATGAAAAGCGCAATTGTTACGATAAGCCCCAGCTTGTGCGTAGTCAGGCATTGCGTCGTTTCCTTGAGTGGTTTCAATTTAGTGTTTAGGTATATCTTGAAGAGATAAAGTTCAATTTATTTGTGAGAGAGTCTTTAGGGGTAGGTCGTGGAGGCCTTTATTGGGTAATAAAGGCCCCTTGTAGAATTAGAAGCGTTTTCCACTGCGTGTGGTATGGTGTGGAATCTTTTCAATTTCTTGTTGATTCATTGCTGGCAGAGTGTACTGTACCGGTTTTTCTGAACTGGTGAGCGTAGGGGTGGTGAATGAGTCAACAGAGGTATGCTTTAAATCTTTACACAACTGTCTAACATCGGTTTTATGGAATGTACCTGCTTTGGTGAGTCGCATATCGCCAGGCATATTGAACGCGGCAGGTGGTAGAACATGATCATAATTATTTCTATCAGCTTTATCGGGAGTGTATTCTGTCCAACGACCTAAACGAGATTCAGGATGTGAAGCCGCATAGCTTTCAATTGTATCTGAAGCTGTACCTAACACATAATCGGCTGCTTTTTTAGCGCCATAAGCAATACCCGCAGCAGTTGCGGTAATAGCAGTTGTTGCTAATGGGGTTGCAATTCCAGTCAACCAATTAATGGGTGCTGAACCAAAACCTAATGAGAAGGCAGCCCAACCTAAACCTGCGGCAGCGATTCCACCAGCGGCAAGACCGATTTGTTCATTGCGGGTAATTTCAATATTAGTAAAAGGGATTTTCATTCTCTTCTCCACGTCCTAACGACTTTTATAAAGACAAAAATGTTAGTTGAATGAATTTCTTATATCAACCAAATCAAGCTTTTTGAAGACCGCCGAGCCGCTAATGCCTCTAAGCGGTCTAACATTCGAACACAACTGGTGCATTGATGCCTATCTTGAGAAAAGAGATTCATTGAGTTAAAGAAAAGTAACGCCTGAAAATCAGCTGATTTTCAGGCGTTACTGCAGATTATCTTAATCTGGGTTTAAGAGAAGGGGTGTAGTGCAGCTTCTTTACCGCTTGTTCAAAAATAGCTTGTTGCTGTTCTTGATTGCCGGTCATTTTAGCAATAATTTGCTTTAGTTTTACTTCTGTTTTGGCTTTAACCTTTTCATCGATCAGCGCTTTGACTCTGGCATCGACATTCGCTTTGACGCAGCAACGCAGAATATGTAGCTGATATTGATACAATCGGGTATAGGCATTGCGAGCATGCGATTCAATCCATCGAAGCTCTGCAAAAAAGGCTTTCTTTTTTTCTTCAAACCAAGAATACCATAAATTTTCTAAAGGATAAGCAGGATGATATTGACGTAATTTCTCTACGGCTTTTGTTTTATCAGCAGCAAGCGTCAACAAGTTTTCTTCAATGAGGCGTTTAATATTCATGGTTTCAATATCAAGGCGTAATTTACGCTTCGCCTTAGCAAGTGCTGTATCAATTTCATGGGAAATGACGGCAATTCTTGATAATTGGCGACGAAATTCATCAGCAGAAGTCGCCTCGTTGGATAAATTCAGTAATAAATGTTTTAAAGCACCTATTAATAAAGATTGGAGATTCATTAGGTGTTGATCATGCGAAAAGTGAGTTGCAAACTGTTTTAAACGTTTCTCTTCGCAGGTTAGAACATTGCGTAATTTGTTTTCATCTAAATTATCGATGCCAAGGGCTTCGCGCAGCATGTGCATTTTGGTGAATACATCAAATCCCAAAGTAGATAACCTGGAACAAAGGAGTGAAATAGGGTTAATTTGGGAATCAATGATAAGCGTCACAACATCTTCCTACTGCTTAAAAGAAAGTTGACAATCTAACATTGTAGGCAGATGAATGGCAAGCGTCTTTTATAAAAAGTTTAAAAAACGCTTGCAAGTACACATCATTTAGAAACAGTTCTTCCCTTTGTGGGGCTAAAATGTTTGTATGACAGTGTATCGCCATCTTCACAGGGTGGTCGAGATTTCTGCAGTTCATTTCGCAAAGCCCATTGCTGAAGAATGGGTTTTTGTTCTTCAAGCGTTAAAAGCGGAAAAACAATTTCTTTATCCATAAAATTGGCTCGTTGATACCAAGCATCAAAACCAATACGATCAAATTTATCGTCCTCAAGCCAAAATGGTAGGAATTGAGTTAAATTTGCACGAAGCATTTTGTGGCTTTGAGAATGCCGAGCAAAAAAAATCGTACTCCAAATATGATAATGATTAAGCACTTGTGTCATCTCATCAATCGTTAATTCACGTAACCATTTATTTCGTTCTGACGAGGTTTGGGTATTAGCCCACGCCAAGAAGCCTTGAGCGCTAAATTCACTATCGATAAACCATTGAGGAAAATGTTGTTGCAAGTAAACGCGTTTTTCACTGTATTCACTAGGGCAATCTTGAATATTGGGGCCGCTAAGCATAAGCGCTCCTTAGTAAGGCATTTAAGAAGTGCGCAGTATAGCTATCTAGCTTCCACTTTTAAATGCTTTTTGACAGCTTTTAGAGCCTACGTTATAAAGGTTGCATCGCGCTGTCATAGCGCGTTGATACGAATGAGTGCTTTATGAAAACACGACATACCGATACTGATAGTAGTGAAACAGAAATCTCTGAGCATCAACTTTATGAAGCCATTGTTGCTATTCGCGATATTGACGAGGCAAAAAGGTTTTTTGAAGATTTATGCACGCCAACAGAGCGTCAATCCATGGCCGATCGTTGGCGGGTTGTGCCTCTGATTGAGCAGGGCATTCCTTATCGCACGATTCATGAGCAAACTGGGGTGAGTGTCACTACAATTGGGCGAGTCGCACGTTGTTTAACGCAAGGTGAAGGAGGTTACAATCTCATTCACGATAGATTAAAGCGTAAGAACCGAGTCAAAGATAATTCTAAAAATAATGATGATAAATAACTTATTATCGAGTAGCACCTCTTTCTGAGTTGATGAAGTAAATAATAATCATTAAAATACCCTTCTTTCGATTTTAGCAAACTTACATTCTTCAGAACTGGATGGATATTCAACTTCATCAAAGCATGATAACATCCACTTCCAAAACGTTGAATTACACTCGAATTCAAGGGGTGAAATAGATGAATTGGCTCAAAAAACTTGCTGGGTTGGTTGTTGGTAAATTCGTTTTGCGAGCCCAATTGCTCCCAATCGGTGAATTAAAAGGGTTACGTTGGCTTTGGTCCAAACTCCATTATTCCCAAGCCCGAATTAAACAATTAAATAATATTTGGCCCGATTTTGTTGCCAAAAATACGGAATATAAAAAGAAAGCCCCTGAAAAAGCCATTGAAATCTCACGGCAATTCTTCACAACCGAGGATGGTTCACAACTTGATACCGTTGAATTGTATGCTCCCCAAAATAAAGCAGCAAAACAATATGTGATCTATGGTTGGGGACGAAGCGATTGTTATGAATTCTTTTTACCAAGACTTGCAAATGATGCTCTAAATCTGAATAAGAAAATTATTAGCTTTAATTTTCGCAATGTGGGGCATAGTAAAGGACAGGTTTATCATGAACATGATCTGGTTCGTGATTATAAATTTCAAGTAAAACGTCTACTTGATAAAGGGGTTGATCCTAAAAATATCACCTGTTACGGCCATTCATTGTGTGGCGCGATTGCAGCCTTTGCAGTTAAAGAACTGCATCAAGAAGGATATCCGGTTAAACTTTATAGTGATCGTTCATTCTCCAATTTGATGAACACTTCTATTCATTTATTTTTTAAACCCGAACGACGTATCCGACGTGCAATCGTCACAGCAGGCACACTCTTTTTTGGTACATTATTACTGGGCACATTGGCCTTGCTGGGTATCATTGCACCGCTGAATGCGTTAATTGCTGCGGGTATTGGTTTCACGAGTTTATGGGTTCCACCGATTTTTTCATTGTTTGATAAATCCGTTGGGTGGGTGTTAGAAAAAGCCTTGTACGGGATTATGATTTATGGTGAGTGGGTCATGGATGTTGCGAAAACGTACGATGCCATTCCAGCAAAAGACAAAATGCATACGGTTTTGCGTACTGCAGATAAGTCTCATTCTCCCTACTTAGGTGAACGTAAAAAAATAGCACCAGGATATGATAAAGTGATTTTATATCCTGATTCACTTCATCATCATTTACCTTCTCAGCGTCGTCAAAAAATCAATCTTAAAGACAGATTGCACAAGGCACTAGAGAATGGGGACAAGCGAAAAGCGCTGCAGTACAAAAAACAGCTCAGTACACTATCCAACAGTAAGATGACCGGCGGCCATCATACTGCATGGCCACATGAAATGTATACGCGATATAAAACACAGGCTTCAGGGCGTTGGCTCACGGGGCAAGAGCACTTCTATGCCTTTGTTGAACCCAATGGAGTGCACGATAAGCCTAAAGCGCCGCGATATCGAAAATTCCAGTAATGCACCATTGTGCGTGCAGGTTTGTCATCGTATGATTGAGCGCACTCAATGGTGCGCTTAAAACTATCTAGCTGCCTTTGCAGCAAAGAATTGAATTGGATAGTCTCATAACAAATGGAGTGGGAAGCTTACCTATCGCAGACTGAGGGTAAAATTCAGCTGTGAAAGGGTTATCAATGGAATAGGTGTAACGTGCAACAGGACAAGCAGAAAGAGGTTGCTTTTTTTGACAACCTCGCTTCTTCGCAAGAGTACAATGTCTTCACGGATGAAGCGAATAATAAAATTATTCATACTCTCGAAACACTGCTGGCGCTTGAGCCTGGTGCACGCCTTTTGGATCTGGGATGTGGTTCGGGGATCTTTACCCAGTTACTACAAGCCCGTGGTTACCATTGTGTTGGTCTAGATCTCAGCCAAAAATTGTTAGGGTTGGGTAAGCAACAAACGCCTGCAATCGATTATGTTCAAGCCGATGTTGAAGCCTTACCCTTTGCTAGCGAAAGTGTTGATTATGTGATTTTAAGCTGTTTGGTACATCATCTACCGAATCCCAAACGATGTGCTGAAGAAGTCTTCCGCGTTTTAAAACCTAACGGCAAATATGTTGCGTTTGATCCAAACCGATTAAATCCATTCATGTATCTTTATCGTGATCGCAGTTCACCTTTTTATAGCTCAAAAGGGGTGACTGAGAATGAGCGTCCTGTGCTTCCTAAGCAAGTGCAGTCTGTTTTTACGCAAGCTGGATTAGAAGCGGCTTCACATTTTGTCGATGGGCTGGCTTTTCGCTATGTTGCTTCTGGTGCTGCTAGAGGTATATTACCGATTTATAATTTCTTCGATCGTACTTTTTTCCGAGCGCAATGGCTTTCATTGTTCAGAGCATTTGTTTTCACTTATGGTATAAAACCAGCAGTAATTTAATATGAAATCCAAAATCGATTCACTGGGCCCTTTTTTTCTGAATCTGGGTGCTTGGGTTGCACTGTTGTTAGTCGCCCTAAGATTCGCGCAAGTTTTCTCTTTTAGTGCTCCTATGCATGTGATCACCAGTGGCTTTGAAGAGGAATCATTATTTGCGCTTTTCAAAGTTGCCCATGGTTTACCGGTATACACAGATCCTCATCAATTACCTTTTACCGCAACGTATTTTAATTGGTTTTTCTATGCGTTTTACGGAAAGCTAACCACCTTTGTCATACATGTTTTTCATTTAAATGATGCTTGGATCCCAACCATTGGGCGACTTATTACTTTTGCCATTGTGAGCGCAGGTTTTGTGCTGACTTATCGGCTGTTACGTTCTTTACAGCAACAAAAATTAGCTTTTAGTTTAAGTGTTTTATTGTGGTATGGGCCTTTAATTGGCTTTTGGTCGATGACCGTCAGACCCGATTTGCTGGGATTGTTTTTTGATGCTTGTGCTGGCGCTTGCATTTTGCATTATTTTCCACAAAAGCGCTTACCCATGGTGATATTGGCTGCATTATATTGTTACTTGTCATGGTCTTGTAAGCAGATCAACATTGTGATGCCTGGGGCGATTGGATTGTTACTACTATGGCGTAGGCAATGGTTTGCTTGCGTGATATTTAGTTTATTATTGGTTAGCTTATATGCCTGCTCTTTTGCCTTGTTATCTGCCAATGCCCGTAATATGCTCTTTTTCGTTAATACCGCGATCCCGCTATCAAGCGCGGTGTTCCTTGGCAATACGCTCGCGTTTTTTAAAAAGACTTTCCCAATCTGGTTGATTTTCGTGGCTGTATTCATTGCTGCGATTCGTAATGCAAATGATGCTCGCCAATTACGTCAAGATCCTGCCATTCAATTAAGTATTTTAGGATTAATGGTGTGGTCGCTGATTTTATTGCCTGCTAGTAGCAAAGTGGGTAGCGCTGAAAATTATCACTTTATTGCATTATTATTTTTAACGTTGTTCATTGGTAAAGCGCTTAGTTTGATAGTCATTCCTTCTAGAATGATAACGCTAGCTACCGCTATCGCAGGATTACTATGGGTAGGGGCGATTGGCAGTGTGATATTACAAAACCGGTCGCAAGCTTTATCATCACAACACCATTCAATGACGGCATTACAAAGTTGCATTGCAACGTTACCCCAACCGGTATTTGTCATTAATCACTATGGCGCTTTGCCTTGGATGAACGCAAGCCCTCATACCTTTGTATTGGCTTATAACTATTGGAGCGATCGACAAATGGGGATCCCTTTTGAGGATAACGGGATTGGTGGCCTTATTGAGAAGGGATATTTTAATGCGCTCATTTTGCCTTCTCCTGTCACCGATGAATTTGATGGCGCCAGTTTACAAACGTTTAAGCGACAAGAGAGTTGTGAGGGGTATGCCGTCTTTACGCGCAAAGGAACCGTATGAAAAAAATATTAATCACAGGCGGTGCTGGCTTTGTTGGCTCAAGCCTAGCAATTACCTTTAAGCAACACCATCAAGATTGTCATGTTATTTGTCTAGATAATTTGAGTCGTCGGGGAAGTGAATTAAATCTCACACGATTAAGAGAACAAGGTGTTGAATTTGTGCATGGTGATGTGCGCAATAGCGAAGATCTTGCCAAAATTAAAGAAATTGATTGGTTAATAGAATGCTCTGCTGAGCCTAGTGTTCATGCCGGATATGGTGATAGCCCTGCTTATTTGATGAATACCAATTTATTAGGGCTCATTAATTGCTTGGAATATTTGCGGCAATACGGCGGTAAGATGGCATTTCTATCGACCAGTCGTGTTTATCCCATTCAAGCTTTAAGAGCATTACCCTTAAAAATAGAGAACCAACGCTTTGAACTTGATCTGAAAGAAACGGTAAGCGGGCTTTGTTCAAAGGGAATTGCGGAGCATTTTTCAATAGAAGGTTTTCGTTCTCTTTATGGGGCAACCAAGCTTTGTGGCGAATTATTGATTCATGAATACAGCCAAATGTATGGTATTCCTGCCATCATTAATCGTTGCGGTGTACTGGCAGGTCCTTGGCAAATGGGCAAAGTCGATCAAGGGTTTATGGCATTGTGGGTTGCAAGACATGTCTTTGGGGGCGGCCTTAAATACATGGGATTTGGTGGGGAAGGTATGCAAGTACGAGATGTCTTGCATGTGAATGATTTGTATCAGCTCTTGTTGCGGCAAATGTGTTCAGCAGAAGATCATCAAGGTGCGGTGTACAATGTGGGAGGCGGCTATGCGAACAGTCTTTCGTTATGCGAGTTAACAGCCATTGTGTCTGACATTACAGGAAAGCAATGTCAGATTGATTGTGATCCGCAAACACGTGAAGCTGATATCCCATACTATGTTACTGACATTACCAAAGTAAATCAGAAAACTCAATGGGCACCACAAATCAAGATCCCGCAAATCGTGGAAGAGATTGATCGTTGGATGTGTGAGCACAAAGCGATGCTTGCACCCATTTTCACGGCATAAACCCCTACAAGTTCGTCCTTTAAGTCATGCTTCGCATCTTGGAGCGCACTGAGTATAATAAAAGGATCAATGGATAAAAAGGAAGCGTATTGTGGCAGTAGCAATCATTACCGGATCAGCAGGATTAATTGGATCAGAGGCCGTGAAATTTTTGGCTGACAAAGGAATGTCAGTTGTTGGTATCGATAACAATATGCGTAAATCCTTTTTTGGGGAAGAAGCTTGCACGCAGTGGAATCTGCAATCATTAAAACGTCAGGTTCCCAGTTATCAACATTATGATTGTGATATTCGCGATAATGCGACTCTAGAAAAAATATTTAAGCACTACGCTAATGATATCGCCGTGATTATTCATGCAGCAGCTCAGCCTTCGCATGATTGGGCAGCATCCAATCCTCATGTTGATTTTACGGTGAATGCCAATGGTACTTTGAATTTACTTGAACTCACTCGTCAACATTGTAAAGATGCCACGTTTATCTATTTGAGCACCAACAAAGTCTACGGCGATACCCCGAATAATCTACCATTAGAAGAACTCGCCAGACGTTTTGAAGTTGCAACGCTTCATCCTTATTATGGTTTTGGTATTGATGAAAATATGAGCATCGATCAGAACAAACATAGTCTTTTTGGCGTTTCTAAAGCGGCAGCTGATTTAATGGTCCAAGAATATGGACGCTATTTTGGTATGAATACCGTCTGTTTTCGCGGTGGATGTCTGACAGGGCCTGCACATTCTGGTACTAAATTACATGGTTTTTTAGCGTATCTCATGCGCTGTGCAATCACGCATAAGCCTTATAGCATCTACGGTTATAAAGGTAAGCAAGTGCGCGATAATATTCATAGTTTCGATTTAGTTTCCGCCATGTGGCATTTTATTGAAGCCCCTAAATCGGGTGCTGTTTATAATCTTGGGGGCGGGCCAGGAAATAATTGTTCGGTACTGGAAGCCATTAGTTTCTGCCAAGAAATCAGTGGTGAAGAATTAATGTGGAATTATGTCAATGATAACCGCATTGGTGATCATATTTGGTGGGTTAGCGATGTGCGTAAATTTAAACAAGATTATCCTAATTGGGATTTTCAATATAATTTAATCACCACCTTAACAGAAATTTATCATGCCATTAAAGAAACCCAAGGTAGCTCTTATGAATATGCATGATAAAAATGTGCTTGATAAATTGTCCGTTGTTATACCTGCACACAATGAAGCGGTCAATTTGCAAAATTTATTACCAACATTGATCGCACGCTTAAATCAAGCCAATATTCCTCATGAAATTTTAGTCATCAATGATAATAGTAGTGACAATACTGAATTGACACTCAAACAATTGATGAATCAACATCCAACGTTGCGTTATATTAATAATGCACCTCCCAATGGATTTGGTTTAGCAGTTCGTTGTGGGTTACAAGCATTTACCGGCGATGCGGTTGTAATTGTGATGGCCGATGGCTCTGATGCACCTGAAGATATTGTGAGATTTTATCGTAAGCTACAAGAGGGCTATGATTGCGTTTTTGGTTCAAGATTCATGCCAGGTGGCAAAGCCGTTGACTATCCACTACATAAAAAAATCTTAAACCGGTTAGCCAATAATTTTATCAGAGTTCTATTTCAGTTTCGTTATAATGATATTACCAATGCTTTTAAATGTTATCGTCGGCATGTGATAACAGGATTGCAACCCTTATTAGCACATCATTTTAATTTAACAGTAGAATTACCTTTAAAATCAATTATTCGTGGTTATCAATATGCCGTGATCCCCAATGCTTGGTATAACCGCAAAGAAGGGGTTTCTAAATTAAAAATACGTGAAATGGGCAGCCGCTACTTATTTATTGTTCTTTACTGTTTAATCGAACGATTATTCTCTCGCGGCGATTATAAAATAGAGCCCCAAGCTAAGAAAAAACTACAGTCGGCGCATAATTGAAAATACGACTTTCAGAGGGAGAGTCGCAACTCTTCCTCTGATTTTCTTAAAAGTTATTTCTTTTTAATCCGCGACATTAACACTTTGTTTTGACCTTCGCTCGCGGCAAAGCCAGCATAAAATGCTTTTGGAGATCGATAAGCAGACCAAGAAAAAAAGCTTCCAAGATGTGCTGTGTAACTTTGGGCTGCTTTTCTACCGATTGTAAAAGCTTCCGATTGAGATTGTGTAAGGTGTTTAATATCTTTTTCTGTTTTTAAACAATAGTTTTCATGTTGCTGTGTTTTGAATTGATTTCTACATGTTCTAATCAGATCAAGTGGAAACAAAACCATACAAAAGTTGAGCAAAAGAGTCGATGGAAAAGCGACTAATGCAAAGCGACTTAACTGTGTTGCCATTGCTAACGTAGATATTAGCAAGCTGGGGATGAGTGTTTTAACCTTTTTCACTTGAGATAAAATAGGGGGGGTTAAAGAATGCTCAAATTTAGGGACCATCGCCTTCACATGACTTTTCACAGATGCAGCCAATGCTTTCACGTTATAGCCACCTTCTAACGTTGAGATCACTCTTCCTTTTGCAAATTTGTCTGCAACTTTACAGATCTCTTTTGTGACGAAAGCATAATCTTCTTCATTGAGATTGATAGAGGAAAGCTTGTCATCTTTATGAGCATCAAATCCTGCGGAAATAAAAATACATTCTGGCTTAAATGCGATTAAACTCGGGATGAGTTGTGTTTCTACTCGTTTACGAAACTCGTTACTACCTGAGTTTGCATTCAAGGGAGCAAGGTTAATATGAGATGGATGCCCATCTAATTTAGTTCCATGCGGATAATGAGGATGTTGAAAGCTAGACCAAAACAGGACTCGAGGATCTTTATAAAATATTTTTTCTGTCCCATCACCATGATGTACATCAAAATCAATAATAGCGATGCGCTTTAATTTGAAAGCATTCAGAGCATGAGCCGCACCTACGGCGACATTATTAAAAAAACTAAAGCCCGCAGCTTTATTCTGACTAGCATGATGGCCAGGAGGACGTACTAAACAAAACGCTCGTTTTGTTTTCCCATTTATGACATCTTTAACAGCAGCAATTTGGGCACCGGCAGCGCTTAATGCGGCTGACAGTGTGTAAGGATTCATTTTTGCATCAATATCCTTTTTGATAATCCCTTCACGAGGTGAAAGAGCAAAAGTCCTATCAATATAGGTTTTGTCATGGACCCTAGCTAATTGTGCTTTGGTTGCTTTAGGTGCATTTTTCCACCGCAATTGGTTGGCGAGAGAAAGATCGGCCTGCAAAGCTTGTTTACAAGCAATTAAGCGTGTAGGTGCTTCAGGATGGTTCTTTTCCATCTTATGTTTTAAACAATCGGAATGGGTGTAAATGTTAATTGTGTTTGAATTTGTCATATAAATTACCTACATGAGTTTGTATGCTGGCAATTTATTCGAACATGATTAATTTGGCAAGTATTTTTGCATACAAAGAGGTAAATACACGGTAAAACGCTAGTGAGTGAAAAGCCTTTAACCGATATCTTTTGTTATAGATTATGTGATCTCATGCTGGATATTAAGCCAATGTCTGTGTCAGTGCCTATCACACTTCAAAATTTACCCCAGCATTTAGCGCGTGCGCATGAGCTCCGTCAACAAGCTAAGGTAACCGAAGCTTCACTGCTCGCCGAGCAATGTCTAGCTAAATTTCCTCAAAATGAAGAAGTGCTGTGTTTATGGTCATTGATTTTGCTCGATAAAAAAGATTATGAAGCAGCAGAAAAAACCATTCAAACTGCTATTGCAATAACGCCAAGAAATAGCAACTTCTATTTTGTATTGGGATGTATTGAAATTGCCAGAGAACATTTGCAAGCAGCTGAAAATGCATTTTTACAATGTATCAAATACAATGAACAACACATAAAAGCTTATTTAGTTCTAGGGGATCTTTGCGAGAAGCAGAAAAAATATTCAGACGCTATCCGTTATTTTAATAAAGTGTTAAGGCTTGAACCTAAAAATGCAAAAGCTTTTTATCATCTTGCAGTTATTTATCAATTGCAAAGTCGATTTGTAGAGTCAATACATTACTATGAAGAGGCTGATAAATTAATCGAAAATGATCCTGTATTTTTAAATAATTTTGGCACGGCGTTAACGATGGACAAGCAACTATTGCGAGCCAATACCTATTTTGAAAATTCACTCGCATTAGCTCCCAAATATATTTCAGCCATGACGAATCTTGCGAGTAATTATATTGAATTAAACGAGATATCTAAAGCAGAAGATTTATTACGTCGTACCCTTGCTATCAATCCTCGATTACCATCCAATTGGCGAAATCTTTCAATGTGTCGTCAGTATGAAGTGTTGAATGATCCTGATCTTGTAAAAATATTAGAATTGAAAGATGAGAAGCTATCGGTTGCGGATGAAATCCAATATGATTTTGCGCTTGGAAAAATTTATCAGGATTGTCAAGATTATAAAACATCATTTCAATACTATAACAAAGGCAATCAATTGCTTGCCAAAAACAGGCAGTTTAATGAAGAAAATTTAATCAATCATATTCAGCAAATTATTAAAATAGATAAAGCGTTTGAGCGTGATAAATTTAGTAAAGCCCAAGAAATATCAGCACAGCCTCTCATTATCATCGGGGTTCCACGATCAGGGAAGAGCTTATTAGAGTCCTTACTAATGCAGCATCCTGAGATTGAAGGCAAAGGAGAGCTAGGGCTCTATCATTGTACTGAAGCTATCCCAATTAGTGATAGACCACAAGGTAGTTATCCTTATTGGATGAAACATTTAACACAAAAACAGGTTGACTTATTGCGAGAAAGTTACTATCAACGACTGATACGAGATAATGTGAAATCTCCACGTTATTTGATAGATACCATGCCCAATCACTTTTTGTATTTGGGGTTGATGAAAACGCTCTTTCCTCAGACTAAATTTATTTATTGCCAACGAGACTCATTAGACAATTGTGTTTCGTTATATTTTAAATATTTTATTCAAGGTCATGCTTACAGTGTCGATGTAAAACAGATTGCGAGCTACTATCAACAGCATTTGTTACTAATGAATTATTGGTTAAGTATTTTTTCTGATGAAATATTAACAGTAAAATATGAAGATTTAGTAAAAAAACCGGAAGAAACAGTTTCTACGGTTATCTCTTTCTTAGGTTGTCAAGAATATAATCATTTCAATTTTAGTCATATTCATGAAAAGGAAGTTGGCCTATTTCAACTTTATAAGCAGCATTTTTCAACACTTGAAAAAGCGCTCAATGAGCCTGCCGGTCCCCCGCAAGTGACAGATGACCATGATGTTCTGATTAAAGAACATATGAGAAATGCGTACTTTTGTTACAATAGAGGAGATTTGGAAGCGGCAAAAAGGTTATGCCAAGCATTGCTATTGGAAGAACCCAATTATTATGCTGCGTATCATTTGTTAGGGATTATTCATAGCCAGTTAGGTGATGACGAGACGGCTATTTCACAGTTGAAAAAAGCGCTTGAAAATTCACCGTCTAATCTTCAATTACATCTTGATTTAGTGCAAGTGTTGAAAAAAAATGGTCAGCTTCGAGAGGCTAGTAAAATCTACCAGAACGCTGAAAAATTAAAGCGTGGCAACAATAAAAGCAAAGAAAAAAACTTTCATGATTTACTTCTTAATGCCTTTCTTTCGCCACCTAGCATAATCGAAGAATCCGAAAATCAACTATTAGTGCAATCTACAGTTTCAGTGACCAAAATAACAGAGCCGATGATTTCAACGTCGTATCGTCATTTTAATGATATCTATGAAGGTTATTTGCATTCTGTAAAAGACGAAAAAGATTCAGCATGGCATTATCTTTTTAAAACTACAACGTTATTGACTCAATTATTCAAACAAGCAAAACCTAGCATGTGTGTTTTAGATATTGGTTGTGTGACTGCTTCATTTCGTGATTTTTTAGTAAGTCATCAATTATCAGAACAGAATCAGATTTTGTATTGGGGATTGGATGATAATGAAGTAATGTTGGCGAAAAAATTTAAAGCAACGGAATTACCTTCGCTTTTAGTCTCTCATGATATTCAAAATGGTCTTCCTTTTAAAAGTGATTTTTTTGATTATGTTGTTGATTTAGAAAAATTTCCTTTTTTGTCTATCGAACAAGGAAAATTTTTATTATCAGAAATGTATCGTGTCTTAAAACATGAAGGACTTTTAGCAATATCGATGAACTATTCAGCCGAACAACCGGGCAATATGCAAAGTGTTCCTAAAGAGCAGTTTGAAAAAATGCTGCATGAGCATGGCTTTGAAATTATGCAGCGTTTTGGTTCACAAACATCTTTGGATAACTTATTGCCTTATCTTAGTGATGAGCACAAAACCTTGGTGAATGCGTTGCTTTTAATACATTCTCGGGAGATTGTCGCTGCGATTATGGCACCGTTGTATCCTGAATATACGGAACAAACTACTTTTGTGTGTCAAATAAGATAGTCGCAAGCCGTTTCATTTGCGTTAGTAGCGTCTGTAACGCATTTTCATCATGCTTAATATTGAGCGCTAGACGTAAGCGCGCTTGATTGGCAGGAACCGAAGGTGGCCTAATCGCACTCACACGAATATCCTCTTTCAAGAGTTCGCGTTGTGCCCATAAGGTTTTTGGTGCTTGCTGTAAAATAATGGGGATAATATGTGTGCAAGAATTCCCCAACTGAAATCCAAGCGCCTTCAGTTGTTCGCGCAAGGATGTGGCGCGTGCTAATAATAATTGTGCCTCTGGTAGAAGTTCGGGAATTAATTCCCATGACTTTTGCATTACCGCGATTTGCATCGGTGAAGGCGCAGTCGAATAAATAAAGCCATTGGCTCGATTCATTAAATAGCGTTTTAAAGGTTTAGCACAAGCAATATAGGCACCACTACCGCCCAATGCTTTACTAAAAGTCCCCATACTGATAGCAATGTCTTTACCATAATCACAGGTAAAACCATAACCCTTTGAACCAAAAAGACCGGTGGCATGGGCTTCATCAACATAAAGTAGCGCATTATATTGATAGGCAAGCTTAATCAGCGTCGGCAAACATGCAACATCGCCATCCATTCCAAAAACGGATTCAGTTAAAATGAAGCGAGGTTGTTGTAATGTTTTTGATTTCTCTAAAAGCCATGCTAAATGATCATAATCTAAATGTCGAAAGCGTTGCTGTCTCACTCTGGCCATTTGACAGCCTGCATGCATACTCGCATGGTTTAATTTATCGGCAAAAACTAACGGTGTTTGGCCGAGTGCTTTACTATCGAGTAGGGCACTCAGCACTGAAATATTGGCTTGGTAGCCTGTGGCAAATACCATTGCACTTGCACTGCCTTTGCTTTGGGCAATGAGGGCTTCGAGTGCGTCAGATCGGGGATGATTGCCAACAAGACGAGAGGAGGTGCCTCCAACTCCCAGAGCATGAGCTGCCTCAATTGCAGCACTTGCCAATGCGGGATGTTGGCTGAGTCCTAAATAGTCATTATTGGAAAAATCATATTGATAGGTTTGTGCTCGAGGGAGGTGCCGCAGGAGCGCATTTTGACGTAATGTCGCACAAAATTGTCGATAAGGGCGTAAGGCATTTTTCATCAGCCTACGCTAATGCTTCAGCACCATGAAAGCAAGATAATTTGCTTTAAAACAATGTTTTAGATAGTCGCACAACTAATGATTTGAGTGCTACACATGAAAGCAAATCCCTTTGCTTTTGGCGAGAAGGTTTATAGATTAGGTCTTTGACGAGGAGCAGGATTCTCCTGGCGCGGACGGTTTAGATTAACCACTTTGTTTCTACGACGTGGTGGGTAAGCATAGACAACCGGCTTAGCCACTGGTTGTTGAACATTCTGATGCGTTGGATTTTGCAACAAGGCCTTTAATGCTTGGCCAAACCTATAATCATTCGATGCGGTATTTTTACCATCTCGTAATGGAAAAATAACTTTCAATGAAGCATTTTGTTTATAGAATTCTGTTAATGCATCAAAAGCGCATTGTGCAGAAATCTCCGCTGGGATCCCATAAATGCCAATACCTAAGGGTGGGATTGCAACCGTATTCACTTTCTGTTGCGAACTCTGATTATATTGATGAATTTTTTGTAAAACCTCTTTATAAGCAGCCGTTAATTGATTTTTGATTTGTGTTTGTTGCACCGGTGATTGATTCCACATTGGGGATCCTGCATGGACCAGCAATCCTTGATTTGAACCAAATTGAAATAGATGAGGTTGCCCTTGCGGATTGCTAACGAACGCTGCACTACCTGGAGTGACACATTGACCTAAAGAATTCCAATGAGAATTTAAAACTTGTTGATCGTTGTCTGAGTTTAATAATCGTGCAATCGCACCAGCAACGCCGCCCCATTGGGGAACCGGTAAACGATTAATGCTTGCAGCATTCACATAAGCATTGGCATTAACCTCTAATAAACCATGATCAAAATCAATCGCAATTTGCTGTAAAAGTGGATTGGTTGTTGCGGCATTGTTTGGTCGTGCAGGTTGTATTTGTGGTTTAGACGCATCAACACCAGATTGTTGTTTAGTCGTTGGTACATTGGCATTGGATGCACGATTTGCAGGTTTAGCTTGTACACGAGGCGCCATCGTGAGAGTTTGTTTGCTTGCTGGATGATGAATTAAGAATTCATTTAAATTATATAAAGAAGTTTGTAAAAAGGGAGAAGGTTGTTTTATTTGTTGAGCAAAACGACTCGCTTTTTCAGCAAGCAAAGTTAACAAATGCTTTATTTCCCCCATTTTTCCTTCTGACGAAATGGTATGAACATTTTTAAGGAATAAATTTAAAGAACTTAACATTTTAGCATAGCGAACATCATACTTATTCCAGCCAAATTGGATTAAATTATTTAAATATTTATTAATGCTGTGCATATAAGTCGAGATGAATTTAGGATGACGAAGTAATGTTTTTGCTTGTTCATCATTAATTGAATATTGCCTAGTCGTAGGGGTGACATTGACATTAGCCGGTGCTTGTAACGGAAACATCCACCAATCGTAATGATGCGTTGGTTGATGGAAATTTTTAGGATCTTTTAAGAACACATTTTGATAAGTTGCTTGTTGTTGTTGAATAAGATTATTTAAATCTGCCATGAGTATTCCCCTTTAATATATTTTTTAATTGGTATCTAGAGTAATCAGAATAACTTATAAATAACTTTTTTCTACTTATTCGAGATAAAAGGCTTTTCTGAAAAGATAAATGCAAGCTTTAAAGAGAGGGCAGCGCAATAAGGTTCAAACATTTCCCGAAAGAGATGGGTTAGAACATTCAAGAAAGCTTTGGATAATCTCAGGCCATTTTTCAACCCAACCGGCATGATGTGATGCATTAGTGAGAATATGAACCTGGCAGCAACTTGGATTATTAACTTTTTTTGCAAATTGCTGTGCAATCCAAGTGGGAACAATCGCATCATGAGAAGCAGACCAGTGAGATTGAGGTAGCTTTTCGACTTTTTCAGTTACATCCATTGGATTCAAAGAACCCGTTAGAGGACTCGTCTGGTGATGACGATTCAGTGCAACATGATTTAAATCTCCTGCAACGGTAATCAATCCAACCACATCGGATCGATTACTGGCTATTAATGCAGCAACACTAGCACCACCTGAGAATCCAATTAATAAAAAGCGAGTGTCCTTTTTTTTCAGTTTGATTTGATTCAGCGTTGCTTGAAAAGCTTCAATGACTTCGGGTGCATAACGATGGCTGGACCAGTATTTGGGAGCACAACTGGAATCTATTGCGAGTGGCGTAAACTGACAAGGCCTAGCGATATAAATCACTTGCGGATGTTGATCTTGCAAGGCAAGCTGTAATGCAAGAGGTTGTTTAGGGGTTGGATTGTTCGATAATCTATGTTTTGTTTTCCAACTATTCCCGTCCCCTTCAATGTAGATATGACAAATAGGATTAGGGGTCGTATCAAGCTCATAAGTTGTTAATATAAAGGTGGGTGTCTCATAACGTTGTAATGAAAATCCAGCCTCTTCTGCTTTTTTAACAATTTGCGTGGTAGGCTTAGGTAAAACCATCGATGGATTGGTACTACAACTCAGTATACAAAACAGACAAAACAGGATAAAGATAAGATGTCGATTTGCTAACAAGGCTTGAGACTCTATCGTCAATGCTTATAGTCACCGTAAATGATTTCAAAGACTATATCATGACATAAAGGGATTTTTTTATGATAGGATTGATTGTACTCGTGACATGGAGAAAGGGATAATGATTAATCGTCGGAAGGGTGCCTTATTAGCGTTAGCCCTAACAAGTTTCTCCTCCATTAGCTGGGCAACATACTCTGATGTGAATGCAATGCTAGAAGCATTGCGTCCTAATGCGCCTGTTATTGCACCAGAACTGAATATCTTGATTCTGTCGCTTGATGGTTTAAATCCGATCCCAATACAAAAAAGGGATGCGCTATTTACCTTAGCACCTGCTGCTGATGGCTCTTTGCGTGAGGTTTCGCAAGCTGCAATGCATCAAATGCATGCTACTATTTTTGATCGTGTTGAGAAATTAAGAGAACTTCCGCCTAAACCCACTGGGATTGCATGCGGCGATCAGCATGTAGCTTATAATCCAAAACCTTATTACATAAAAGACAAAACGGGCGCGACTAAAATAACATCGTCGACGCCGGCGCAAACAACCTCATTAAATCATGAAGCTAAAGCAGCAGCGAAAAAAACAGCAGATAACTCAGATTTACCGCCTGTTAAAGACAATGCAGCAAGTAGCAGTGATTTGCCTCCCGTAAAAGACAAAGCGGCAAGTTCTGATCTGCCGCCGGTAAAAGATAACGCTGCAAGTTCTGATCTTCCACCCGTGAAAGATAATGCAAGCCCTGCGGCTAAGGCGACTGAAGCCACTGCCGCAACGACGGGAACAAGCGATTTGCCTGCGGTTTCAGATGATACACCACTGATTGGTGATATCCTCAGCGAGCCCAAAGGCGCTTGGATGCAATTAATAGGTGCTGACACTTGGCAGTATGAAAGAGAAAATCACCCCGGGTATCATTCGCAAATGTTAGGATTACTCATTGGCCGAGATAAGCAAATCAATGATGATTTGTTTATTGGTATCGCAGGTGGTTACCAGCAAGGTGATGTCGATACTATCGGTCTTTCGGGTAGCTATCTTGATGTAAAACGTTATAACGGCACAGTGTATGGTCGGTTTGATTTTTGTAATAGGCGCATGTTTGCACAATTAGCGTTAACATTGGCACTTAATAACTATGACAACAACCGCTATATTTTAGTGCCACCTGCGGCTGGTTTTGGCTTTGTTAATATTGCTCATGGTGACTTTGATGGTTGGGAAACAAATGCACATTTTGAATCAGGTTATACCTTTGTCTGCAAGCAATTGCGTGTGATCCCTAAACTTATTCTTGAGTACTCTCATATGGAATTTAACAATTACGAGGAACATGATGCTTTCTTCCTCGATTTAAATGTTAAATACGATAATATGAATGCCTTTGATTTAGGCTTAGGTGCTCAAATTGATTATCGTAATGATTTTGAGCAAGTCTCTGTTATCCCGCAAGCTCATTTTTATTATTACTACGACTTTATTAACGCTAAACAAGTTGCTACAGCGAATTTCTATAGTGGCGGTTATGCTTTCTTGAGCGAACAAATAGGGCCAAGCGCCAGTACGGTTGATCTTGGGGTGGCCTTAAATATTCATAGCAAAGGACAAACGTTAGTAAAATTCCAATATGATTATGTCACTCGTAGTGATTATCATCGTAATGAAGCCTTTATTAAACTGCGTTATGAGTGGGTATAAAAGGGAATATTTATACTAGAAAGAATTTAAGGAATAAGAGTAGCGTACATGAATCAAGCACGTCGCCTTAGCCAAGCCGTTTTAGCATCTACGCTGTTTATTGTACCGAGTATCCTTTATGCGGATACCATTGTCAGTAATGTGCAAATAAACCAAGATTTTACAACAGGCGCCCCTCAGACTCGCGGTAATATTCAGATCACCAATGCGGGGCAATTGCAAATGAATGCCGCAGCGCCCAATAGTGGTGATGCTGTTGTGATCAATACCACGAATACCACATTGACTTTGGATGCCAATAACGCCAATGTGAATGGGATTTTAACGCTTGGCGCAGGTCGAAATGGTGTGACAACCACCAATGGTGATACCGCTACCATTAGTATTGGTGCGAATACCGGTATCAATACGGTGGGTGTTGGTGTTTTTGCGGACTCCCCAACCAATGACATTATCAATGCAGGCACCATAACAGGTACAGGCGCGGTAGAAGCAACGGCTAATGCAACGGATGTATTAGTACAAAACCAAGCTACCGGTACGATTACTTCGGCAGGTGGGCACGCCATTGTACTTAATGGCTCTAATGCTTCTGTTAATAACTTAGGAACCATTTCGCAAACCGGCGGCGGATTTCATGCTATTGATATTGGCGGCTTGAATGCCATCATTGGTAATACTGGAACCATTACGGGTAATGGTAATGGTATTCATCTTAGCCCGGGTGGGCAAAGTGCTTCTATTACGAATAATACGGGTGGCACGATTAAGGGTACAACAGCATCAGGCCTTCAAGCTGATGGAATAGGTTTATCTTTATTCAATAGCGGTACGATAACTTCTGTGGCAGCAACCGGAGACGGTGTTCGACTCAATCAAAATTTTAATCAAGTGATCAATAATGCCGGTGGTGTGATTTCTTCGACCAATGCCAATGGTATTAATCTGACAGCGGCAATCACAGGTTCAACAGGGATCCAAAATAGCGGAACGATCACTTCTGCGGGAGCAGGCGGCGCTGCAGGGATTTTGATAGGTGCTAATTATCTAGGATCGATAACCAATAATAGCGGCGGGATTATTCAAACGACGAATGGAACTGGCGCGGATGCTATTTTAATCAAAGGTTCTTTTACCGCTATCAACAATAACGGCACAATTCAGGGTATTAATGGGATTGATAGTGCGATAACGATCTTAGCTGGTGCGACGGGTGGCACCATAAACAATAATAGTTTGATTCAAAGTAATACCAATGTTGCCATCGACATTGAAGGTAGCATTACACAAATTAATAATACGGGCAGCATTTTAACCTTAGCAAATTCCCCCGGCGCGATTGTTGCTAGCCTTCCTGTTACCCTAACAGGGGGCATTGTGAATAGTGGTACGATTCGCAATGGGGCGGGCGGTGCAGGATTAGATGCGATTGATTTGCAAGTAGGTGGCCCAGGTATCAACGTTAAACTCACTCAAAATGCAGGCACGATTGATGGTGATGTATTACTTGCCTCAGCCGGTGGTAGCATCTTTGATATGAATGGTGGGGTGATTACAGGGAATGTCTATACCAGTAATCTGGTTGTACAAAGTACCTTGAATCTCAATGCAGGCACCATCAATGGAAACCTCAATTTACAAGGTGGCAATGGCGATATCGTTAACCTAGCAGGCTCGACTTTAAATGTTATTAATAGCGGCCCTGGTCCTGATACCTTTAATTTATCAGGTGGTAAATTTACGACCCTCAATGGGGGCGTTGGCGATACGCTGAATGTTCTCAATTCATTTAGTACCACAGGAGATATTCTTGGGGTACCAACCGTTAATGTTAAAGCCGGAACTTTTACCGTTAACAATAAATTAACTGGATTTACAGCACTGAATGTAGGGCCCAATGCATCGATGGTGGTTAACTCCACAACTGTGACGGGTGATGGTGGTGGTGCTGCTGTCGTTGTGAATAGTAATTCTACTTTATCAGTGACGAGTAACAATCAAATCGATACCGGCGCAGGCGGCACAACGGGCTCCATTACTTTAAATAACGGTGGCGTGCTGAGTCTGCAACATAGCGCAACAACAGCGGGTGCATTAACCAATACCTTTACAGCGAATGCGGGCGGTGTTTATGCCGTACAAATCCAAGGTCCTGGTGATTTTGGCAAGATGCAAGTGAGTGCAGGCGGTGCAACGCTCAATGCCGGTAGCTTTGTGAATGCTCAACTTGGAAGTGGACAATTTATTCCAGCAGGTACTCAGTTTGATATTATCACGGGCGGTCCTGTGGTTGATAATTCAACGTTAGCTCAACCCAGTTCGTTAACAGTGCGTTTTGATAAATCAGTCGTCGGCGGCAATATTTTACGTTTAACCACCCAACGCAGTGGATTTAGTCCCTTTGCAAATACCGATGCTTCGCAAGGCGTTGCGGGTGCATTAGACACAATTGCTTTAGAAGGTACTACCAATCCGCAATTATTAGCCGTTTTAGGGCAGCTTGATCTTATCAATAATCAAGCGACTTTAGTGCAAGAATTAGAGAGTTTAGCACCTCCTGTCAATTACGCAATGATTGCAGCAACCCATGTGAGCATGGATCAAATGTTCCGTAGCCTTTCTCGTCGCTTAGAAGATATGCGCTACTTAAGAACACTCGGCGCTGAAAGCTATCAAGTTGTCACACCGGCTGATATGGAAGATCGCGGCGGATATAACTATGGTGATTCATTCTACTATAGGCCAACAACCAATGGTGCTTGGGTGCAAGGTTACGGCGCGATATTAGATCAGCGTTTCCGCAATAATGTTGAAGGTTACTTAGGGGATGCAGCAGGTTTTGCCATTGGTATGGATTGGGGGCAAACGGGTTCATTAGTAGGGGCGGCTGTTAATTTCACTCAATCTCATATGGTGGGTAAGACAGAAGATGAGAATGTGCAGAATCTGCAAAGTGTTCAAGGAACTATTTATAGCTGGATTGATCTGACCAATGATCTTTACTTAGACAGCATGATAGGTTTTGCATCTCATCATTATAAGACGCGCCGTAACATAGGCATTGGTACGGTGACGACGGCAGGATTTGGTGATTTTTATGGCGTGCATTATGGTGCTCAATCAGAATTAGGCTTTGCATTCTTATATGACTTTTTGACAGTTGCACCGATAGCTCGAGTGCGTTTCACGCACATGAAGATTGACGATTATTCTGAACAGGGTGCAGGTGGTTTAAGTTTAACAGTCAATAACCAGTCACTGAATGAATTTATCGGCGGCATCGGTATACGCTTATTAGGTAAAATAGATTATGCACAAGCGGTGTATGCGCCTGAATTTTCGTTTATGTTAGCTTATGATTTCTATGCTGATGAACAAGCAACTTCTTCGCGCTTTTTAGGGGGCGGCCCAGTGTTCCCAACCCAAGGCGTTAAACCACCACAAACAATCATGTTGTTTGATTTAGGGGTCAATGTTCATACATATGATTCTTATATCTTCACCGTAAAGGGTGAATTTGATTATCGCGACCATTATTATGGTTATTCAGGTTGGGTACAACTTTATCGGGCTTGGTAATTTTCACGTATTACCCCACGCAGCGATTTAATCGCTTTGCGTTTAAATCTTGCGCGGGGCTATTATCTTGCGCCCCTATGGGGCTGTTAATATCGGTTTATTCCATATATAGGGTGGTAATCTTTACTAACGGCTTGCTTTTTCTGCTGCTATCCAGTGTTCGACTTGGGGTGGTAGAGAAGGCTGTGTGGGCGGCTTGGGGAGAAGCTGAAAAAGTCTCTGGGGCGCGACTTTGCCTTCTTTACTAATAAATAATATTTTCATTAAGGCCGTGACATAAAGTTCTTCGCCTTTAAATATTTTTTGCTCGATGTAAAACCATTTTTCATCCCAATAGATGACTTGCGTTGTTTGTTTGAATTTTTCAAATACACGTAATGAACGTATAAAATGTACTTTAACGCTGCCAAGTAATGGCGCAAAACCACTTTTTTGGATGGGTTTTAACAGTCCCATAACGGCCATGAGATGCAGGCGGCCTAAATCCATTAAGGTTAAATAGCGACCGTTGTTTACATGTAAATAAATATCGAGATCATTGGGCATCACTCGCATATTTAAGACAGAGGCTGCTAAAGGATCAGCTTGTTTAGGAAGCCAAGGCAAACGGATGAGCAACCAAAGTAAACGAAGATATAAATTCATGAGGTGTACCACTTATAATGACTATCAGGATGACATGATAGAAAAATTCAAAATGAGCTTCAAGTCAACAATCGATGGTATTAATTGTTATCAATAGATAGTTTCAAGTTAGAAAATTGATTTTGTTATGGTTAACTATTTTCTTTTAAACAAGGATGAAAATGATGAGAAAACTACTTTTAGCGTTTATGACCGTATTACTGTGTTTATCTTTTAATATTCAAGCAACACAGAAAAGAAAAGTTCTCGTTATCATGTCTAATGTTGATAAATTACAATTGAAAGATGGTAAAACCTATGAAACAGGCTTTTTTCTCAATGAGTTTGCAGTACCTGTAAAGGCAATACTCGATGCGGGCTTTGATGTAGTGGTTGCAACCCCACAAGGTAAAAAGCCCGCTATGGACAAACATTCAAAAGATCCGCTGTTTTTTCAAAATGATAAAAAAGAGATGAACGATGCATTTGAACTGACTGAGAAAGTACTAGCAAAAAGGAATATTAAAAAATTAAGTCATATTTCCGATGGCAACTTAGATGAATTTGCGGGTGTGTTTATCCCAGGTGGTCATGCTCCCATGACTGATCTCATGGTCGATCCTAGTGTGGGAAAAATCTTAACGTATTTTCATAAAAATGCGAAACCGACCGCCATGATCTGTCATGGGCCTATTGCTTCGATTGCTGTTTTAGAAAACCCTGCTGCTTTTCGCAAGAAATTAACGATTGACGATAAAGATGCTGCTGAAAAGTTAGCAGAAGATTGGATTTACAAAGGTTATGAAATGACCGTTTTTTCAACTGACGAAGAAAAAGCAGCTGAAAAAGGCCAATTAAAAGGAAAAGTAGAATTTTACCCTGAAGAGGCTCTAGAAATTGCAGGTGCAAAGATTAAAAACAAAGATGCAATGCAGGATAATGTCATCCAAGACCGTGAACTAATCACAGGACAAAATCCCGTTTCTGATAATGATTTGGCTAAAACATTCATAGAAGCAATGAATAAAGCAAAATAAGTATCATCATGAACAAGATTCCGCATCGTTATCGCAACGATGTGGGATCAAGTTATTTTTTAAATAAGGGTAAAACTTTTAATCGTTCTAATTCCTCATTAATTGAAACAAATCGCTTTTCAAGGATACCAATTAAATAAGGCAAACTTTCTAAACGCATTTCTTGAGCAGCCATTTCAAGTCGTAAACAATCGAATGAGAATGAAATAGCGCCTACATCAATACTGCGCTGGCGTAATTCTCTTGCCGCATTCTTGAAGTGAGCAAGATTTTGTTCTTCAACCGCTTTATAGAGAGCGCTCACTTTTCTTTTAGCATCGATTAAGTAGACATCGATGAGTTCCCTAACTTCTTTTTGAAAGGTTTGTTGTAAGTCTTTCAAGAAAGAAATTTGAATGAGCGGGGAACATTCTGTGTTTCTCATAAAGTTACCCTAATGTCTTTATTTTTATTCATTCATCGTTTTACGGATGCATTATAGTGTATATACACAATTTTCCGTTACTATCGGCTTTTTTATGTCGCTCGTCCTGGAATACTTGACTTCAACATGGAACAGAATTTAAAACATAAATAGGAGTAACCGCACGAAATTGTGGTGGAAGGTTAACAAAGCCTTAGCGATAGGGCAAGTGGTTCTAAATACTGATAAAATGGAATAGCTTAGTTTACTTAATAATTATGATTTGTTAAACTGACTGGATTGTCCAATATATGAATGACTCCAAAAAAATGAAAGACTTTGGCGCAGAGCGTATCCTGTTTCTTGACCGTTTGTCTGACTTGGTAAGTGAACTTGATTTCAAGGGATCTATCAAAGGCGAGCCTAGTTTGCCCGATCCTAAGAGCGATAATTTGAGCTTAGAAGAGATAGCTCGAATACAAGTGATGATGGGGTTCCCAGATAGAGTGGCTCTGGCTTTAGAGCTAGGGGCGAATCCTTCAGACACGCACCAAGGCACTTCTTTACGTCGATTGAATGAGGCCTATACAGAGGTTCATGGCGCGAAAGTACACACCAAAATGCTTAACCTGTTAGATCAATATGGCGCAGAAGTCGAAAACCGTAAAAAACCTCGTTCCACTAAAACGTAACATTATTCGATTTTTTAGAAATAGCACTTTGAACTTTCACTTGAGTTTTCTTTGTTTGTGGCAATGCCTTATTATTATTACGATTCTGTAAGTTATATTTATCCGTTAATAGAAAGACAAGTGACCATGGTCCGATTATCATCAGGATAATATCTGCGACTAATGCAATTGCCCATTGCGGCGCACTTTTAGCAGCGGAAAAATAATATTCTATTAATCCTGGAAGCTTGATAAGAAAAACAATCACAAGCACAGCAAATAAAGCATGAATAAAGCTTTTAAGAAATCTGCCCTTCACGAGCAAGCCACTCATATCTTGAGCATCATTCGCATCCAGTCCATCACTAAAAATTAACCAAGGTGCATAGATTTTTGTCACAATCGTTAAAAACACCAGTAACAAACTGAATATTTGCCAAGCAAACAGTGCCGGAACAGGTAGGTGAAGATAAATCAGATAGAAATAAATAGCGTAACAAACACCAAAAAGTATCAATGGCAGTAAAGCAATCGAAATGAGTGCTCCCATCAAAGATAAGAATCGATCACCGACTTCTTTTGTTATTGTCCAAAAAGTATAAGGCGAATTTTTTGCTACTTTGTCGATAACCGTTATCATCGCACCTATCACAGGCAAAGATAAAATCAGCAGTACCATTGCACTTTGCAAATGATAAGGTTGCCAAGCAATGGGTAAATACGCTTTTCCAAAACGAAAGTAATGTAAAATGACGACAAACAGTGCACTGAGTGCTAATACCCGCAGCAAACTAATCCTGTATAAATGACAGGTCGTTTTTAAGAGCGCCGAATCATCTAAGGGCTGAGTAAGCGGAAATATTGACATAATTACACTTATTTGGGTTAGAGTTCTTCTTCATTAAGGATAGATGTTCTCGCGAAAATTTATCAATTTAACTAGATAAATTTTTAATGGACGATTTTTTTCAAGCAAAGTATACTCATTACCCACCCTCCAGTGCAGGGGGCTGTGCATTCAAATGAAATATACCGCTCGCTTTTCATTTGAAAAAACATTTTTAAGAACGGGCGGTTATACCATTAAAGAGCTTGAGTTTATTCATGATGAAACACGCTGTCGACGCCAATTTAGCAAGATTATTAATTACTTGCCCGGATAGACCAGGCATTATCGCTAAAGTGACTACCTTTTTGAAAGATCATGGTGCAAATATCACGGATTTAGATCAGCATTCTACTGATCCAGAGAATGGCACCTTTTTTATGCGCCTTGAATTCCAAACGCCTCATCTTGATATGAGTAATCAAAATCTAGAGCAAGCGTTTGCAACTCAAGTTGCCGAGCCTTTCAAAATGCAATGGCAGATCCATTATGCTGCAAAGCTAAAAAAGATGGCCATTTTTGTTTCAAAATATGATCATGCATTTTTAGAAATTTTATGGCGCCAAGCACGTAATGAACTTCCATTAATCATACCGTTCATTATTTCAAATCATCCAGATTTAAAAAAAGCGGCTGAACATTTTGGCGTGCCCTATCATCATATTCCGGTGACTCAAAATACAAAAAAGGAAGCAGAAGCTAAGATGTTGGCGCTTTGTGAAAATCAAGTAGATGGTATTATTTTAGCGCGGTACATGCAGATCCTTTCCGAAGATTTTGTGAGTCGTTATCCCAATAAAATTATTAATATTCATCATTCCTTTTTACCGGCATTTGTTGGTGCCAATCCTTATCAGCAAGCATACGATAAAGGCGTGAAATTAATTGGCGCAACAGCGCATTATGTTACCCAAGATTTGGATATGGGGCCTATTATCGCCCAAGATGTCATCAGGGTATCTCATCGACATAGTGCAGATAAATTACGAGAGCTTGGGCAAGATGTTGAAAGAACCGTGCTTGCAAGAGCGGTGAGAGCACACCTTGAAGATAGAATTATCGTTGATGGCACGAAAACAGTGGTGTTCGAACAACATTAAATGTTTTATGTCGCAGTATTCATGAAATTAGATTCGGCTATTTGTTACACCGCTGCGGTTTTAATTTATATTGATTATTTACCCCCCATTCCAGCATCCACGGCTAATGCCGTTTCATGTTTGCATGGGGGGAAAGATAACCATCCCATCATAGCCGCGACAGCGGCGAAACAAATGAATGTAACCGATCGATAAGCAACATGCATGTTACATTACAATCTGCAAAGATCATTAAAAACACTCGAACAAATCACATTTTTATCCTGTTCTAATAAAAAACTTTAATTGTTCTAATGCTATGTGCTGAATAATTCAGTATTTTTATGGACGAACATAAAAATACTAGCTACCATCCAGACATGTTTTATTTAATTAACTTTTGTGCGGATGTACCCATTCGCATAAGATAATCACATGTTTATTTATTGTTCATTCCTAAATCCCTTCCAGTTAATCAATTTTATTATCCAAAAATTTTCGGGCTACAGCTGATTCCTATCTATTTCATGATTATTTCGACTAATATCATAGGTAATAGGATTTTATATGCTAGGTTTATCTACTTCACACGACGTCATTGATGAAATTTTTAACTGCCTTCAACCAAATCGCTTTCAAACAACACAAGAATTAAATCATTTTATTGAAAGATTAAAACATAGCATTGTACGAGATAATAAAATAGTTGATAGTGTGCTTAAATCTGATTTGCTACATAAAATTTTGGGAAATCCTTATATCCTTAGAAATGAAAAAAATGCTGTTGATCCTCATCAGGTTTCATTTGCATTATGGAAAATTGTTTTTCCATTGTTAAATAATGAAATGATTCATGAAGTGTTGAAAAAAACTAATACAAAAGGAATTACCTTAATTCATTTAGCATGGATGAATGATTTTGAGGATATTTATCAAGCATTGTGGAATGTGGTAAAAAACAACTCTGAACTTCATCTATGGAATTTGACCCAAATAACCAGTGATAGACGTACGCTATTAGGATGCATGCTTGAAAAGCATAATTTCGAAATATTTATTGAGCAATTTATATTTTTGAAAAATTTTGGAAATGAAGCATTATTCAGGAAAATTCTAACAAACTTAACGATAAGTGGTTTTTCATTACTTGATATGGCAATAAAAAAAGAGAGTATACAAGTCACTGAAATGTTATTGATGGAATTAAGGAATGACAGGGATATTTTTAAGAAGATGCTGTCTAATTATACCAATGGAAGTTTTTTACCTTTAAATTCAGCTATACGAACAAAAAACATATCAATTTTAAAAGTCCTTCTTACGGCATTAGAGCAAGATGAGGAGTCATTGGCTTTAAACTTAAACAACACAGCTAAAAATGGATATACCATATTATTACAGGCGCTAGAAGCAAACGATCATAATATTTCAAAACTGATAATAGAATCATTAATGAGAAATGCAAAAGCGCTAGATTTGAACTTGAAAAGTTGTGCCTTAGATATGTTTACGCCCCTGAATAGTGCATTCTCAAGTGAGAACATTGAGAATGTTAAGCTTGTTAGTGATATCTTGGTAAAAAATAAATCAGCTTTAGATTATAACTTAACTTTTCGCAATTCAGCAGGATTTTGTTTTTTAGATATTGCAATTTCAACAGAAGATATTAATTTGGTGTTTTCTGCAATTAAATTATTAATGCAAAATACTACAGCATTTAAAGCAAACTTATTGAACATGACTAGATCTCACTATACGATAATTGATCACGTGGTTTCTTGTCGTAATAAAAATATATTGCGACTGATACTAGCTGCAATCAATCATGTATTTAAAGATGATGCAGTTGAAGAATTAAGAGATCTGATGATAATTAAAAAGATTTACCTTAAAGAGTATTATTATGATGAGGTTAAGCAGTTAATTGATGAAGCATTACGAGGTAACTTTCCGCTATTATCTGAATTTGAACTCTACGTTGAATTAACGCCTGTCGCTGGGATTAATCCTAAATATTTAGCTTTTGATGGCCATTCAGATACACCTGAGCTTGATGTTAATCATGTGAAGAATAAAGCTTGTCGCCATGAACTTGGCACATTAACTACAGCTCGTCAGATGTTTAGCCAGTTCGTATTACCAATCCAAACCCCTTGCCTTGAAGCAGAATTCTATACAAATCATACCGCATTAACCCCTGATGACATGGTTACCTTTGTCTGTGCAGGGCGAAAAGAAAAGGCGTTGCTGCCCAAGCCACAAGATGGTCGTTGTGTGATGGTTTGTACGACTGATGAATTTGAAGGCTTGGCGCAATCCCAACTTGATTTGTCACATATCGATGTTTTGGTACTCAATAAAATAGTCACCGCATTTGGGGAAAGTTCAAGTTTAAACCTCATTACTAATCGTCGATTAGGGATATTCTTAGCTGCGCAATATTGGAAATTAAATCATTTCATGATGATGGATGACAATATCAAGCGTGTTGAATTTAATAGTAGCAATGCACTTGATGAGAATAGCTGGGATAATATTTATCAAACATTGAAAGATTTACTCTATGCAGAGCCTTGTATAAGCATGACTCGTCATTTTTCTTTACCTCCAAAAGAAGGACAACTGGGTTCTAAATTATTTATGATCAATATGAGAAAAGTGAATCAATTGTTTAAGACCCAGGCCGATCTGACTTTACTATTTCCACAGCCCAAGCAAGCCCATTTTTGGGGAGAAGATTATTATTTTCAATTAGTATTGCACTATGCGTTGAAAGGCAAAAATCAAGGATATCGCATTATTTCTAAAGATATTGCAACGCTGATTCGTGCTGGAAAACATAAGCATGCCTTTGCTTTGGGGCGGGGTGAACGACGGTATGCACAGCCGTTTGATGTTCCTATCATGGATTCATTAGGTCAAGAGCAAAGTCAATGGTTAAAAGAAGCAATTGCTTGTTTAAATAAGATTATTGATAAAAATAAAATAAACTATCTAAAACATCAAAATAAAAGGATAGAGCAAGCATCAACTTCTGGATCGATAACGGAGTTATCAATACCCGTTGAATATAAGCCACACTTTGTTAGTGAATTGAAAGAGAGCATCCAGGGAGTTAACAACAGGCACTTACGTTTTTATCAACGGCGTGCACTATTAAGTATCATAGAACCGAATATTCCCTCACATGCTTGTATTTGGATGGCAACAGGTTCTGGCAAATCACGTGTACAAAGTGCATTAGCTTGTCTGGGTTATCTGCATTTAAAGCAGGGCGAAAACATTGTAATCGTAACGAAGAATATTACGTTAGTTTCGCAGTTATATCAGGAGCTTTATAATAGCAGGTTGCCTTATTCAGATGAACTTGAAGCAAAGAAAATTCCTGATGATGCGATAATTCCTGTTTCATGTAACCATACCAAAGTTGAAGAAATCATTAATGCGTCGTCTTATCAAGACAGTCGTAAAATAATCATTTTTTGTATTAATAGTTTTGAAAATTTAATAAAAGCAGATCCTCATTTTCTGGGGAGCATCAAGCTGCTAATGCTCGATGAATATCACTCGTATAGAAAGCAAGTTTTGTCTCTGGATAAGCAGTTTATATCGTACCAAGATAAATTATTACTAGGTTTTACTGCCACACCACCAAACAAGAATCCTTTAGAAGTGATTTATCGTTACTCTTTAAAACAAGCTATTAATCAATCGATTATCGCTTCGGTCGTTCCAGTTTGTATTGATGGAATGGATGTCATGTCATCGGATTTCACAAGATTCATTGATACTTTTTATCATCCTGGATATGACGGGAAAACAACGTTAGCAAGTATGAAAGGAATTATTTTTCTTAAAGATACGACACAATGTAATCAATTGAATACCATTTTGAATGGTAGTGGTATCCCAAGCTTTGCTATTCACAGTGATAATCCGCAATATAAAGAAGAGCTTGAACAGTTTAAGCGAGAAGACTATGGCGTGATTGTTGTTTGTAAAATGTGCACTTTAGGTTTTAACAGTGCAGATATAGGCTATGTCATTGTTGGCACTTCGCCTGATCGTATTATGCTTGAACAAATGATGGGCCGAGCAGTTCGGCGTAATAATGACAAAATTGGTTTAATTATTTCATTGGATAAAATAGTTTATAACCAAATTATCGAGTTATTACAAGGAGCAAACCTGCAGTTGCCTATTTCGCCAGATTATTTATGTCAAGATCAAGTAGAAAATACGCTCCCCATACTGACCAAATTAATGTGGAGCAAATCATTAAGTAAAGTTCATCATCGCCCTGCGCCGACGGTTGAGCGGGTGTATCAACTGCTTCAATCACTTTCGCCAGAATCTGAAGCAGATGAAAAAAGATCGGAGAGAAAAGCGAGAAGAGATCATGATATTTCATTAGATGAAATTGCAGTTGCTAACGAAGCACAAGCACTAAAAGGAGTCAAAGGAGAGATGTTATTTTGGAGTGCCCTGCCATACATTAATGCTTATGCAAAGAGCAAACAAAGTGCAAATGATAGCAAACGTACAAGAGGTATTTTAATGGCGCAAATGAAAGAGTGCAGTTTTAAAAAAGCCCCTATTAAATGTGATTAATAGGGGCTATCAGGCATTTAAGAACGCTTAGGAGCGGTAGTCGATGTGGGTGCCCATGGTTCATCAATAAGCAATTGGCAAAGCTTATCTTCAAAGCGCTTTAATTCATTGTAGTTTTTGGTGGAATGATTAATCATGAGAGAGAACAGATATTCATTCCCTTTAGCCGTTGTCAAATAACCGGATAACGCAGAAGTACCGGTTGCGCTACCTGTTTTGCCAATCACTTTTCCGATAGTAGCTTTATCTTTTAAACGAGTTGCCAAAGTTCCATTTTGACCTGCAGAGCTTAAGCTTGCTTGAAAGACTGGAAACGAAGGATCGTGATACATAAAGTTAAGCAGTTGTGAAACCAAATAGGGTGAAACTAAATTATAACGTGATTGTCCTGAGCCATCGCTTAGTTTCATTTTTGAGAATTCAATGCGTGATACTTCTGCTAAAATTTCTTGAATAGCATTAATACCTGCTTGAAAGGTACCTTGGCCGCCATAAGCTAAGCCTAAGCCTTTTGTTAGGCTTTCAGCATAAACATTATTAGAATCCGCTAGTACACGGGGCAATAACGCTTTTAAAGGAGCAGAACGCTTTACAATAATAGCTGGTACATTTTTGGGCGCTGGGCCGAATTGAATGGTACCGGTTAATTTTATATCTAATTGTTTCAAGGATGATTCAATTAAGCTTTTTGCGATGGCGCGGGTATCATCAACAGCAAGTTCAACCACTACCGGTGTTTTATCTATGGGCCAACACCCATAAAGTGACAGATCGTTATTTTTTACTTTTACATTGAGCTGGCAGTTATGTTCTGCATCTTGTGCGGACACCGCAATGACATTGGTTTGCAGTTTAAAAGGAGGTAATTCTGCATCTGCTTGCTCGACTTTGATGGGTGCATTCAATGCGGTTGCTTTATTGAATTTTAAGCGAACTTTATTTTCGTTGATGATGATAGAGGTGATAGGCGCAGAGTAATACCAAGGGAGTGAATCCCATGTCCAACCTTGTGCATAGTAAGGTTCGGCGAAAGCACTGTCATCAATTACTAAATTACCTTGAATTTGGTTAACGCCTTTAGTTTTAAGTGCTTTCAATATTTCTTGAATATGTTTTACTTGAAAAGTCGGATCACCTCTAAAAACAAAATAGAGATTATCATTTAAGACATTGCCGCTAATTTTATCTAAAGGTGCTTGTAACGTTGTTTGAAATTGAAAATTTTCACCTAAATATTTCAGCGCAGCAACGGCCGTAAAAAGTTTGGTGGTGCTTGCTGGAAGAAAGCTTTCTTCAGCTCTGGCTTCATAAATAATATTGCCTGTTTTGGGATCTTGGATGACAAGTCCAACCGCTGCATCGGGTAGGTGTTGTTTAATTAAATCATCGATAGCTTTCTCATAGGGTGCTTGCGCGTAAGCTTGAGAAAAAAAGAGTGCACTAACCGTTACAAAATGAATCAATAGCTTTTTCATATTTTCCCACAAATTATTATATTGTTGGTTAAAAGGGATGCATTCGGGATTAAGATTTCTTTATTGTCACCTTGCAAGTGAGTGTAGCGTAAACTCATCTTTGTAACGGTGCCGTTATGTTCACCAACTTGAATGTTATCACCGATTTTAAAAGGTTGATAAAGCAATACCATAATACCTGCCATGAGATTGGAGAAAGCATCTTTGGAGGCAAGACCAATGGCGAGTCCTGACAGTCCAAGGCTTGCAACCATCGCGCTGACATTCACACCTGCAGAGCCTAATGCGGTAATCGCACCAACTAACAAGATAGCGATTCTTGTTGCGATGGTGAATACCAAGAATACCGGTTGTTTTTGAGGCGTACTTTTAAGAGCCAAACGTTGTATGAGTGAGGTACAAAATTTTGCTAAAAACCAAAACAACGCAAAAATAAGAATGCTCATTAAAATGGCAGGAAGAGAGCTACCCACCTTAGTTAACATGGCTTGCATCATGTTCATGGGTTATAAACAACAATAGTTAGAGTAATGGTTGTTTACTTTGACATTTTCATATTTAGAATGTCAACTTTTTGTTTATGAATGCTTTAGCTGCACAACTGCTGTTTCAGGCATTGAAAAGCGATAGAGCAGTTTACTCATACCATAAGTAAACAGTGCGATAACAGAAACGTAGATACTAGGACCTAATGCCCAATCAAAACGGGTGGTTAATATCTCTGCAACCAAGGGGGCTGTTCCTGAAAAAATGGCAGCAGCAAAGCTCCATGCAAATGAGACACCGGTATAACGAATTCTAGCAGGGAATTGATCGCATAAAATTTTAACCATGGGGCCACAAACAACGCCATTGAGTACACCATAAAGTACCATGGCTAGCAGAATGAGCCCGTAATGAGCGCTGTAGCAAAGTGCAAAGATAATGGGGCAAAACAATGCGACAAGACACAAACCCATTTGATATTGGCGATAGGGATGCGTTTTATCGGCGACATAAGCCATGATAGGGATCATAATAGCAACAATAATTTCTCCAAAAATAGCGAACATTGTTGCATCGTTCATAGGCAGGTGAACTACTTTCTTTAAAAAAACCACAATATAAATATTGCAAATGTAGACAAATACCCCTGTAAAAGCAGCAATAGCGCCTGCAAAAACAAAGGAATGTTTATATTGCATGAGCATGGGCCATAAATGCTGCTTGGTGATGGGGTTGTTGGGTGAAAAATGCGGGGATTCGCTTAAGCGGTTTCGACACACAAGGCCCAGAAAACAACTTAAACCCCCTAACAGAAAAGGCACACGCCAAGCCCATGAGGGCGCAAGAGGATGATTGACCAGTAATGCAGCAACGCCTCCAACAACCATGCCAGCAGCTGCACTTGCGCTGACCCAGCTTCCAGCAAGACAAGGATTGGATGACGATTTTTCAACGAGGAAAATACCCGCGCCATTATATTCGCCGCTGATAGCAAGTCCTTGCAATAAGCGCATTAACAGTAGTAGTAAGGGGGCCTTGATGCCAATCGTGGCATACGTTGGCAAGCAACCAATTGTAAAGGTCGCAAATCCCATCAGTAGTAAAGACGACATTAAGGCAGGTTTTCTACCGAGGTTATCGCCTACTGCACCGAAAATAATCGCACCTAACGGACGCATGATATAGCCGGCTGAGAAAATACCAAATGTTTTAATCAGGGCTAATTTTGGATCACTGCTTGGAAAGAACAGCGTTGATAAAGTGAGCGCCATATACCCGTAGAAAGTATATTCAGCCCACTCTAGTAATGTTCCTAAAGAAATGATCCCTACTTGCCAAGGTGAACGTTGCATTTTCTAACCTAGCTTTTTGCCTTTACCAAAGTTTCTTTGGTAAAGAATGCACAGAAGATAGCCAAGAATAAGCATAGTGGCAGTATGAGGGTAGAACGTTGATAATCAACGACAGTATGCAACATTGTTCCATCTGCAGCTAAGTGACTTGACGCATGCCAATCCAATAACAAGCCCAATACTGGCATTAACAATGAACCGAGTAAAACAGATAGCATATTGGCGATAGCCATTGAAAAACCACCTAGTTCTTTTGAATGTAATTCACCGGCTGTGGTATAGCTTGCGATAAGGCCAGTATTACTCACGCCATAGAGGAATAAGATAAGCATGATAAAGCCCATCGGAATGCCGGGAACATAAAAAACAAGGGGTAATAAAATCGTACCCATGATGGCAGATAAAATCATGACCGGTTTACGACCCCAATGATCGGCCAACCAACCCGCACAAGGTCCACCGATTGCCCAGCCAATGAATAAAAAGGAAATAGCATGAGAAGCAGTATAAGGATTCAAATGATGGATTTTTTGTAAAAATTCTTTACCCCAAAGCTCACCTAATACATCGGTTGGTGCGTAAATTAAACCTGCATAGAGTGCATTAATCCAGGTATAACGATTAAAGAGGACAGCTTTGATTTGTGCAAAAGTTGCTTTATTGGGAAGTTTATCGCTTTTACTACCAATGTTATTTTGAATACTGCTTGGACTGTTGCGGATAACACAAAAAATAAGAATAGCCAATGCAAAAAAGACAATACCATACAGATGAAACATACTCTGCCAACCGATGACATCATTTAAATAAGGTGCAAGGTGTGCACCGGTTGCGCCACCTATCATGCCTAAGGCTTGAGTAATACCTACTAACAATGCAAGTTGCTTGGGCTCGAACCAAACGGTAATCAGCTTTAAGGCACCAATAAAGGCAGTCGCCGAGCAGAAGCCGAGTAAAACACGAGATATCATTGCCGTACCAATCACTTGGGCGCTGGCGAAAATGAGTGAGCTAGCACTGCAAATGAACACAGCAATGGTTAGTAATGTTCTTGAACCAAAACGATCGACTAAGTAGCCAACAGGCATTTGCATCAATACGTAAGGTAAATAAAAGGCGGAGCCCAAAACACCAAACTCATATTTGGAAGTTTGTACAAAAGCCGCTTGTAAGACTTCACTGATATGGCCAGGTGTAACCCTTACCACATAATGTGCGAAAAAGAAGAAGGCTGCTAGCCCCCAAATAAACCAAGGGCGCAAAGAGGAATAAGGCGGTTTAACATTATTATTTTGCACGCAGCTCTCTCTATCTCTTTTAAAAAAAACGTCAATTATAAGTGAATTACAGAACAAAAAACATCATAAAAGCGAATACATACACTCGAAATTGGCTAAAAAAGCCATAAAAAAGTGATTGACTAACTCATGTTTACAAGGATTTCTTGCCATGTTAGATTCCTTGCGCCATTTCTTGGCCGCACACAGGAAGCGATCATGGAGCGACTCTTCGTTCTTGTTATTTTGCTGTTAACATTCTCGCTTGAGGCGAAATCGCTTGATTTGCATGAGGCTATTCATATTGCACTTGAAAATAATCTTGAACTTAAGTTTGCGAAATTTGATGAAACGTTACGTTTACATCAGCTTAAGATTTTAAGGCAGAAATTCAATCCGCAGCTTTTTTTTAATGCAAGCGCGACGATTCACCATGAAACGTATTTTCAAGAAAATTTTGATGAAAAGAAAATACATACCTACCCCTCTGTAAAAATGATGACACCCTATGGTACGCAACTCGAAATATTTACAGAACAAAACGTAGGATTTGAACGTTATCAGAAAAGTTCCGGCACTGCTTTGCGAATTTCGATTGAACAACCTTTATTGCAAGGTCGACGCAAACTCGTGAATACCTGGGAAATTAATAATGCAATCATTCTCAACGACATTCAGCAATTGCTTTTTCAACAAACACAAGAGCAAGTGATCTATCAAGTGATTGTTGATTTTCGTGCGTTACAATTGTGTTCTGAAAATGTGACATTACAGGAACATTGGCTAAAGAATGCAAAACAGTTCTATCAGAATATGCAAGAAAAAGTTGTGGCAGGGCGCGTTGCTGTCAATGATTTAAATGCAGCATTATTACAAGTAAAACAAGCTGAGATAAATTTAAACCAAGCGCAATTTGAGCAGACTCAAGCAAAACGTAGATTAATAGAGAATTTACATTTAACGGATGAATCTATCACTTTTAAACTCGATGAACCCAAGATGAGTGAGTCTCGATGGTCTTTGCCAAAGGTGATTGATGAGGTGATTGCCAATGATATTGAAGGAAAAGTACTTACTTTAAATAAAGAACGTGTGGCGCATCAGTTAGTCATTGCTAAAGATCAAAATCTTCCCCATCTTAAATTAAGAGGGGATTGGACAGTTGGGCGTTACCATATCTACGGTGAAAAAGCGGATGAGTTTAGCGACGAAACAGTGTTTGGTTATCCTTTTGTTCATGATAATGGGAATTATACAGCTCAAATGTTGTTGAATATTCCATTGAGTGATAAACAACAAAGATATCATCGAATTTTGGCTGCCCGTAGTGAAATTGAAAAACTAGAATATGAATCTCAGCATCATCATTTGCGAATGAAAAATTTTGCTACTAGCCTATTAGAACAAATTCAAGTCAAAAAAAGGCAACTTCAGCTTGCACAAGAATCTTTGAAATTAGCTCAAAAAAATTATAATGACACACTTTTAAAGTTAGAAGTGGGACGCAGTTCACTTTTTGAGATGGTCAATCAACAAGAACGTTTGTTAAGAGCGCAGATGGCAAAGAATGCCAACCAAATAGCTTATTACAATAGCGTCGCAAATTTAGAATTAAATGCCGGGCGATTAGCAAAAAATTGGTTAGGGACAGCATGAAAATAAATAGATTGTTTAGCATTATCGCGTGGATATTGATGATGCAAATGAGTCAAGCATTGGCACAAGTGACAATGCAAATAACCAATAGCAAACCATTAGAAAAAATATTGTACGATGGTAATTTGTTAGCAGTAAATCTTCTGGAAATACAAAGCCCAGCAAATGGTATGTTACTAAAAAAGCACGTGCATTTTGGCGACAAAGTCAGTCAAGGGCAAGTTCTTTTTGAGTTCGCTTCTCAAGAATTACAAGCACAGCTTTTTGAGGCAAGTATGGCAGTGATTGAAAATAAAGAAGCTTATTTGAAATTGCGAGATTGGGAACAAAGTTATGAAATGATGCAAGCTAATTCACAGATGGACAAAGCTTATCATGAACTGGCGAGAACAGAAGTTAGATTTCAGCAAACCAAGAAATTATATCAAAGCGGGATTGTTGCAAAAGAAGAATGCTTGTTAGATGAGCGCTTTTATAAAGATAGCCAGCAGCATTATCAAAATGCTAAAAGACAATTAGCACAAATCAAGGAAAAAGCAAATGCAACCGCATTAAAATTGGCTGAATTAAAACTGAAACAAGCGCAAAATAAAGAAGCAATGCTGCAAAACAAGATAGCCGCTTTAATTGTGCGCTCCCCTATGTCAGGAACAGTGCTTGCACCTCATGTTGAGGGAACAAAGCAAGTTTTTGCGCTATATCCGCAAAAACCCTTTCAAGAGAGAGAAGTCATCGCATGGCTAGCAGATATGTCTTCATTATGTATCTCTGTAAAAGTAGATGAATTTGATATTGTAAGATTACAGAAAGGTCAACAAGCAAAGGTTGTGCTGGCTGCATTTTCAACGCATAGCTTAGCTGGAAAAATAATGGATATATCCGTGCAAAATAATCCAGCGAATGGAACTCGCCAAGCAATGGTTTATGATGTCAAAGTTGCATTAGATGTCATTCCAGAAGAGATACAAAATAAGTTGTTGATAGGAATGACCGCAAGCATTCAACTGGAAGAGCGTTTGCCCGAGGGATTGTGGATAGATAAAACTGCAATTCATTATGAAAATGATGAACCTTATGTCAACGTAATACATGATCAAACGTCCACAAAGCAAAAAGTAGTCTTGGGAGATAATGTTAAAAATGAGGTAAGAGTTATTAAAGGATTAGCGGTAGGGGATAGGATAGTATTACATGGTTAGGTTAGAAGGAATAACAAAACAATATCCTAAGGCACCTTTGCCAGTTTATCACCATTTTAACTTACATTTGCCAGAGAATCAGTCGATGGCGTTGATGGGATCATCGGGTTCTGGGAAAACAACGCTGCTTTATATATTAGGGTTATTAGATTCTCCTTGTCATGGACATTATTATTTTGAAGGGAAGGAACTATTCGCTTTGACCTCTGCTGAAAAAGCTCGCTTTCGTAATGCTCATTTGGGATTTGTTTTTCAGGCGCATTTACTGATTCCCCATTTGTCGGTATTACAGAACCTTATGCTACCCTTGCTTTATAGAGGTATTTCGCCGCTTGAAGCAAAGCAGCGCGCACGGATGCAATTAAAATTACTGGAATTAGCGTTTTTAGAAGATAGACTTCCTTCTCAACTTTCTGGTGGTCAACAGCAACGAGTTGCTATTTTAAGAGCCTTAATCGGTGAGCCTAAGTTGTTATTAGCAGATGAACCAACGTCAGCGTTAGATGATGCGACCAAACAGGAAATTTTAACGATATTATTTTCATTACAACAAAAATTGAAATTTTCGATGGTTATAGCAACACACGATGCCACCATTGCCAAGCGTTGCGACAAGCTTTTAATGGTGGGTTTATGATGTTTAAATATTGGCTAAAGGAAGGATGGGATTTATTTCGTTTCTATCGACTTCGTCTATTATTAAGTTTGGCAAGTATTATGGTTGGTATTGGTGCGGTCAGTGCGCTATGTTCCATTAATCAAATCGTTGCTATCAACAGTGAGGCTGTCTTAGCTAAATATGGTTCGTCTCGTTTCATTACAACGCTAACCCCGATGACCCTCGTTGAAAAAAAACAAGCTGAACAACATTTAAAGGTTGGTAGCATCGGTGATTGGTGCTGGCAGCAAAGGCATGAATTAACCATTATTCCCTATATGGTATCAACATTTAAATCAGATAAAATCGTTGTGGGCACCATCAATGGTATTGAGAAGCATTTACAATGGCCCATTGCGCAAGGTCGAGCCTTACATCGTTTAGATGAGAAATCCAAAGTGGCTGTCATTGGCCAAGGATTGGCTGCAAAACTCGGCGCTACCTTAAGTTTAGAGGGACAGTATTTTGAAGTAGTTGGTATTTTAGCGCCGGTAGAGCCTAATCCTTTATTGGAATTTGACCCAAACCAAGCTATTTTTATTGGGATAGAAATGCTCGCACGGCTAAAAGCCATCCCCTTCGTTGATTCTTTTATCGTTCAAGCTGACCATACAACCTTGTCAGATGCGCAACATATATTTAAGACCAAGGTGAGAGCATGGTTTGGTATTCAATCCCTATTTATCCGAGATGCGACACTTTTTGCACAAGTTTTGCACAAGCAAGTTAATATGACGGTAAAGATGCTTAAAATGATAGCGCTAACCACCTTATTACTCGGGATGCTTTCAATCATTAATCTGTTGGTTATTTTGATTGATGAAAGGAAAAAGGAAATTGGTTTACGGCTTGCATTAGGTGCAACCCCTTGGGCCGTTTTTTGGCAATTTTTACGAGAAATTACCTTTTTATGTTGTTTTGGCGCTATTGGGGGGATTGTTTTTGGTCATTTGGCCGCCTATATTATAGTGATGAAGTTAGGTTTAACCTATCATTTTGGCTGGTTTTCCTGGGTAGTTGGTCTGCCGGTGTCGATGCTCATGGGCATATTTGCGGGGATCATCCCGACTTTATTTGCTGCTCAGTTACACCCCGTCAAACTACTCAATAGCTAATTTGGTACGTGACTGGGGTTGAAAGAACGTAGGCAACAACGGACGAGGTACCCCTTGTGGTATAAATACAAAATGAGAAGAGCATGTGTGAATTGTTAGGCATGAGTTCTAATACCCCTGCGGATATTTGCTTTAGTTTTTCAGGACTAATGCAGCGTGGTGGTAAAACAGGTCCTCATAAAGATGGTTGGGGAATTGCCTTTTATGAAGGGAGGGGGTGCCGAACTTTTCATGACCCTTTTCCAAGCGCTGATTCTGAAATTGCCAAACTTGTTAAAAATTACCCCATTAAAAGTCGCAATGTGATTTGTCATATTCGTAAAGCTAACAGTGGGAAAGTCTGTTTGGAGAATACCCATCCTTTTGTCAGAGAGCTTTGGGGACGTAATTGGTGTTACGCTCATAACGGGCAATTAAGGGGCATCAAAAAGAAATTGAAGTTAGCACATTTTGAACCGGTTGGAACGACAGACAGTGAATATGCTTTTTGTTGGTTGCTTGATCAGATTTATAGCAAATATCCTAAACCTCCCAAGCAAGATGGAAAAATAGCATTACTCATTAAAGAATTATGCCATTCGCTTTCGCAGTTTGGGGTTTTTAACATTTTAATGTGTGATTCTAAATACCTTTATGCACATTGTTCAACTAAATTAGCTTGGGTAACTCGCAAGGCACCCTTTGGTAAAGCAAAATTAGTCGATGAAGATTTATCAATCGATTTTTGCCATAGAATGTCACCTGATGATGTCATCACCGTATTAGCAACGGAACCTTTAACAGCTAATGAAACTTGGCAGCGTGCACAAAAAGGGGATTTTTTGGTTTTTAAAGATGGTTTGCAATTATCAATTAAATAGCTTTTTTATAGTATGTGTGAAAATACTTCTCAAGCCATTGTTGTAATTCAAGCTGTTCTTGCACCGATATAAATAACCCTAATTTTGTTCTACGCCATAAAATATCATCTAAACTACGAGCCCACTCTTTTTCAATAAGATAGATAACCTCTTTTTCATAGAGACCATGGCCAAAATGGCATCCAAGATCACTCAGCTGATTCACCCCTTTTAAAAGATGATAAATCAAAGTGCCATAATTATGTGCATAACGTAATGCAAGTTGTGTTGGTAACCAGGAGAAGTCTTGGGCCAAGGTTTCTAGAAATGCTGAAAATTCTGCTTCCGGAAAATCACCACCTGGTAAGGGGCACAGACTTGTCCAATGCCCTCCCATTTGGCTGAAGAAGGGCGCAAGTTTGTCCATGGCTTTTTCAGCGAGTGCACGGTAAGTGGTCAATTTTCCGCCTAATACATTTAAAAGAGGAAGATTGCCTCGTTCATCGAGTTGTAACTCAAGTCTATATTCTCGGGTATTATTAGACATGCTGGTGGTCTGGTCATCGACTAATGCACGAACGCCAGACCAAGAATGGATAATTTGATCAGGTTTTATGGCATGATGGAAATAATCATTCACAATTTCGCAGAGATATTCCATTTCAGCTAAACTGATTTTCGCTTTTTGCGGTGAACCATGATATAGAATTTCCGTTGTACCGATTAAAGTAAACTGTTTTAAATAAGGTATGACGAAAATGACTCGTCCATCTTTATGTTGCAAAACATAAGCTTCGTCGCCATTATGCAATTTCGGAACAATAATATGACTGCCTTTGACTAATTTAAGTCTAGAAGGGCTTTGTAGCTTAAGTACAGAATGTAAAATCTCTTCTGCAAAAGGGCCACCTGCATTCACTAAAGCTTTGCATTCAATCGTATAAATTTGTTGATTGAGTTGATTCTGAAGTTGCAATTGCCAATGATCAGTAAGTCTCGTTGCACTGATACAGCGGGTGTAGTTGGCAACGGTTCCTCCGGCTCTTGCTAAACGTAACGCAGTGGTGATAACGAGTCTTGCATCATCTACCGTGGCATCAGAATAGACAAAACCTTTACGAATGGAACGTTTTAATGGATTGTGTGGATCATTAGGAGCCAAAAAGAGTGTCTTCGAACGTTGAAAACGGGGCCCATATCCAAACATATCATAAATAAAGAGTCCTAAGCGTATTAACCAAAATGACCGACGGAGTTGATTATAGGGAACAATAAAACGCAAAGGATGGACTAAATGAGGAGCCGTTTTAATTAAGATTTCTCTTTCTTTCAGCGATTCTTTTACCAAAGCAAAGTTATAATCTTCCAAGTAGCGTAAGCCACCGTGAATCAATTTGCTGCTCACAGAAGAGGTTGCGCTGGCTAAATCATTTTGTTCACACAGTAATACGGAAAGCCCTCGGCCCGCCGCATCGGCAGCAATTCCTGTGCCATTGATACCGCCACCAATGACGACCACATCATAGAAGCTTTCGGTGTACAATGAGATAAACCTATCAACCGCGATGAGAATATATTAAGAATAGATTCTATTTCATAAGATGGAAATTTATTGTTAGATAACTTAATAATTTTGGAAAAAAACATGATTCAATACGACGTCATTGCAAGCCATCCACTGAATCACCAATTTACGGTTCGTCTGACGATTCCTCATCCTTCGCCGGTGGGGCAGAAATTATCATTACCAACCTGGATCCCAGGAAGTTATATGATTCGGGATTTTGCCCGTCATATCATTGAACTCAAAGCCTATGCTGATTTTTCGACAAAAGCACAAGAAATTGCTGTTGAGAAACACAATAGCGATACTTGGCAAATTGCAAAGCATCAAGGCCCTCTTTGCATCGAATATAGTGTTTATGCTTTTGATACGTCAGTCAGAGGCTCATATCTTGACGATGAGCAAGCCTTTTTTAATCCTTGCAGTATGTTACTAATGGTCCACGACCAAGAAGATAAGCCTTGCCAAGTCATTTTATCTGCTCCAGCTATTGCAGGAAGTGAGAAGTGGCGTGTGGCAACCATGTTAACCCCTGCTGATGCCAAACCCTGGGGATATGGTACTTATCAAGCAGCAAATTATGATGAACTTATCGATAAACCGGTGCAAATAGGGCAATTTGAGTTACTTGAATTCGAAGCCTTGGGCATACCGCATGCCATTGCGATTACAGGGCAACACCATGGTGATGTAAAACGCTTAGTTGCCGATGTCAAAAAAGTTTGTGAAACACAATTGCAATTATTCGAAAAACCTTACCCATTTAATCGCTATTTATTTCTATTACAGTTACGTAAAGATAGTTATGGTGGCCTTGAACATCGGGATTCTACCGCGTTACAGATCCCTAAAGAATATATGCCAGAATCAGCTGATATAGCGTCGCCAACTAATAATTACATGATGTTGCTAGGGCTATTTAGTCATGAATATTTTCATGCTTGGAATGTAAAACGTATTAAACCTCAAAGTTTTATGCCTTATGTATTAACCAGGAAAGCCTATACTAAACAATTATGGGCTTTTGAGGGAATCACCTCTTATTATGATGATTTAGCATTAGTACGCTCAAAAGTTATATCTTTAGAACAATACCTTGATCTCATTTCGCGAAATGTCACCAAATTACTACGCAATCCTGGTCGCAAGAAGCAAACCATACTTGATGCCAGTTTTGATGCTTGGATCAAATTTTACCAACCCAATGAAAATACGGTTAATGCTCAAGTGAGTTATTATCTTAAAGGCTCAATTATTGCATTAGCAATCGATTTGGCATTGCGTATTCAAACCAATCAGCAAGCTTCATTAGATACGATTATGAATCATTTATGGCACGAATATGGGCAAACAGACACGGGTGTGCCAGAAGGTAAAATAGAATCGATGATCATCGCGTTGGGTGGTGAGCCTTTGAAAGACCTGTTAAAGCAAGCGCTTTACACAACGGATGATCTTGATTTAACGACCTTGCTGGCGCCTTTTGGCTTAATACTCTCTTTGCGTCAAGCACAAGCAAGTGATGATCTGGGAGGGAAAAAGACTGCTGTAACTCTTGTTAAAGGAGCACACTTGGGTGCAGTCATCAACAAGAATCAAGGTAAAGTGATGGTGGCACAAGTATTAGCGAATACCAGTGCATCACAAGCCGGTTTAAGTGCCGGTGATGAAATTGTCGCGATTGACCATCATAAAGTTGATATCGATTCTTATGAGAAGATATTAAAAAATACTAAGCCTAATCAGAAAATAACTATCCATGTTTTTCGCTTAGATAAGTTGAAGATCCTAGAAGCAGAGCTTTCAGAGTTACCTTTAGATACCGTAGAAATTACCTTAAAATCAACGCTGACAGAGGCAGAAAAAAATGCTTTAGCAGCTTGGCTCGGGGGCGTTTAAACGCCTCCATAAACATGTATACACACCTAAAATAATTGAACCCTCTGTAGAAAGAGGGCAGTCAATTAAAAATGCCTGCCAAAATGGTGATATTGAGCAATTAACCGCAGCATCTCAGAAATAAAAAGTCATGGTGAAGTATCTGAATAGCTTAATAATCTCAAAGATGAATTTCATCAAGCCATTAAAAATATACAACCTGCCGTAGTTGATAAGCTCTTAGAACTTGAAGAAATCAAAGTCATTGCTGTTCGTGATTATGAGAGCGCATTGGAAATGGCTAGAGATAAAAAAGATGATTTAGAACTAGATGGTTGGGGACAAAAATCAAGAAGTGAACAATATGAATTAGTTCGCGAGATCCCAATCATTTTAATAAAGTTGCTGAATTTAGTTCAGCAGCGGCATTAGCTGATCATCTCATTGCCTTTAAATATAAACAATTAGGTAGTCTTAATAACGATCATACTGTTGATATCGTGTTACGTTCTAATAAATTTTATCCAAAACTTTCTACTATTCCTGATGTTGAAAAACCTAGCACACCAAGTAAAGCATCAGGAGCCAACAAATTGAGTGATTTGCATTGGGCCGTTTTAGAAAATGATATTGATGCTGTTAAAAAAATACTTTCTAAAAACTCAGAAGCCATCAATAAAAAAAATGCGCATGGTTCTACCGCTCTTTAGCCAATCCAACGCCTGTAATAGAAAAAATGTCAGCAAATGAGACAAAGCCTGCAGGAATATCCGCAGAAGGAGCACAACCTGCAACTTGTGCAAAATCAATCGTGTTTTCACCGGTAATGCAGTCGGGGAATTTTTTTAAACCCTCCGCGCAAGAACCCAGCCTTGAAAGTGCCAATAAGCAGAAGCCTAAAAGGTGAGTAACGTTGCTATATAATTATCAATTATGTAATATATAGTCTTCGCACTTGAAGATTCGCCCACTCGCAACTGAGACCACCATGCAACCAGGCCTGTTAGAAATAGAATCACAATTACAAAATTGTCTTCGCAAAGACCAATTTAGATTCAAAAAGCAATGGTTACAAATTGCTAAAATACCCGAAAGTGATTTACGTGAAAAAAAATTACAACATCTTCAAGCGAAAATAAAAGTTTCACAAGAATTATTCGCTAAACGACAATTTCTTGTACCCAAAATTGAATATCCTGATTTGCCTATTTTTAAGAAAAAGCAAGAAATTATTCAAGCACTCAAAGAACATCAAGTGGTTATTGTTGCTGGAGAAACAGGCTCCGGGAAAACAACTCAGCTGCCAAAATTTTGTTTAGAAGCGGGTTTAGGAGTAAGTGGGTTTATCGGTCATACTCAACCCAGAAGACTAGCAGCACGTGCGATGGCAAGTCGAATTGCCAGTGAACTTAATAGCGAATTAGGGCATTTGGTTGGTTACCAGGTACGGTTTTCTGATAGAACCAGCCCAACGACACTCATTAAATTAATGACCGATGGCATATTACTGAGTGAAACACAGCAAGATAAATGGTTACAGCAATATGATTGCATTATTATCGATGAGGCACACGAGAGAAGCCTTAATATAGATTTTTTATTAGGCTATTTAAAAAGTTTATTACAAAAACGCAAAGATCTGAAAGTGATTGTCACCTCAGCAACGATTGACGTCGAACGCTTTTCTACCTTTTTTGATAAAGCGCCGCTTATTAATGTAGAAGGGCGCTCTTATCCAGTTGAAGTAAGATATTTAAAAAATACGAGTGAATTATCGGAATCATCCGATCCTGTTCAAGCCGTATTAGATGCGGTTGACTTAGCTTTTCATGAAGGCCCAGGAGATATATTAATTTTTCAAACGGGTGAAAAAGAAATTCGAGAAGTCTGTGAAACATTACAAGCGCAAAATTTATTAAATACCGTTATCTTGCCATTGTTCTCGCGTCAAAGTGTGAGTGAACAACAAAAAATATTTCAATCAATGCAAAAACGAAAAATCATTGTTGCCACCAATGTAGCAGAAACATCCATTACTGTACCAAACATTCGGTTCGTGATTGATGAAGGGTTACATCGAATTAGTCGATATAATTATCGTAATAAGTTACAGCGTCTACCTATTGAACCCATTTCACAAGCTAGCAGTGAGCAACGTAAAGGACGCTGTGGACGAGTAGGCCCCGGTATTTGTTTTAGGTTATATACAGAAGAAGATTTACTCACAAGAGACTTATATACCGAACCAGAAATTTTGCGAACCAATTTAGCCGGTGTTATTTTAAAGATGCTTTCTTTAGGTTGGAGCGATATTGAACGGTTCCCTTTTTTAGATTCCCCAGATAATCGCTATATTAAAGATGGTTATACCCTATTGGAAAGACTTGGTGCTGTTTCAGAGCAAGGAATGATTACGCCGATTGGTCGCCAGTTGGCAACGATACCTATCGAACCTAAATTAGGTCGCATCATCATTGCGGCTAATCAGTATGCCGCGCTAAAAGAAATTTTGGTGATCGTAAGTGGTTTGAGTATTATTGATCCTCGAGAGTATCCTGTTGAAGCAAAAGAAAAAGCGACCCAAAGCCACGCAAAATTTATTGAGCCTGACTCAGATTTTTTGTCTTATCTACGTTTATGGGATTTTATCAACGAGCAAAAGAAACAATTATCAAACCAACGATTCCGTAAGTTATGTCGAGAGAATTTTTTATCTTACTTGAGAATTTGTGAATGGATAGATGTTCACACGCAATTGCAAGATATTGTCAAAGAATTGCAATTTAAAGTGAATCAAGTTGCTGCAGAATCAAGCCAAATTCATCGTTCATTGTTAACAGGCTTTTTAGATTCGATTGGTCAGAAAGAGCAAAAAACAGAATACTTAGGTGCAAGAGGGATTAAGTTCCTTTTAAACCCAGGATCCGCTTTATTTAAAAAACCGCCTTTGTGGGTGGTGGCTTGTGAAATTGTGCATACCAGTAAAACCTATGCCAGAGTTAATGCAGCGGTGGAGTTAAAATGGGTTGAAGAGGTTGCGCGCCCATTACTGAAACGCCAATATGTCGAACCCCATTTTGATCTAAAAGAACAAAAAGTGGTTGCTTATGAAAGAGCAACCTTATTTGGCCTTGAAATTATTAGCCGTAGAAAAGTCAATTATGAAAAAATTTCTCCTATTGAAGCGAGAAAAATATTTATTTTGCAAGGGCTAGTTGAAGAGCAGGTCAATACCCGTTGTGCTTTTTACTTGAAAAATTGTCAGACAATTAAAAATTTGCGCGCATTAGAAGATAGAATCCGTCGTCAAGCGGTGATGGTTGATGAAGGGATGATAGTGGCTTTTTATGAACAACATCTACCCATAGAAATTGTATCAACCAAAGAATTAGAGTACTGGGCAAAACACGCTGATCAAAATAGTTTAATGTTTAAAGAAACCGATATCAGTATGGAAAAATCGGCCAATGGTTGGGCTGCAATGTTTCCCTTAACATTAAATATCGATAATAATACCTATCGACTCAGCTATCAATTTGATTTGTCTGCAGAGAATGATGGGGTCACCATCGAGATCCCAATTGATACTTTGGCACAAATACAACAACAGGATTTTTCTTGGCTAATTGAGGGGTTATTAGCAGAGAAAATTGCCTCTTATTTAAAAGCATTACCGAAACGATTTAGAGTCCTTTTAAATCCATTACCCGAAACGATCAAAGAGGCAAATAGGGCTTTAAATCGTAACTTATCTTTCGTTGAATCCATGTGTCATTTCCTGAAAGAAAAAAAAGGATTAAATGTAGAACCTACGATCTGGGATAATGTGATCCTACCAGCTTATTTGAAAATGCATTTTAAAGTGGTAGGTGCTAAAAATGAAATATTAGCGACAGGGGATGATTTACCGCAACTGTATGATAAATTGCGAGATAAATTTACTGAACAGTTAACCCAAAATCAGCCATTAACGAAAAAAGGAATTGTGAGTTGGGATTTTGGTGAAATACCCGAACGTCATGTCGAACAAAAAAATCGTTTACAACTTATTTATTATCCAGCATTAACCGATTCAGGAAATAACGTATCTTTGAATCTTTACGATTCTCCTGAAGTCGCGAGCTACTATCATCGTTTAGGATTGGCAAGACTTTATTTATTAACCTTAAAAGAGGGTGCCAGTTTTATTAAAAAGCAAGTACAGGCCCAAAAGAAAACAATTCAATCATTTAAGCACCCCTTTGGTGAATTTTCTGTACTAACAGAAGCCTTACAATTAAGTGCGGCTCTTCATACGTTTGGCGACAGCACAATACGTACTCAGATGGCGTTTGAGAAGCAGCTCGCTGCTCAACGTCAAAATTTAGCAAGTAAGGCGAACAGTTTAATTAATGCTTTAAAAGAATGGTTAGTTCTGAATCAACAAATAGAAACACTTTATTATCGTTTGGCTGATAAAGCCTCCAAAGACATGCAAGTCATTTTAAATGATGTAGATAATCAACTTAAATTCTTGTTTGAACAACATTTTATGAGCCAAGTTCCATGGGCTCATTTAATGCGCTACAGCATTTATCTCAAAGGTATTTTAGCTCGATTAGAAAGTGCACCACGGCAATTAGCACGTGATAAACAGATAATGCATAGCATCATGAAAGTGCAAAATGCCTATGAAAGTAAACTTGCATCAATTAAAAGGCCCGTTATTTTATGGGATGATCCTCTATTATTATTTCGTTTTAAAATCGAAGAGCTCCGAATTTCCTTGTTTGCCCAGAAATTAGGGACGCCAGAGCCTGTTTCAGAAATCAGATTGCTTAAACTTTTAGAGAAATTAGGATAGATTGTAATCTTCCAATTTGATTATTGATTCTTTGGCAATCCATCTTCGCTAAAGCTTCAGCGAGGTAAATTGGTTTGAGTATTTATCTTAGGCATCTAAAGGAATAGAGCTTATGAACTTAACTGCTGTCCTTCGCTGTTGGCTAGTCTTTATTTGTTTAACATTAACGGTCTTTGCCGCCAAAGGGGCAGAATCTTCTCTCTCAATCCCTGCTGATTTGACCTCTTGGAAGGGTTGGGTTTTAAAAGGACACGAAACAGAACTCTGTCCTTTTCCCTATAACAACGCTGAACTGCATTATTGTGTCTGGCCTGCGGATTTGAAATTAACCGTTGCAGAGCAAAAGGCAACCTTTGCATTAAAAGTGTCTAATTATGACGAAGCTTGGATTACACTCCCTGGAGATAATGATTATTGGCCGCAAGATGTCAAAGTGAATGCCAAAGCATTTCCTGTCGGTACTTATCTTGGCTTTCCTGGGGTATTACTGCCAAGCGGTGAATATACGATTGAAGGAAGCCTCCCTTGGACAAGGATCCCCGATTTTATTCAAGTGCCCGTCAATGCAGGCACGATTCAACTGGTTGTCAATGAAAAAAATATTGAACAACCCGATAGAGATAAGTCAGGTAAGCTTTGGTTAAAGCCTCAGAATCAATCCGTACTACCGCAACAAGAGCAAGATACCATCAGTGTTCAAGTGTTTCGTTTGTTTAAAGATGATATTCCATTAGAACAAACAACGATGCTACGTTTACGTGTGTCTGGACAACCTAGAGAGGTTATACTCGGGCCGATTTTATTGCCGCATTCTGTGCCATTAAGAATAGATAGTCCTTTAACGTCTCGTTTAGAAGAGAATGGGTTGTTACGTTTACAAGTAAAACCCGGTGTGTGGGAAGTAACGATTAAAAGTCGTTTTCTGGGCAAGCAAGATCAATTTGAATTTCAAAGTCTGAATGAACCTTGGCCAAAGAATGAGATCTGGTCTTTTCAACAACAAAACGATCTAAGGCTCGTTGATATTCAAGGAGCTGCAAGCATTGATCCACAACAAACCGATATGCCAATAGCATGGCGGGAGTTCCCTGCGTATTTACTTGAGAAAGGTAAAACCTTGAAGTTGAGTGAAATGCGCCGAGGGCAAGAAGCGCGTCGCGCAGAGCAGTTAAACTTGCAACGCAAGATGTGGCTAGATTTTTCAGGTAAAGGATTTACCTTGCAAGATGCCATGACGGGTGTTGTTGAGCAGCATTGGCGCCTACGCCAATTACCTCCTTATCAGTTAGGGCGTGTCACTATCGATGGACAAGATAAACTCATTACGGAAATGAATAAGGACTCACCCGGCGTTGAAATTCGTCAAGGCGCTTTAAATTTAATTTCTGTCAGTCGAATCATCGATGCGGTGAATAAAATGCCGGCAGTCGGTTGGGATGTGGATGTTCAATCGCTTTCAACGTTACTTCATTTGCCGCCAGGATGGATGTTATTAGGTGCCTCAGGTGTTGATACGGCAAATGGTGCATGGATTCAACAATGGACGCTTCTCGACTTTTTTATTGTATTAGTCATTGCTGCTGCAACTCTTCGATTATTAGGTTGGCGATGGGGCCTTGTTGCATTAGTGATGATTACGCTTACCTATCAAGAAAGAGGGGCGCCGATTTATAGTTGGCTCAACCTTATTGCGGCATTGGCACTGATTGTGGTATTGCCAGAAAGCAGCAGAGCGAAACGTTGGCTGATTTATTATTTCCGGCTCAGTTTTGTTTATCTTTTACTGATTGCTTTACCGTTCATGGCGACACAAATTCGTAATGCCCTTTATCCACAACTGACCTTACCCAACTATGTCGCGACGCCTACCCCAATGATGGCAGGTGCCGTGATGAGTCGTGCTTCGCAAGCACCACAAGTTGCAATGGAAGGTCTGAATGTGCCCTTAGGTAAACAAAAAATGTTTGCAGGCCAAAGTCCTGGTGCGGCTGATATGGCAATCGGAGGCGCACCTAAATCAGAACGTTTAGAAGATTACGATCCCAATGCAAAATTACAAACAGGGCCGGGTGTACCCAATTGGTATTGGAACCAATATTCACTGGTATGGAATGGACCTGTGCCGATGGATCAAACACTCAAATTATGGATGTTAAGTGCAAAGGTGACATCAGTGTTGAAACTGTTACAAGTTTTATTAATGTTTGCTTTGATTTATGGATTGTATAAAGCACAAAAAACAGTCAAACCGCTCCAGCCAAAGGAAAAACATTCAAGTGTGGCTTTAATCGGTTTCCTTGTTTTAAGTAGTTTGTGCTTCACGAGTTTTCCTAAACAAGCGAATGCCGATATTCCTGATGAAGCCTTACGCAATGAATTACGTGAACGATTATTAGAACCTCCTAGTTGCTTGCCTGAGTGTGCACAAATTAGTCGGATGCAAGTTGAAATTAAAGAAAACAACTTGGTCTTGCATTTAAAGGCAAATGTTTTATCACAAGTTGCAATTCCTATTCCAAGTACTTTAGAAAAATGGGTTCCTCGTACGGTATTAGTGAATAATGTGCTTGCTAAAAATGTGATGTTTGATGCTAACCAGCAATTATGGCTTTATTTGCCTCAAGGGGTACATGATGTTGTGCTTGAAGGTTTCGTTGGCGATCAAGATAAATTTGAATTAGGTATTCCGCTTAAGCCAAAAGCCATTACCCAGCTTGCAAGTGGTTGGACGATTGAGGGAATTAATCGTCAACAATTACAAGGGGAGCATCTTTATTTTAATCGTATTAAACAAGCGGGAGAGGTTGCTACCAATACGCAAACGCACTTGCAGGCAAGCAGGATCCCGCCCTTCATGATTTTAACAAAAACCTTAAAACTGGGTTTTGAATGGGAAGTGATTAATCAATTAAGACGCGTCGCTCCACAACAAGGCGCGATAGAAGCCAGTATTCCTTTATTAACAGGAGAATCGGTACTTTCTGATAAAGTTGAAATTAAAAATGGTAAAGCATGGGTTACTTTAGGAGCACAGGAAAATCAAATTGAATGGCGCTCAAAACTGTTACCTAGCCAGCACATTGAGTTGATTGCTGCCAATGATCCTAGCTTAAAGCAAATTTGGCTAATTGACGCCATTTCCCAATGGCATTGTTCTTTTTCAGGGATCCCGATGATTCATCAAAGCGATAAGTCAATGCGTTGGCTGCCACGTTTTGAACCTTGGAATGGTGAAAAAGTTAGCATTGAAATTACCAAACCAACCCCTGTGGCAGGCTCAACAGTGACCATTGATGATAGTCGATTAATGTTATCACCTGGTAAACGAATTAGCGGGGGAGAACTTAACTTCACCGTTCGTGCTAGTGAAGGTGGCGCTCATACTTTTAAAATTCCTGAAACGGCTGTCTTACAAGACATTTTGATTAATGGGCTGAGTCAACCGATCAATGTTAAGCAGGGCGAGATAACCGTGCCATTAAATCCAGGCACTCAACAGATCCAAGTGCGTTGGCAAGAGCCTAAGCCGATTCGTTATTTTTATCGTACTCCTCTGATTGATTTGCAAATGCCAAGCAGCAATGGGGTGATTGATTTAGAGGTGAGTAAAGATAGATGGATTATGTTGCTAGGTGGACCCATTGTGGGACATGCTGTTTTATTTTGGGGCGTTTTATTGGTATTTATCGCAATCTCTATTGCGTTAGGGCGTTCGAAATTAACCCCCTTACGTAGCCTAGAATGGTTTTTACTTGCGATGGGATTAACTTTAGCAACACCCATGGTCATGATTGTTGTGATTGCTTGGTTTGTTGCAATGAACAAAAGAAAAGATATCTCAGCCAATATTTCAACGAGTGCATTCCAATGGATGCAGGTGGGACTTGTTCTGTTAACACTTATATTCGTAGTTAGTTTGTTTACAAGTATATCAGATGGTTTGCTTGGAATACCGCAAATGCAATTAGCAGGCCCAATGATAGAAATTGTGCAATCTCAGTTTGGTTTCCCGGATAAATATCAATTGCAGTGGTATCAAGATGTTTCGCAGACTCATCTTGCACAAGCTTGGCTGATTTCACTGCCAATGTATGTTTACAGGATCCTCATGCTGCTATGGGCATTATGGCTTGCATTCTCGCTGGTGAAATGGTTACGTTGGGGATGGGAATGTTTTGCAAAACATGGCTATTGGAAAGAACGCAAGGAGAGCGCATCGTAAAATTTTAAGACAATGCTGCAATGGGTAATATTTGTGTCGTACTTTTTTCATGTGGAGTATTGCATTACGGTGCTGCACATATTGAAGAGTGGTGGCTATCAGCGTTATATTATGGCTCGTTAAGTTTTATTAACGCGGATTTAGGTTTTTGCACTTCCACTTTATTGATACATGAGTATCTGTGCCCCTTTAGCCGTTATGCATTCCAATGGGAGAGTTTGTAGATGAGCAAGATGACAAATAGTAGATTGGCCTTGTTGGCTCTAGCGGGCCTCGCTGCCATCGCGTCAGGACCAGCATTCGCTGATAGCATGACGGTAGATTCAAAAGGTGGTTTGGAAGTATTCCAAAGTGACTCAACCGATTATTGGTTCCGTTTTGGCGGACGACTCATGTTCGATCAAGCTTGGTTCGACGTTGGTGACAATGGTAGTGCTTTCCCAAGTGGTGCACAAATTCGTAACGCTCGTGTTACCTTAAAAGGTGGCGTAGGTCCTCATTGGGTTTACAAATTAGATGTTGATTTTGTTGATTCAGCAGGTAACGCAGGAACCTCACGTTTTGGCGAAGCATGGCTTGGTTATGAAGCTTGCGACGCATTCTTCTTTGCTTTGGGTCAAATCAGCGTTCCATTCGGTCTAGAAAACTGGGGTAGCTCAAGCGATACACCTTTCATGGAACTCGCGCTTCCTTCCAACGCATTCGCGCCTAACTATGGTTTAGGTCTTTATGGTGAATGGCATGGTCAAATGATTACCCTTGCTGGTGCAGTATATCACCCAGGTGGTGCAGGCTTTAGACAAACCGGTGACGTGATTGCTTCTCCTCCCGTTATTGCGGGTGTTGTTCAGCCTGGTGCTGGCCCATTCGGCAGCGCAGCAGGTAGCGATACTTTAGGCGGTGCAGCGCGTATTACTTTCTCACCTGTGCATGACAGCTATACAGTTTACCATTTAGGTGCTTCTGGTCGTTATGAAGATAGACACAACGAAGCAAATGGCTTCGACTTCTTCACACCAATGGAAGTCCGTGCACGTCAAACGCCTGTATTGTTTACAAACATTCCACCTAACTCAGTTAAAGATATCCAAGTTTATGGTGCTGAGTTAGCAGGTCGTTGGGGACCATTCATGCTCCAAGGTGAATACATGTGGGCACGTGCTAACCGTGAAGATATTTACCCAGTGGGCGATTTACGTAACCCAGCTGGCGACCAAAAATATCATGGTTACTATGTAACAGCTTCTTATGTATTGACTGGCGAAATCAAAGAGTATGATTTTGATAGCGGAACCTTTGGCGCTGTTCATCCTAAATGCCGTAGCGGTGCATGGGAATTGTTAGCACGTCACAGTTATGTGAACTTGCTTGACAGCCAAGCATTGGCAAGCAACCCTTACTTCTTCTTTATCGATGTTCCAGTCAACCATTTCTCCAATTTTGTTGAAAGTGCGGACATCGTTGGGTCTGCGCATGCAACAACCGTTGGTTTAACATGGTGGGTTAACGATAACGTTAGATTCTTGGCTAACTACAATCGCACCTCCTTGCCTGCTGACTTTAGCGTAAGTATCTTAGGCTTACGTGGCCAGGTAATCTGGTAAGCAAACTAATAAAAAAGCCCTGTTTTACAGGGCTTTTTTTTGTGTAAAATAAAAATGAATGAGTTGTACTTATTTATTCAACAGCTAAACTGTTAACAGAAAGAATCTAATTTATTGGGTGAGAGATATGTTGCGCCGCTTACTATCTTGCGCGTTATTAAGCGCCATGTTGTGGGGTTGTCAAAAGACAAATCCTCATCCACTTGATCCCTTTGAAGGGATCAACCGTGAAATTTATGGTCTAAACAAAACAATTGATAAAGCCGTCATTAGACCGGTTGCTTATGTTTATTGGAAATATTTGCCTTTACCCTTCCAAGCAGGGATAGGTAACTTCTTTGATAACTTAAGAGAAATACCTAATGTTGCAAACGATATATTGCAAGGAAAAATTGCTTACGCCACCCATGATGCCGGCCGCTTCTTAATCAATTCTACTTTAGGAATAGGTGGCTTTTTTGATGTTGCAGGCAATTTGGGAATGCCTCACCGTAGAGAAGATTTTGGCCAAACACTTTACACTTGGGGTTGGTGTGAATCTGCTTATTTAGTATTACCTATCCTTGGGCCTAGCACGATTCGAGATACTGTCGGTATTGCTGTCGATTATTATGCCTTTAGCGTATGGCCATGGATTGAAGATGATGAATGGCGTTATGGATTGTTAGCATTAGATCTTATCGATCTGCGCGCAAGATTATTACGGCATGATACGGTGCTAAGTACTGTCGCTGTCGATGAGTATGCTTTCATTCGAGATGCTTATTTCCAACGTCGTTTATATCTCATTAATAATGAATTAGATAAAGATGAGAATGATGATCCTTATGATGCCGCTTCTGCCAGTGATAATAAATTGTTAGCCCCAGAAGTAAAATCAGAACCTAAACCTGAAGAAGCTGCTAAAGAAACTGAAAAAACGCAAGAAAAGAAAACCGATGCACTAAGCAAATCTGAAGAAAACAAGACTGAAACAAGTGCCAAAAAAGCACAAGAGAAGAAAGTTGAAACTGCGCAAAAGAAAGTAGAAACAAAAGAAGCTCAAGCAAAAACGGTAGAGATCAAGACCGATGCTGTCGCTTCGCAGGTGCCAGAAATCAAACCTGGCAAAGAGGCAACGAAAACAGCGATTGCTAATGAGAGCGCTAAAACGACCAATGTGGTACTGCCAAGCGCACCACCTTCTTTTGATGAGAAATCTAAGTAATTATTTAGTCTCTTTCAAATGACGTCCTTTTTGAACAAAAAGGACGTTCTCCGAATAAAATCAAATCTAGCAAAACTTCGCAGCAGCGGTTAACCAATATTTTCGCGTATCGGCATAACCATATTCTTTTCTGCCATGAAAGTCAGCATATTCAACGCTGAGGAAATAATTTTTGAAAAGCTCTCTTCTAATAGCAAAATCCCATTCATGACCAAAGGTATCGCTGTCAGCTTCTGCTTTAAAATGATGATAAGTTGCTTCTAAAATAATCTGCCAAACGTTGATTTGTGCTTTGGCATAAAGATCTTTGAGTCCATCATTGGGTGTACGAGTAAACTTGCCAGCATAACCATTAAATTCATGAAGGCTCGCAAAAGGTGTTTTAAACGCTTTACCAATTTCTCTATCATTGCCACCTAATACTTCCAAGCCACCACTGATATCAAATACAAACCATTCAAAACCGCCGTTAAGATGGTAATAGTTTGCACCATAATCAATAGGGTTAGGTTTTTTTGAGTTTTGTCTTGCGTATTCCATCACGGTATAAAAGGTGATATCAGGGAAGGGGAAATCCCCCTCATAACGCAGACCATAAGTATTGGCAGAAAATTGAGGGAAATCAAAATCATGCACTAAATAACCATAAGCAATAAAATCACCAAAAGGAAATAAAGTGGCTGTCACATTGATCAAATGGGTTGTATTCGCGCGTTGTGGAAAATAAGCGCTTTGGTTTCCTTGGTAGATAGTGTTTACTTGATCAACAAAGGCATAAAATAATTCAACATTAGTGAGGGAGCGATTAACGATGCTAACAGCATCGTAGGTCTTTGGCATTTGTCTGAAATCAGAAGTACCCACAAAACGCTCATTATCGAGATTAATATTTTGCCGACCGAAGAAAATCTGTGTTTGTGGTATTCCATCAAATGCAAGTAATGCTTGAACCAGCGCGGTGCCTTTGGGATCGGGGATCACCGCATAATGTATTTTAGACGGGGTCGTATTGCTACCACTATTATGATGATCATTAAAATACGAAGTGACATTATTGAAATCGAGCAATCCATACACGTGATAAAAAGGTGCCGTATTATAAGTTAATCGGGTTGAGAGAGTGCTTGCGCGCCCTGGAAATTGTGGTTCGGTGCCGAGTTGTCTATAACTTTTATCATTCACTTGTTCTTGGCGAAATCGCAGCTTTAGACGAGTATCCCCTTGTAGGAAAATATCGTTAAAACAATTCGCATGTCCTTGTGGACTAGGAATATCGGTTGTATAAAAACCTAGCCCAATAGCAGGGCAGGTGAGCGCTAATGCCAATAAACGAGTTGTTATTTTTTTCATATTATCTCCGCAAACTACACACGGCTTACCAAAATTGCTAACAATAATAATGATTGCCTTACCAGATATCCAGTATTTTGCACCGCTAACTCTATTGTTTTGCCGAACCATCCGATTAATGGATTGGGGCTATTCTATTTAGCTTCGACTGTTTATAAACTATTGGACTAACATTGGGCTGTAAATGAAAACAGATATTGCTACATCTTATGGACGAATTCTAAGCGCTGATAATGAAGCGCAGTTTCGTCGAGATGTTGTTGATTATTTAGAAGACAGTGGCTTTACCATGTATGAGGCAAAAGATGGTGAAGAAGCCTTAGCTGTTTTTCGTGACAAAAAACCTGATTTAGTATTGAGTAGCTTAGTGATGCCGGGGATAAACGGTTTGGGACTATTAGAATCTATTAAAAGAGAATCGCCGGAAACACCGGTTGTTATCGTGGCGGAAACGCATGATACCGATCATCTCATTGAAGCATTACGTTTGGGTGCACAAGATTATGTATTAAAACCCGTCGCCAATATGGCCGTACTTGAGCATGCCGTTTGCCGTGCATTAGAAAGCGGTCGGTTAATCAGTGAGAATAAAAAATATCGGCAAGAATTAGAGGCTAAAAATATTCAACTGGCACGTAGCTTACAAACCTTAAAAGAAGATCAAGTTGCAGGTAAAAGTGTTCAGGAACGTTTATTACCGAAAGAAGAAGTGAGATTTCATTCGTATCGTTTTACTCATAGGGTGATCCCCTCACTTTATCTGAGTGGCGATTTTATTGATTATTTTGAAATAAGCCAAGACAAAATTATTTTTTACATTGCCGATGTTTCTGGGCATGGAGCCTCTTCTGCATTCGTAACGATTTTGCTAAAAAGCTTTATAGAGAAAATCGTTCTCAATTATCAGATGGGATATGATGACAATGTACTGCATCCTGAAAAAGTATTGAAGTTACTCAGTGATGAAATTTTAAAAGTAAAACTGGGTAAGTATTTGACGATGATTTATGGCGTCATCGATTTATCAAAAGAGATGCTGATATATAGTGTGGGAGGCCATAGTCCTAATCCGTTGGTTTGGGATGGAAAGCAAAGTCACTTCTTGCCAGGAAGAGGGTTTGCAGTAGGCATTTTTAGTGGCTCTTATTATGAGCAATATCAGTATCCGTTGCATGGTCCATTTGGCATAGCCATGTTTTCAGATGGGGTTTTTGAAATAATCAAAGGAAATAATTTAGATGAAAAGGAAAGTAAATTACTTGCATTAATGGCAAAACCTCATGTCACGATTGAGGATATGCTACTTGAATTTGGGGTGAGTCCTGAACAAAGTTATCCCGATGATATCTCCTTATTAATGATTCGTAAGGATTAGTTATGCAAACTTACCCTATTTTATATCTCAATAAGAAAGATTTATTTGTTCTAAAGTTGATTGGCGAATTACGCTTTAACATTGCGCCGACTTTAGAGAACGTTCTGAAGCTCAGTAATCCTTACGAAGCTAAAAAAGATATTCTGATTGATATGACGCAAACAACGATGGTTGATAGTACGGTATTGGGTACCTTGTTAAATTTCTTTTTATCAGAAGATAATCGAATATTATTTACTCAAGAGCCACCTAGTATTGTTTGTAATAATGATGACATAAAACGGATATTACGAGATATTGGGATAAATCAGTTGTTTCTTGTCAAAGAATATGATGAACGGTTGGCAGAAATCTGGGATGAATATACGATGGTTGAAGAGAACATGGTAGAGAAAGATGTGATAGAAGAATGTATTCGCCATTCACATTTAACATTAAGTCAATTACATCGACCCAGTCGAGATATGGATCTTGTCGTTAGAACGTTGAAAGATAAGTGAGATTGTTTGAATACAGCGCGCGAACTCAGTTCGCGCGCGCACCTAAGAGAGAGAATCGCGATTCTCCCCCTTAGGGAACCCCCATCGCGTAAAGAAGCAATTAAATGCGCTGGGTATATATTAATTTTATGTTGGAGCAATGAGTTATTATGGATCATCCTAGCGATTCATCGAAAAAGAAGAAAGATAAAGATAAGGACAAAGACAAAGCTGAAAAACAGTCAGCACAGTCACCTATTGAAAGTGCTGTTGAAGTAGCTGGTAACCTTATCAAAGAGAACAATACCAAAGCAGATGAGCCTGAAGCTAAAGAGCAGTGGCGAGTGCCGCCTGCTCATCATATTGCGCATGATCCATTATTAGGATGTTTAGTCGTATTGACGCGTTTGGAACATAATCCCTTTTCGCCAGAAACGCTAATCGCAGGTTTACCCTTAGTCGACAATAAACTGACGCCTGAATTATTTATTCGAGCAGCAGCGCGTGCTGGATTATCGGCACAAATAGTTTCGCGCTCGCTCGCAGATATCTCATCGCTAGTATTACCTGCTGTTTTATTACTAAAAAATCGCCAAGCATGCATTCTGATCGCAAAAAATGAAGAGAAGGGTACGGCAACAATTATTCAGCCCGAATCAAAAGAAGGTGAGCAAGTTATATCGCTTGCCGATCTAAATAAAGAATATACAGGCTATTCGATTTTTTCTAGACCTGCTTTTCGTTTTGATCAACGCAGCGATGAAGGTTTTAAAGAAAGACCTAAAAATTGGTTCTGGAGTGTGATTGCTACCACTTGGAAGATCTATTCAGAAGTACTCATTGCTTCTTTCTTTATTAACGTATTTGCAATTGCGTCTTCGTTGTTTGTGATGAATGTATATGACCGCGTTGTCCCTAACAATGCAATGGATACCTTAACCGTATTATCGATTGGGGTACTTATTGTCTTTTCTTTTGATTTCTTGATGAAGATGTTGCGTGGTTATTTCATTGATATTGCCGCGAAGAAAACAGACGTCCTGTTATCGTCAAATATTTTTGAACAGATGATGGGTATTCGGATGGAAGCTCGCCCGGAATCCGTCGGTAATTTTGCCAATAACTTACAGCAATTTGATTCATTTAGGGATTTCTTTACATCAACAACCATTAGTACTTTGATTGATTTACCCTTCGTCTTATTTTTTATTGCGATTATCTTCACGTTAGGTGGTTATATTGTCATTGTACCCATTTTAGCCGTACCATTAGTCATATTGGTTGGTTTTTTAATTCAAGGTCCGTTGAATAAAGCGGTGAAAGAATCTTACCGTTATTCTGGTCAGAAGCACGCCATGTTAATTGAATCTTTAGCCGCTGTTGAAACCATTAAAAGTATCTCTGCAGAAAGCCCATTACAACGAAAATGGGAACATGCCGTTGGGATGTCAGCAAAGATAGGCACCAAAGTGAGAGGATGGTCATTAACTGCAATTAGTTTCTCAGTCTTTGTGCAACAAGTTGCAGGTGTGGTGGTTGTAATCTTAGGTGTGAATCGTATTGCGGATGGTGATATGACCATGGGGGCGCTGATTGCCTGTACCATTTTAACGGGGCGCGCACTCGCACCTTTATCACAAATTGCCGGATTAATGACGCGTTATCATCAATCGGTTGCTGCATTACAATCGTTAGATAATGTCATGAAAATGCCAACGGATAGATTACGTGGACGTACCCCTTTACACCGACCCCACTTAACGGGTGACATTGAAATTCGTGATGTAACTTTTAAATATCCACGTCAACAAGTCCCAGCACTTGCTAATATAACGATTAGTATTTCTCCAGGAGAAAAAGTAGGGATTATTGGACGGATTGGTTCGGGTAAAACGACTATTGAAAAACTCATATTAGGCTTGTATCAACCGACCGAAGGAACGGTATTAATGGATGGCACGGAAATTAGCCAGTTAGATCCAGCCTCAATGAGACGTAATATTGGTTACGTACCTCAAGATGTTATTTTGTTTTATGGTTCGGTCAAAGAAAATATTACCTATGGTGCTCCTTTTGCAGATGATGTTTCCATCTTAAGAGCAGCCAAAATTGCTGGAGTCACCGATTTTGTGTCGAAGCATCCACAAGGATTTGATATGCCAGTGGGTGAACGTGGTGAAAAGCTTTCAGGTGGGCAAAGACAAGCGGTGGCGATTGCCAGAGCGTTGATTTTAGATCCTCCCATATTGGTCTTGGATGAGCCTACTAATATGATGGACAATCGTACAGAAGAGATTTTTAAGAATCAGCTCATTGAAGCTTCAAAAGGTAAAACATTAGTATTAGTGACGCACAAAGGCTCGTTATTATCATTAGTTGATCGCTTGATTTTAATGGATGGTGGCAAAGTGATTGCTGATGGCCCGAGAGATTTGGTTTTAAAAGCACTGGCAGAGGGGAAGTTGCACTCACATGCGCGATAAATTTTTAAAATTACGAGAATCCATGAACGAGCTTGCAGAAGCCAAGAAGAAGGCTGAGATCGGCGAAGTGGATGTTGAATTTATGACGGATTCCAGTGCGGCAATGATGCAAGGGATCCCGTTTCGTTATCACCTCATTTTAATTGCTGCAGCAGCTTTCTTATTTGTTGGAGGTATTTGGGCGAGCTTTGCCACGCTGGATGTTGTGACGGTTGCCCAAGGTAAAGTCATTCCTTCTCGTAGTATGCAAACTGTTCAAAACTTGGAAGGGGGTATTGTAAAAGATATCCGTGTCAAAGTGGGTGAAGTCGTTGAGCGCGGGCAAGTTGTGATGGTCATTGACGATACACGCTTTGTTTCTTCCATGAAAGAGGGGGAAGTACAAAGTGATGCTTTACAAGCAAAAATCGAACGTTTAGAAGCCGAAACATCAGGTAAGCCATTAGTTTTCAATAAGCAGCTGCAGGAAAATTCTCCAGATACTGTTAGAAATGAACTTAATCTTTATGAAAATCGCAAAACTGAGTTGCAAGTCAAATTGAATATCTTAAAAGATGATGTGGAACAGCGTAAACAGGAATTGACCGGTGCGCAGGGTAAAAAAGAACAGCTTGAACGTAGTTTAGCTTTGGTGAAAAAAGAATTAGCGTTAACCAAACCGCTGGTGTCACAAGGCGCTGTTTCGGAAGTTGACGTGCTTCGTTTAGAACGCACAGTGAACGATTTAGCGGGTGAATTAGAACAAACACAATTATCCATTCCTAAATTAGAAGCAAGTTTAACTGGCGCTCAAAGAAAAATTGATGAATTACTGTTAGGTTTTAAATCAGATGCTTTTAAAGAGCTGAATGCGGCAAGGGCAGAGTATTCCCGTTTATTTGAGAGCAATAAAGCGGCTGCGGATAGAGTGACACGAACGATTGTACGATCGCCTGTAAGAGGGACTGTCAACCAAGTCAAGGTAACAACGATTGGTGGTATTGTACAACCAGGTCAAGATTTGATGGATATTGTTCCGTTAGACGATACCTTATTAATCGAAGCGAATGTTCGTCCTTCTGATATCGGCTTTTTAAGACCCGGATTGCCTGCCACCGTCAAAATTTCTGCGTATGATTTTTCGATTTATGGTGGTTTAAAAGCGGTTGTTGAACATATTAGTGCGGATACCATTACCGACGAAAAAGGGAATAGCTTTTATCAAATCCGTGTTCGAACAACCGAAGCAAGCTACTTAGTTGGTAAACATGGTGAACGTTTGCAAATTATTCCTGGTATGAGTGCAACAGTGGATATTTTAACAGGCCAAAAAACCGTATTGGAATATTTACTAAAACCAATAATCAAAGCTAAGCGTAATGCAATGAGAGAGCGTTAGCATGATATTAATTGCTTCTTCAGATGCAGCCATTGCAACTCTCTGGCATAAAGAGCTGGAAAGTCAATTTAGTGTCTATGAAGTAGATATTCATGAGCGACGAGCATTGGATTTGTGTCTGAAGAAAGTACCCTTTGAAGTATTGGTTGTGGACTTACAGTTACTAGGCGAGTCAGGTGTTAATGAGATTGCAAGTTTGCGAGATATCCAACCGCAATTGCATATTGTGATCATGGCGAAAGTACCGGATGAAAGAGAAGAGATCTCTGCCATTATATTTGGTGCGAAGGCTTATTGTCATTTTGATATACAATTAAGTCTTTTACCTAAAGTGATTAACACCGTTATGGCAAATGAGTTATGGGTTGATCGCAAATTTGTGACACGCTTATTGTTAGAAATAGAAGATATCACGCAGGCTAAGCATCAAGAGGCCAAGCACTTGGATAAAGGGATTGCAACCATGACACCCAGAGAATGTGAAATTGCTGGATTGGTTGCAACCGGTGCCAGTAATAGGAAAATAGCCGAACAACTTAGTATTTCTGAACGGACAGTCAAAGCACATTTAGGTGTTATCTTTCGCAAAATTGGTATCACTGATCGTCTACAACTTGCTTTATATATGAATCGTCATCAACAGATAACGTCTATATGGCATGGTAGTAAACCACCACATCAAGATAAGCATTAACAAGCAAGCTATCATCTTGTGAAAAAATCTTCTTGTATCGAACTCCATGATTCGGTAACTTCAATAAAGCTTATGAGCGTTATTTTTAGTTAGCAAACAGCAAACACTGTCTAGATAATTAATGATAATTAAATTAATATAGGCTGAATAAATTCCCTTTCATCACATGGCAGGGTATATTTACAAAGGATGGACAAGGTAGCAATCGTGTTCTGCAAAGTAGCTAACCAGCTGTATCATGGTTAACTGAGTGTGTAGAGCAATGAGGCTGGTGTCCTATAGGCGTATATGGATAGACGGAAGAGCGAACACAGTCATGTCAAAAAACAGATTTCTAAAAATACTCTTACCTTCAATCGCGTTAACATTTGGTACACAAGCCTATGCATATACCGTGCGTGAAGCGGTTGCTCATACGCTTGCGACATCTCCTGACTTTTTAATCAGCACCAACGTTCGTGATGAAGTAGACAAACAATTACGTCAATCGTATGCGGGCTATTTGCCATCCGTCGATTTGACAGCAGGTATGGGGCAACAATATACCAATAACTCAACAACCCGTGGTTACACAGGTTTTAATGGTATTACCGGTGGAGCGCTTGTTCCACAAGTTGCGTCATTGGGTACAACAACCATGACTCGAACAGAGTTTGCCTTAACCGCAACTCAAATGTTATTTGATGGTTTTGCGGTGTATCATGATGTTGAAGGTCACAAAGCACGTGTGCGAGCTGAATCATGGCGTGTTAATGGTAGTGCCCAAGATACCGCGTTGAAAGTAGCAGAATCTTTTATCAATGTTTTGCAAAACCGTGAAATGGTGTTAAACACCAAAGATAATCTTGCAACTATCGAACGCATTTATGGTCAGATTCAAAAACGTAGCGAAGGCGGTATTGGTCGTAAAGCAGATTTAGACCAAGCTGAAGCACGTGTTGCTTTAGCGCGTGTCAATTACATTGCGCAACAAGCATTACTCCGAGATGCTGAAACAGCATTTTTACGACAAATCGGTATACCAACACCTTCTCATTTAACGGTTCCGGAAACACCACCTGGTTTCCCACATTCTGAGAATGCTGCAGTTGAGCTTGGTTTAAAATGCCATCCTGTTTTGCGTGCTTCCATTGAAGACGTTCAAGTGACGCGTGATGAATACAAAGGAACCAGAGCACCTTTTGTTCCTAGATTAGATTTGCAACTTGGGCATACACGTAACCACAACCTTGATGGTAATCATGGCGATAGCGATGATAATACGGCAATGGTTCGTGCCCGTTGGAACTTGTTCAAAGGTGGTAAAGACTTAGCAGCCATCTGTGAAAAAGCATCTAAAATGCAAGAAGCGCAAGAAGTTTCAAACCGTGCGCAACGTCAAGTGGTTGAATCTGTTCGTTTAGCATGGAACTTGTATCAAACAGCATTAGATCAATTACCATCACTAAAAGAACATGTTGATGCTTCTCTTAAAACACGCGAAGCTTATCACAAGCAATTTAATATCGGTCAGCGAACCTTGCTCGACTTATTAGATGCTGAAAATGAATTATTCGGTGCAAGACAGGATTACATTCAAGGTCGTTATAAACGCATCTTGGGTCAATATCGCGTTATGAATGCAACCGGTGATTTAACACGTTCTTTAGGTGTTGCACTGCCTTATCAAGCAGAACCAAGACCAACAGGCGTGATGGACGGCGCTGCACGTTTCTTCGATAAAACAAGTACCTTGTTTGATTAAAGGAAAACCGCAGAATCGACTATAATAAAAGAGGGGCTCAAATGCCCCTCTTTTTGTTTGTTTCAAATGGAATTGGGACATTCTTGAATTCATGCGAAGACGTCTTCTTATATTGATATTGGCTTCATTTGTTTGTCTTGTTAGTGCGCTCGAATTTGATGCGAACTATCTTGATCAAATTGGTAAGCAATACGGAGAATATGCTAAGCGTCGCATGACCACTTGGCAGTCGATTATTAAAGATAATCAAAATGCCGATGAATTAAAAAAGCTACAAGTCGTTAATCAATTCTTTAATTTATTAGACTACCGTTCGGATATTAGTCAATGGGGTAGTGAAGATTATTGGGCCACTCCGTTAGAATTTTTAATTGCAGGTGGTGGCGATTGTGAAGATTTTACCGTTGCAAAATATTTCACCTTGCTAGAGCTTGGCGTACCCGACGATAAGTTACTCATTACTTATGTTAAGCATTTGCAAATGAACATTGCACATATGGTTCTTTCTTATTATCCAACGCCGGATAGTATTCCTTTAATTTTAGATAACTACAATAAAGAAATATTGCCGGCAGACAAAAGGACCGATTTACAACCCATCTATGGTTTCAATGGTAAAGGGTTGTGGGCAGCAAAACAGCTTGGATTAGGTAATAAAATCGGTCAAGCATCTGATTTGAAAAGATGGTCAGATTTAGAAGAAAGAATGAAATCAGGAAAAATAGGCAAATTCAGAAGAGAGGAATAGTATGACATTAACTAAGCAATTATTATTGTCAGGTATCATCGTTTTATTATGCTTATTTGCCGGTATGATAACCTATGTTGTTAGAAATACGCAGACATTTCTCGATCAGCAACTTTCTTCTCATGCGCAAGACACCGCAACTGCGCTGGGTATTAGCTTAACCTTGACTATGAAGAATAATGATGTCATTACCGCAAATCGAATTGTCGATGCTGTTTTTGACAGGGGATACTATCAAACGATTCAGGTTTTAACCAGTAATGGCTCTCCGTTAGTAGAACGTCATTTAGATATAAAAGTAGCGGGTGTTCCGCAATATTTTATTGATTTATTGCCAATAAAAACTGCCAGTAAAGAAGCCATTATTATGGATGGGTGGCGCAAGGTTGGTAAAGTCGTTATTGAAAGTAATCCCGGCTTTGCTTATCAACAAATTTGGCTCACATTTATTGAATCATTAAAATGGTTAGTGTTGACGGGGATGATTGCCGTTATTCTAGGTGGTGGACTACTTTACATTATTTTAAGACCGCTGCGTTCGATAACCAAACAAGCAGCAGCTATCTGTAATCAACAATTTACGATTCAAGAGTCACTACCATGGACATTTGATCTTCGGCAAGTGGTGGTTGCGATGAATAGCATGTCGAGCCGATTGAAGAATTTATTTGAAGAACAAATGCAAATTTCAGAACGGTTACGTGAACAAGCTTATAAAGAACCTGTGACGCAATTAGGAAATCGTCGCTATTTTGATTTGCAACTAGACTATTTACTTAAAGATGAAGAGAAATTAGCAACCGCCATATTATTGCTGATCGAATTAAAACAATTTAAGGAATATAACGAGCAATATGGTTATGAAGCGGGTGATGCATTATTAAAAAATGTTGCTGAAGTTGTTTCTCAATCCATCGCGCCTTTTGAAAATGCGATTGCTGCCAATAAAGGCGCAAGCTTTTTTATCATCCTGCCTAATATTACGAAGGTTGTTGGTGAACAAGTAGCTGACACAATCTGCTTACAATTTAAAGAGTTTGAGATTAAGGGTTTAAGCAAAACGAAAGAAGTTGGCAATATTGGTTTAACGGAATTTACGACAAAAAATCTTAAAAAAGATATTTTATCGATCGCAGATATGGCACTTCGTACGGCACAAAGCCAAGGCGCAAATCGTTGGTCAATGATGGTGAGCCAAGATCAAACGGTTCATGGTGCATTGGAGTGGGGCACTATTTTTGACAAAGCCATTCGTGAAAACAACATTGTTTTGCATTTTCAAGAAGTGCAAAATTGGCGAACACCTGAAGATAAAATGTATGAAACATTGTTACGATTACCCTTAGATAACAATCAACTTGTTTCAGCGGGTGCCTTTATGTCAATGGCTGAAAAATTGAATCAAATTATTCCTTTAGATAAATTAGTGATTGCGAATGTCATTTCTCGTATCCAAAAGAGTGATACCACGGAGAGGTATTCTGTCAATTTATCAGCCAGTGCTTTTGATAATGAAGAATTTAAAAAATGGCTGCTAGATCAACTAAAATCTTTAGGTAAGAAAGCCTATCGATTTATTATTGAATTACCTGAATATGGTGTGATAAATCGTATTGACATGGTTCGTGAGGTTTTTCATAAAGTTGCAGAAGTTGGGGCAAAAACAGCCATTGATCATTATGGTAAGAATTTTAATTCCTTTTCATATCTTTATAATCTTAACTGCCATTACCTTAAGATTGATGGTGGTTTTGTTAGACATATCGAAGAAAGTAAAGAAAACCAATTTTTTGTCAGAAGTTTAGTCGACATTGCACACAGCTTAGATATCTTGGTGATAGCAGAAGCGGTTGAGACACAAAATGAATATGACATGTTAATGAAACTGAAAGTCGATGGTGCACAAGGGTACTTTGTTGGTAAGCCGACGCATATTGACTTTGATAAGTAAATGAATTTAGTTTACTTAGCACTTGTCAGCGACACGCTTATGCTTTAGGGTTGGGTTTTAAAGGCTGCAATAAGAATAATTTAAATACATGACTGGTAAAATGACCCAACCAACTGGCCACATGATTTCCGGTCCTTCTTCTTTTTCGACGCTGTTTAGCAAAAACATCCTACCTTGGATTATCTGTGGGCTTGCAGCTGCATTTTATTGTTATGAATATTTATTGCGTATTACGCCTGGCTTGATGGTCCCAGAGTTACAGCGGGCCTTTAGCATTAATGGCCAATATTTAGATGCAACCCTGATTGGGCATCTGAGCGCCTTCTATTACTATTCTTATACCCCCATGCAGCTTCCGGTGGGGCTATTTATGGATCGCTATGGTCCCAGACGGGTTCTGACCTTAGCCGTTATTTGCTGCGCCCTAGGAACCGCCTTTTTTGGCATGACCCATACTTGGTGGGTAGCCGCGTTTGGCCGTTTTTGGATTGGGTTTGGCTCCGCTTTTGCTTTTGTTGGCGTGATGAAGCTTGCGTCTACCTGGTTACCTCCTAATCGTTTTGCCCTCGTTTCAGGACTAGCAACCACCTTAGGGATGGTTGGAGCCATGATAGGTGGGGTACTTTTAACCGATTTGATCCAAAATATGGGTTGGCGAGAAACCATTATTTATTCCAGTTATGCGGGATTTATCTTAGTACCCATCATTTGGTTTATTGTTCGTGATGCCCCTTCTTCGTCTCAAGAAACCGTAGACAATTCTTCAAAACAAAAAATCAGTTATAAGCATCTCTGGAAAGAGATCGTGGTTGCTTTGAAAAACTCTCAGATTTGGATCAACGGTGTTATCGGTGGCTTGTTAATGACGCCGACCATGGTCTTCCCTGAGCTTTGGGGCAAGCTTTATCTACAAACGGTACATCAATTTGATGCTGCAGAGGCTTCCCGAGCGGTAACGATGATATTTCTAGGGTGGGCAGTGGGTGGGCCGCTAGCAGGCTTCATCTCTGATCTGATAGGTCGACGTCGAATTCCCTTATTGATTGGCGCATTATTGACTTCAATCTTGCTGCTTATCTTCCTTTATTATCCTGGTCTATCGCCATTGACGATCAAAATACTTTTATTCTTCATTGGGGTTGTATCCAGTGTTGAAGTCATTTGTTTTGCTATCGGTAGAGAAAATTGTCCTCAAGATCTAGCGGGGACTGCAGTTGCCGTGACCAACTTCCTCGTCGTGACCTTCGCATTTGGGCAAGTGATTGTTGCCAAAATATTAGATATGACTTGGGATGGCGTACTCATCGATCAGGCAAAGGTATATTCAATTGAAAGTTACCAAACTTCAATGATGGTATTACCGATTGCTACCTTATTAGCTGTGCTTCTGTGCTTCTTCTTAAAAGAAACTTACTGTCGCCCAATCAAATTTTAAGCTAAAACTTAAATAAGGCTTGGGAAGCATTAAGGCTACAGAACATGGAACGTACCCTGCAAAGGGTGTTAATCACATCAGTATTGGCGGGTTTAATGGGCTGCGTTGCCATTGAACCTAGCCAGCGTGCACAACGGGTTATCCCTGCTTACCCTGAAATGGTTGCAAAGTGCTCCTTTTTAGGTGGGGTGACAGGCTGCTCTCAAATGATCGGAATGCCCCCGCTGGGTGAGCAACTCGCCAGATTTCAGGCATTAGATGAAGCTGCAAAATTAGGAGCCACCCATATTGTCTGGACTGACATTTATGGGGGACTTTCTCCAACAGCGAATGGTCGCGCGTACTACTGTGATCCCGATAAGGATCTCCCCAGAGGCTTTCATTATGTCGATCAATACTTGCGTATGCACCGATATCCCTTTGATGGCGAAAAGGAAGGTTACTAAATTGAGCTAAATGACTTAATTTATATTTTATTTACTCATTTAACTCAATTTATTGTATCGCAATAACGCTCAACTCGTTATAATGGTGACCTTTACAAATCTGACAGATAAGTATTTATGTCATCATCCTTATTTCGCAAAGAAGCCTTAGAACATCGTAAAGATAGGTTGTATGGCGATGTCATTCTTTTACAACCTTTATCGATGACTGTTCTAGTTAGTATTGTTGTTTTTGTTTGCCTGATGATACTGGCAATCCTGTTTTGGGGAAGTTATGCGCGTAAAGAAACCGTGCATGGTTACTTAGTTCCCGATAAAGGTATTGTTAAAACCTATGCCCCACAGGTCGGAACCATTTCTCATATCCATATCAGAGAAGGGGACGAAGTCAAAGAAGGCGATACGCTGATTACATTGCTTTCAGAGCGTTCCATGCAAGGTGGGAGTGATATCGATACACTCTTATTAAAAGAATTAACCTCAACACAAGCACATCAATTAGAGCGAATCAAAGCCGAAAAATCGTTACTGACTTCGGAAAAAGTTCGCTTAAATGCACAGATTGATGGTTTGAAAAAAGAATTGGGTCAAATTGAGCAAAGTTTGAAAGCTCAAGAAGATAGAATGCAAATTCTGCAAACCCGGGTTGATGGTGCTAAAAAATTATTAGATAGTAAAAACTTATCTCAAAATGATTATCAAAAAATCTATGAAGAATTTTTGATCCAAAAGCAGCAATATCAAGAATTACTCAGAGCAAAAAGTTCTAGACAAAGTGCCTTATCACAGACGCGATCAGAATTAGAGCAATTGCCCATCAAATCTGAATCCCGTATTAATGAAATTGAAAATACGATTTCTGAAATTAAGCAGCGCCATGCTGAGGTTGCTGGACGTCGGGCTTTAGAAATTCGTTCGCCTATTGCAGGAACCGTAACCGCGTTACAGGCAAGAGAAGGGCAGTGGCAAGCAACGAATACGCCATTGTTAGCTATCATGCCTAAAGATGCCTTATTACAAGTTGAGTTGTTTGTGCCATCGCGGGCCATTGGTTTTATTGCTAAAGATCAGCGCGTCAAAATACGCTTTGATGCTTTTCCTTACCAACGTTTTGGGATTTATGAGGGGCATGTTGCTATTATTTCTAAACATGTACTCCTACCCTCAGAGTTACCCGCTCCCTTAGTGGAATTAAAAGAACCCGTTTATCGACTCACGGTAAATTTGAGTCAACAACATGTTAATGCTTATGGCAAAGCGTTTGCTCTACAAGCCGGTATGTCATTAGAAGCGGATATTATTTTAGAAAATCAAACGTTATTCCAATGGGTATTGGATCCATTGACCAGTTTGAAAGGTAGGTTTTCATGAACACGAACGCAAAAATGAACGTTCTTAGTTGTGGAAAGAATGGTGGTAATGATCATGAATAACCCTTTAGAACTTTTAAATTTTTCGGGTAAGCGTCGTTTACCCGTCGTATTGCAAACCGAGATGGCAGAATGTGGCTTAGCCTGTCTTGCCATGGTGGCGAGTTTTCATGGTCATGAAATTGATCTAAATACGCTACGTCGGCAGTACCCTATTTCCTTACGTGGAACAACGTTGCATACCCTGATGCAAACCGCCGATAAGATGGATTTTGCATGCCGGCCTCTGCGTTTAGAATTAGAGCAATTGGATCAATTACGCACGCCAACGATTTTACACTGGGATATGAATCACTTTGTGGTGTTAAAAAGCGTGAGTAAAAATCACATCGTTATTCATGATCCAGCGCAAGGCATGCGCAAAATCAGTATTACGGAAGTTTCAAAGCACTTCACGGGTGTGGCTTTAGAACTGATCCCAACGCCAAAATTCCAGCCCAAAAATGAAGTGAGAAAAATTCCCTTTTCGACCTTCTGGCAGAGAACGGTCGGTTTAAAACGGGCAATGGTGCAAGTCTTCTTGCTTTCCGTGGGCTTACAGTTATTCTCGTTAATCAGCCCTCAATATATGCAATTGGTGGTTGATAACGTTTTATTAAGCCATGATGTTCATTTCTTAAAAGTATTAGCGTTAGGCTTTTTATTATTAATGGTGATAGAAGTGGGCACTACATCGCTTCGTTCACTATTAGTGATGAGCTTTAGTAGTATGTTGAATATTCAAATGGCGACGAATTTGTTTCGTCACCTGATTCGACTACCGTTACCCTATTTTGAAAAGCGCCATATTGGTGACATCGTTTCGCGGTTTGGTTCATTAGGACAAATTGAGAAATTATTAACAACCGGCATTGTTCAAGCGATAGTCGATGGCATGATGGCAATTGCTACCGCAGCGATGCTTTTCCTCTATGCCCCCATGTTAGCCTGCGTTGTCATGGTTGCTTTGGTTGTTTACGCCATGATCCGCTTTGCGTGGTATCGTCCTCTTAAAGCGATTACCGAAGAAGGTATTATTACCAGCGCGAAAGAAAATACCAATTTCATGGAAACGATTCGTGCGACTCAAAGCATTAAGATTTTTGGTAAAGAATCCCAACGACAAGTGTTATGGCAAAATCGTTATGCTGATAAATTAAATACCGGTATTCGTTTAGGTAAAATGAAAATTGCCTTTGGTGCTATCAATTCCTTTTTATTTGGAATAGAAGGCATTGTGGTCGTTTATATCGCCGCTAAATTGGTTCTGGGTGGACTGATGACAGTGGGGATGTTGTTCGCTTTTATGTCTTATAAATCGCAGTTTACTTCTAAAGCCGTTGCTTTAATTGAAAATATGATTGAATTAAAGATGCTCGGTTTACATTTAGAGCGTTTAGGTGATATTGCGTTAGAAGAGCCAGAAGTATTAGATAGTGGTTTGCTAGATGCACCTAAATTGAAAGGGGCGATTCGTCTTGAAAACTTGAATTTTCGTTATAGCGAAAATGAGCCACTGATTCTCAATAATATTAACCTAACCATTAACGAAGGTGAGTCGGTCGCCATTGTCGGGCCGTCAGGCTGTGGGAAAACCACCTTGATGAAAGTGATGATGGGCTTATTCAAGCCTGCAGAAGGGACTGTTTATATCGATAATATGGACTTGATGAAAATTGGTATTGGCAATTTTCGTGAACAAGTCGGTGCCGTGATGCAAAATGATCAACTACTATCCGGTTCAATCAGTGAAAACATCAGCTTTTTTGATCCACAAATTGATCATGCTCGTGTTGAAGAGTGTGCCAAACTTGCTGTCGTAGCGCATGACATTGCAGCAATGCCAATGACTTATAACACGCTGATTGGTGATATGGGCATGACTTTATCAGGTGGACAAAAGCAAAGAGTGGTTCTTGCCAGAGCGCTTTATAAACAACCTAAAATTCTCTTTTTAGATGAAGCGACCAGCCATTTAGATGTTGCTTTGGAGCAAGCGGTCAATCATGCGGTGAAACAATTAAACATTACCCGAGTGATTATTGCTCACCGTCCAGAAACCATTCGTTCAGCCGATAGGATTTTTGTTTTCACACCACAAGGGTTAATTGAGCAGCCGAAAATGCCTATGCCGGAACAAAAACCTGTTGTTCCTGCTTAATACTCTTTCTACTTTGAAGACCCCAGTCGTGCAACTGGGGTTCACTCATTTGCCGCCTTGCCCAAATTCCAATTGCTTTTCAATTAACTGTAATTTTTCAAGTAAAAGATTTTGCTCTGCATCTAAAACAGTATCATTGGGATGGAATGAAGGCTTTAAATAACGCAAATAAGGCCAACATAAGCGTCGCAATAAACCGGATTTCCCCCAAAAAAATTGATAAGAGCGACGATAAAAAGAGAGCTTGGTGTGAAGCTTATCTTGAATCGCCATATGCCAATAAGCACTTGAAAAGCCGATCATCAGGAAGGACGCTGCGAGAAAAAAACCAGTAGCGCGCACAAAGTAGTTATTACTCACCGTTTTGAGAATATCAAAAGCAACGGCTTTATGCTCAAGCTCTTCAATGAAATGCCATTGCCACAATAAGTAGATCTGTTCATCAATCCCGCTTAATAGCTCAGGCTCACGGATATAGAGTTCGCCTGTTACCGCCGTAAAATGTTCCATGGCGGCTACCATCGCTAAACGAATTTTGGAGCCTACCAGCAAAGCGACTACCTGAAAGAGTTTTTGATAGAGGTTATTTTTCACTTTCAGCTTAGGGTAATAAGGTTTCACTGTCTTAAGAAAAAGACGAAAATGTTCTTTGCTGTGATTGCGCTCTTGTTGTGCAAATTGAATGGCATTGCGGCGTTTGGCTCTATCTTTGATAGTCTTAATATGAGGTAAAACACAGGCAATAAAAAATTGCTCACCGTAAGGAATGCTGGCCGTTAGGGTATTGGCATGCAACGTTTTAATAGGATCGTCATTAAACCAATATCGACGATGATTTTTGCCAACATTAAATTTCAAGAGTCGTGCTTTAACAGTCCCTGTTTTGTATCCCATTACTGATAGCCTACTTTCTTAGACAGACGATAGATAATCATTTTGCTCGCATTAACCCAGATGGCAATTAAGAAAAACTGAGAGAATATCATCAGTTGTTGACCCAGTGGCAACGTGCGTATGAGATAAAAATAAGCACATGCTCCCATTAAGGCAATACTGAGCACCATAAAACGTTGCTTAATATTGAAAAAATGAGCAAGATTTTGTTGTTGCTTGCTTAATAAAGCCCAACCAAGAGTGAATCCGATTAAGGCACCAAAAGCTTGCCATAAATGTAATTTACGTGCAAAAGCGGGTGTTAATAAAATACAAATGACCGCTAATAGGGTGAGTAATATCCCGAGCCGATAAGGTTTTTCTTTGAATAACGACTTTTGTTGTAAATAGCGATAGATCAATAATGAGAGCGAGCCAAAACCCACAGCACCTGCAATATCAATAGGGTAGTGGTAACCATGGTAAACTAAGCCGTAGCCAGCCAAGCACAAAACAAAGACAACCAATGCGCTAAACCAAAAGCGACGAAATTCAATCGCTAATGCTCCCCAAAAGACAACGGCGCTATGCATATGTCCACTTGGGAATGCCCATCCTTCCATGGGAGCAGGCAAAGGGAGCTGCCAGATGGATTTTAAATAGACATTGTAAATCATGGTGAACAACAAAATGAGTAACGTGCGACCAAAAATCACTTCATGACGATTTAAAAAACCAACAAGCACAATGCTAGCCAGAACAATGGGTTGACTAAAGAATAGACCGGTTTTCGCAATGAGTTCTAGCATAAATACTCTCTTATTGTGTTAATGTCGCGACTTTCAACCCTAGGGCAATTAATGCGCCACCTAGCATTTTATCAAGATATTTTTGTGCAGCCGTTAATTTCTGCTTTAAAGCATCATGCGTTAAAATGAAGGCTAGTGAACCAAACCAGCATAAACTGATTAAACTAAATTCTAAGCCGAACAGTGCTTGAATCAGTCGCGGGGTTTGTGGATCAATCACTTGAGAAAAAACGCTCAAGAAAAAGAGGGTTGCTTTGGGATTCAGAATATTCACCAAGAAACCTCTTTTGGCAGAATCCCAAGAAGATAAAGCAGGAGCTGCTTGGGCTGAGGATGAAAGATTAAGCATACCTGATTGCCGTGAGAATAAGCCTTTGCATCCCAGGTAAATAAGATAAGCTGCGCCACAATATTTAATGATATTAAAAGCGACGACCGATTTTGCAACGATAATCCCAATCCCAATAACGCAATATGTGACATGCACTAAACATCCGAGTGCAATACCGATAGCGGTGTATAGACCCGATTTTTTTCCATGTTGTAAACTATGCTGTGTCACAATGACAAAATCGGGGCCTGGGCTAATAGCGCCTAAAAATCCAATCACCGCGAGCGTTAAAAATTCGTTTAAATAAAACATGATTTCCTCGAAGACAACTTTTTCCACAGTAACATACTTTATTGGGGGCTCAATCTTCTTTTTCAAGCCTTTTGGCTGAGTTAAAAGGCTTAATCATAATTTGTGGTTTATTGTTCAACAAAATCCAAGGTTTTTGCGAAGGTTTCCGGGAGACAGTAAGCGGCAATAAAAGCTAATAAGATACACAAGAGAGCAATGCCACCTAATCCTCCTAAAATACCGACATGCGGTTTAATACAAACCAGCAAACCGGAAAAAGGGATGGCCATGGCGCGGACAAAATTAGGCAACGAAGCGCTGACGGTGGTGCGTAAATTGGTACCGAATTGTTCGGTAGCCATCATCAAAAAAACGGCCCAGTGACCACTGCTTAAGCCAAGTGCGCAACAGAAAAAATAAAAGAGGGCACTAGAAGGTTCATTCAATGTCAGAAATGCCGTGACACAGATAAATGAACAGGCTAAAAAAATCATCACCGCATACCGGCGTGATTGTAGCCATTGGCTCAGTAAACTACTGCTGAGATCGCCCATCCCTAAACCGATGTTGAAATATAAAAAAGCGAGTCCGGTTGTGACAGGCTCGGTGACTTCTAAAGCTTGGCCAAGTTCGGGGGCAAACGTCATAAATAAACCGACGAATACCCAAAAAGGGGCACCCACCAAAAGACATTTCAGATATTTTGTTAATAAGGTTGGCGTGCGAAAGAAGAGTAAAGGATCGCCTTGTCGAACATTTTTTTGCTGATTCATTTGCGTAAACAGGGGAGATTCTTTGACGCTAATCCGCAATAATAATAAAATAAATCCACCTAAACCACCCAGAACGTAAGCCGATTGCCAGCTCATAAAATGGCTAACAAGACCGCTTGCAATCCCCCCACAAATGCCAGCGGTGGCAATAATCATGGTGCCTAATCCGCGTTTTTCTTTGCTCATTAATTCATTAACGAGCGTAATACCGCCTCCTAATTCACCCGCTAAGCCAATACCTGCAATAAATCGTAAAACGGCATACATGGGGACGGTGGTAACAAAGGCATTAGCCAGCGTTGCACTGGAATAAAGAAAAATCGAACCGAATAAGATGGAGAGTCTGCCGCGTTTATCACCCAACATGCCAAAGGCGATCCCACCCAATAACATACCAGTTAATTGGATATTGATGAGTGAAAGGCCAACGGAGGTTATTTCTTCTTCACTCAGTCCTAAGCTTTTTAAGCTTGGGATACGGACATTGCTGAATAAAATGATGTCATAGACATCAACAAAGTAACCTAAAGCAGAAACAAGGATAGCAAACCAGAGTGTTTTGCGCTGCATGATGGCCTCAGTTTGTAATTCGAATGAATAACTCACGATGAATGACTATAGGATTATAACTCGGGGGCTTTCTTGCTAAAATGCTTCTTTTAACTCAATAAGTAGAAAAAACAATGACAATCACTCGATTTGCGCCGAGTCCTACTGGGATGTTGCATGTAGGCAGTGCCCGTACTGCTTTATTTTGTTGGTTGTGGGCAAAAAGACAAAAAGGCACTTTTATTTTACGGATCGAAGATACCGATAGAGAGCGTTCAACGGATGAAGCAGTCGAAGTGATCATTGAAGGGTTAAAGTGGTTAGAGTTGAATTGGGATGAAGGTCCTATTTTTCAAACACATCGATTTGATCGTTATAAAGCCGTTTTGAAAGAATTAATGGCGAATGACCATGCCTATAAGTGCTATTGCACGAAAGAGCGTTTAGAAGCATTAAGAGAGCAACAAATCGAGGCAAAAGAAAAACCTCGTTATGACGGTTACTGCCGTAAGTTTCCAGCGCAACCTCATGCGGATACGCCGTATGTGGTTCGGTTTAAGACACCTGAAGAAGGCTCTATCGTATTTGAAGATTTAGTACGTGGTCGAATCGAGATCCAGAACAGTGAATTAGACGATTTAATTTTAGCGCGTTCTGATGGCACGCCGACTTATAATTTTACCGTGGTTATTGATGACTGGGATATGAAAGTGACGCATGTATTGCGTGGTGATGATCATATCAACAATACGCCACGTCAGATCCATATTTTTAAAGCATTGAACGCGCCGATGCCAGCATATGGTCACATGCCGATGTTGTTAGGCCCTGATGGGAAGCGTTTATCAAAACGTCATGGTGCGGTGAGTGTATTGCAATATCGTGATGAAGGTATTTTACCCAAAGCGCTGATTAACTATTTGGTTCGTTTGGGTTGGTCACATGGCGATCAAGAGATTTTCACTACGGCAGAAATGATTGAGCATTTTGATGTGCATAACATTAATGTGGCGCCAACGGCACTCAATCCTGAAAAGTTACTCTGGCTCAATCAACACTACATGAAGACAGAACCAGAAGTAGAGGTTGCTAAACAATTAGCTTGGTTTATGGCTAAATTAGGCATTGATTTAACTAAAGGCCCTGATTTGGCGCAGGTAGTCATTGCCCAGCGGGAGCGTTGCAAAACCTTGGTTGAGATGGCTGAAAAGAGTCGATTCTTTTTTGAGGATGAAGTTGTCATCGATGGCGATTTAACCAAGAAGCATTTTAATCGTGAAGCGGTTCCGGCATTAAGTGATTTTATTCAAGCGTTAGAAGCATTTCCGGCGTGGGATAAAGAGGTCATTCATGATGCATTAAAAGCCGCTGTCGATAAGCATGGGATTAAGCTTGGCGTATTAGCGCCTGTTGTACGATTAGCTGCTTCAGGCACGATGGCATCACCGCCGATTGATATGATGTTGTGGCTGCTGGGTAAAGAGAAGACAGTTGCTCGTCTTTCTGATGCTTTAGCGCAATTGAAAGAACTTGCATAAAAGTGGTTGACTCGGGAGAGGAGGGGTCGTAGAATCCATCCCTCATCTCCCGGGGCTATAGCTCAGCTGGGAGAGCGCTTGCATGGCATGCAAGAGGTCGGCGGTTCGATCCCGCCTAGCTCCACCAAAGAGCAGCAACCAAAAGTATGCTAGCTAGTAGGTTAAATATTAAAGTACTTGCTTTAATTATTTAAAATGAGAGAATACGCTTCACGTTTTGCCAGCAAGGTAAAATAGGAAGACAAGCTTCGAGTAGTTTGTTTTTAGGCGAGGCGCCAAAGGTTGAGCAACCGGAGTTTACGTAAGTAAATGAGGATTGCGAAATCCTGAAGGCAACAAAGCATAGAAATAAAATACGAAGAAAATCTAGGTCCCCATCGTCTAGAGGCCTAGGACACTGCCCTTTCACGGCGGTAACAGGGGTTCGAATCCCCTTGGGGACGCCATCATTAGGAACACTTATTGCGAAGCAATTAGTGATCCTTATGCGCGCCGTAGATCGAAGAGCGAAGGCGGGTTGTTTAAATATGGCACCCATTCTGATTTATTAATAATCCCAATTACAAAATCTTATAGCCTGCAAGCAGAAAGCGAAGACAGGTGATTGTTCAAGCCTGATACTCACCAACAATCAAATTGCCAAATTTTAAAATTTCAAAACTATTGGTTAATTAATTTATTTGGTACATTTTTCTTTCTTGAACCATAAAGTTCTTGAGTCAATAATATTGGTACTTTTTATACTCTATTTAAGTATCTAAAATGATTTATCACTATACAAATTTAACTGCATTCCAAAAAATAATAATGCAAAATTTTGAAGGCTCAAAAATTGAAGTTGTTATTGCATCACAATCAAGTGTCAATGAGAAAATTCAATCCCCTGTATGATTGGCCCACATGAGAACTGGGCTTCAGTTTAAGCCTAGCTTGTCACTTGCTAACCATACCAATCTCTATCAAAGAGTGATTCAACCAAGTATTTCTAAAGGTCTCGAATTCGACACCTTTGGATAAAAAGTACTCCAGATATGAATAAATGGGGTAATTATTATCTATTACCAAATTCGCCAATTCCTTCGAAGTTAACTAGGAGGATCTGAGTGAACATAGTTTAATTTTGTTCCGATTTAATAAGTTAGGCTTATTATTTTGAAGTATTTTTAAACTATATATTGGTCATATGTCTAAAAATCCCCCGCTTGTTTTTCAAACAAGCTGCCCCCTTTTGTCAAAGTGGGCGAATGATTCGCTATGCTTATCTCTCGCAACTTTGAAGCTTGCACTAATCACTTCCTTTGTAAAAGGAAGTCGCACAGACGGCTTTAGCCGAATGGGCGGAAGGATTTTATCTTGAATATTTCAGATTGTTAGACATTCGTTTGATGGAAGAAAGCTGATATGTCTAAAAATCCCCCGCTTGTTTTTCAAACAAGCTGCCCCCTTTTGTCAAAGTGGGCGAATGATTCGCTATGCTTATCTCTCGCAACTTTGAAGCTTGCACTAATCACTTCCTTAGTAAAAGGAAGTCGCACAGACGGCTTTAGCCGAATGGGCGGAAGGATTTTATCTTGAATATTTCAGATTGTTAGACATGCGTTTAATGGAAGAAAGCTGATGTATCTAAAAATCCCCCGCTTGTTTTTCAAACAAGCTGCCCCCTTTTGTCAAAGTGGGCGAATGATTCGCTATGCTTATCTCTCGCAACTTTGAAGCTTGCACTAATCACTTCCTTAGTAAAAGGAAGTCGCACAGACGGCTTTAGTCGCATGGGCGGAAAGATTTTATCTTGAACATTTTAGATTGTTAGACATGCGTTTAATGGAAGAAAGCTGATGTATCTAAAAATCCCCCGCTTGTTTTTCAAACAAGCTGCCCCCTTTGTCAAAGTGGGCGAATGATTCGCTATGCTTATCTCTCGCAACTTTGAAGCTTGCACTAATCACTTCCTTAGTAAAAGGAAGTCGCGCAGACGGCTTTAGCCGGATGGGCGGAAGGATTTTATCTTGAGTATTTCTGGTGGTTAGACATTTGTTTGATGGAAGAAAGCTGATGTGTCTAAAAATCCCCCGCTTGCTTTTCAAACAAGCTGCCCCCTTTGTCAAAGTGGGCGAATGATTCGCTATGCTTATCTCTCGCAACTTTGAAGCTTGCACCAATCACTTCCTTTGTAAAAGGAAGTCGCGCAGACGGCTTTAGCCGAATGGGCGGAAGGATTTTATCTTGAGTATTTCTGATGGTTAGACATTCGTTTAATGGAAGAAAGCTGATGTATCTAAAAATCCCCCGCTTGTTTTTCAAACAAGCTGCCCCCTTTTGTCAAAGTGGGCGAATGATTCGCTATGCTTATCTCTCGCAACTTTGAAGCTTGTGCCAATCGCTTCCTTTGTAAAAGGAAGTCGCACAGACGGCTTTAGCCGCATGAGCGGAAGGATTTTGTCTTGAGTATTTCTGATGGTTAGACATTCGTTTAATGGAAGAAAGCTGATATGTCTAAAAATCCCACGCTTGTTTTTCAAACAAGCTGCCCTCTTTGTCAAAGTGGGCGAATGATTTGCTACGCTCATTTCTTACTTAGGGGGCAGATATTCCGATGACCTTTCTTTTAACTAAGGTCATCGGTGTGTCTTTATACACGTGTTATCATTCTAAGCGTTGCCTTACCTCTTGTAGCTTGATTCTGTGCAACGGGTCCTTTTTGTTGAAGATTAAAGTGAGCTTGATAAGGGAGAAAAGCACGACCTTTCGTGGACGGGGATTCAGGCTTTTTAAATTCTTCTTGAAAGTCGGTAAGAACCTCCTCTTTTTTAGGAGAAGAGACTTTTGTTTGTACTGCCAAGCTGTTTGCAGGAAATTTTAGATCGATAAATTGTTGTGCTGCTTGCTGGTTAAATGAAAAATAATGTTGAAATGAAAAGCATGCTTTGATTACCAACGGACAGCTTTCTATGGCATTTTCTCTAGTGGAAAACATAATGATAGGTGTATATTTTTGCATGTAGTGGGTAATAAAATTTAACTCTCCTTTAGGCTGCCACTCCTCTTTTTTCTCTATGAGAGCTAAACTTTTTTTTGCATCCCATTCATAGAGATTAGTTAAGTTCACAAAAGTAATGGCACATTTTCGCCGAGTAAAGCATTGAAAAAATTCTTTTCTATTATCGGCATGAAATAAGTTAGCATAAGAAAATGCGAATTGTAGTTTAAATGAGGCTTCTCGCGCCGCTGCAAAAGTTTCATCACTAAATAAAAAATGATTTTCTTTTAACGTTTCTTTACGCATCTGCAAATCAGGTCGCACTTGGCAAGGTGTAAAATGTGGAACATACTTTTGTTTATATTCTGCATATTGTATTTCAAACTCTTCTCGCGTACTTGAGTTTCTCAATAACCACAGTAATTTTTTAGTATGCTGTTGTAAGTAAGGATTGATATCGTTAAACACTACTAAATCACAATGGGACGACAGTGTTGCTAAGATTGAGCAAAATGAAGATTGACCAATAAGTACTGCCACGCGAATCGTATTTTTTTCGAAAGTATCAGGCTGTTTAGTTTTTAGTAAAGTAATCAGAGAATTTATTCCTCTTTCATTAGAAAAAGGGTAAAAATTATTTAGCAAAGTCTTATCGGAAGGTAATTCAGTATGTTCAATTTTTTCTAAGGCATTTTTGAATTTTTTTATTCTTTTTTTGAGCGTCATTTTGATTTTTTAATTTATTATATAGATAAACTTGAATAATGCCTCAATGCCTAGTAAAAAGCAAGTTAGCAACTAGCCTTAGAGGTAAAGATTTGCCCTTAAATATTGAAAGTTATGGTGGAGAGTAAATGAAAGCAGCGACAAGCCATAAATTATGGATAAGCTCGATAGTAATACTTATTATATTTATCTTCGCTTTTGGCATGCTCTATTTTAACCAGCGTCCTCTTCCAGATGAGCTCCCCATCCCTCTCGATCCTTTATTGGATGAAAATATAAAAGTCACCCAAAACATTGATTTAATTGTTGTTGAAAAAGCCTCTCGCAAAATCACGCTATTTCATCAACAAGTTCCTATAAAAAGTTATAAAATAGCACTGGGCTTTGAGCCTATGGGCCATAAAACGCAAGAGGGTGATGGTAAAACGCCTGAAGGAACATACCAAATTTGTGCTAAAAACCCTAAGAGTCAATTTCATTTGTCATTAAAAATTTCTTACCCTTCACATGAAGACAAACAGCAAGCTAAACAAAATGGCGTCTCTCCAGGAGGAGAAATAATGATTCATGGTCTTGCCACGCCCTTTAGCTTTTTAGGCAAACATCATAGTCAAAGGGACTGGACTTTAGGCTGCATTGCTTTAAGTAATGAAGAAATGGAAGAAATTTATGCCAATGTTGCTGTGGGCACAAAAATTATTATCAAGCCTTAAGTTTTAGTCATGATTTAATCACATTGAGAAAGTGATTAAATTAACTTATATCCATATGGGGCAACTTCAGAAGGCATGCTTGCTGGAACCCCATTCAACATCCGTGTATCCTTGGCAATCCATTTTTACTATCAGCAGTACCTACCAATCACAACAATAAGAATCAGGTGACAGAATGAGTTTTGCGCAAAAAATATGGCAAATGGTAACCGGAGCACCCCTTGAAAAGAGTGAAACGGTGGTTTTAGAACAACCAACAGCGCTTCCTGATCATAATACAAAGACATTACAACGTGTCCCAGAATGTTACGAAAAACGAGATGCAGCGGATCATCGATTATTTTCTGCTGTTATTATTGATATAAAAACCTCGGGTTCCGATCCCAAGCAAGACAACATTATCGAAATTGCTGCCTTAAAATACTCCTTTACCAATGAAGAGGGGATCATAGAAGTACTAGGTACCTATGAAACCTTTGAAGGCAGCCCTATCAACTGGGAACAAGTGTCAAACTTGCTTGAAGATTGCAATCTGGTCATTTGCCACAATAGCCGGTTACATCGAAATTTTTTAGAATTACAAACGCCAATCTTTGTTCAAGATATGATTAAAAAGTTGCCATTTGCTTGTACGATGTTAGATATCGATTGGGCCGTAAGAGGCAATGAAAGCCCAAGAGTGAAATATATTAATTTTGAATTAGGTTATTTTTATCAAGCGTTAGGCTTGACGGAGTGTTGGGCGATATTCAATATTTTAGTGAATGCACCTCATGCATTTGATGAATTAAAAGAAAATGTCAGAAAGGCCAAACTATTAGTTTGTGCGGTGAACGTTCCTTTAGAAAGAACCGATATTCTTAAAAAGCGCCAATATACCTGGTCTAGTGGCCATGGAAAATTTCCTAAGTGTTGGTGGAAAATCTTGAATAAAGAATCCTTAGAAGCAGAATTCCAATTTTTAGATGATACGGTTTATGGTCAAAAGGGTTCTGCTAACAATTTATCGTATATGGTCGTGCCACATTCGATGCGATATTCCTTCCGCGTTGCGCATTTGTTTGATTAAATTAACGCAGGTAAAAATCCCCCCGCTTGTTTTTCAAACAAGCGGCCCCCTTTTATTCAAAGTGGGCGAATGATTCGCTGTGCTCATCACTCATGAAATTTAGGCACAACGCGCTCAGTTAGCCGGATGGGTGGAGGGATTTTATGTTGATAAAGAAAGGGTCAGATACTCTCTTGAAAATCAAATAGACCTTTTGATCCCGAATGGACCACAACATCTACTTGATTTTCAAGAGAGTATCTGACCTCTTTATTCATAATCCGTTGTATCAGAACCGAGCTTTTGATATTTTCCCTGCGCATGAGAATAGGTTAATATTTCGCCTTCATTGATATTAAAAAACCATAGATGCACTGAGAGTAATTTGTTTTCAATAGCGGATTTTATCCACGGAAATGTTAAGCAGTTTTGGTATGAATGCGTTAGAGCAAGTTTGGCATAATAATCGGGCTCTTTGAAATGGGCATCTTTTCTTTCTACTAATGAAACCCATCGTGCGATAAAATCATTATCGCCAAGCGCTTGTTGATGAATGAGCGCATTAATACCGCCACATTGACTATGGCCTAGAATGATCAGATGTTTAACTTTTAAATGGCGAATACCAAATTCTAAGGCTGCATTGGTATCATGATAGCCTTGATCTTTGGAATAGGGGGGAACGATGTTGGCAACATTGCGCACGACAAATAAATCACCTGGATCGCATTGTAATATTAAAGCAGGATCAACACGTGAATCGCAGCAGGCCACCACCATTATTTCAGGTTGTTGCCCAGCCCTCGATAGGGAATGCATCACAGAATGATCACCGATAGCATACTTATTTCGAAATGCCATATAGCCATTAATAATCTTTTTTAAACTCTTTTCCATGAAGGACTTTCCTCTTTTCTTTATCTCATTTTCCGCGTATGTTCCTGGATGAGCTCGGGAATTTCTTTAAATGAGATTAATACCGAGCGTGCACGCGTTCTAAGGACATTAAAATTATTAAATCCATATTGTTGTACTAGTTGTTTTAGAGCGATGCTTCTTTCTCCTGTTTCTGTTAATGTTGGGCCTGCAACATGTACGCCTTCTAAATGCCCCCATGACATGCCATCTGCAACAATGATACACAAGGGTTTGCGGCGATCGAAATTCTCCAGCAATTTCCGGAGGATAATGGAGGTGTCTTTTAGATCGCTTTTGAATAAACCACCACCAAAATGAAATCCCGAAATGCGTTCAGGATGATTTTTTTTGTCAAGTTGGACAAATCCAAGAAAAGTACATTCTGCTAAATTGGTGGTATAAAGCCCATTACACTTATCGCTTTTTGCAACATCAATTACTTTTCTGAGATCCAAAAAATTATTTCGTCTTTCAGGCGGATCATCATCGAACACTCGGCAATCGTATGCTGTTACCACTTCTCGATATCCCTCTCTATTTTGGGAATGAAATTCTTGAATACCGGGATCGATATGCGATAGCTCATCACCTAAAAGCAAAAAATCAGGAGATAATGTTGGCTCTTGTACAGGTGATGAACTGCTGGCTTCCATTCTGATGGGAGCAGGTCGCTTTTTTGTCTTTTTGCCCTTGGGTTCGAGGCTATCTGGACTATCTTTCATGTTAAAAACCTTAAATAGAGTCAGTTTATTTATTAGGTTTAAATCACATCAAAAAAGTTCAAAGTAACCAATAATTCAAGATTTTATACATGAACGTAAATGCTACCTGCGTATATGCACAAGAAATGCTAGGGCTTTTTCTTTGGCGGCGGTGCATAATGCTTCACATCATAGGTGCTAAACCCATTTTTAGTATTGACGATGTTGCCATAGAGGAAAGCGATTGCACCTTGAGCGTTTCTTTGCGTAAGTGTTGGAAATAAGCGCTTTTTTGTGCTTAATATTTTTCCGACTAAAACTTGCCGTTCTCCCACTTTCATCCATTTAAATCCCTCTTCACCGCAGGGGGACACAATTTTAGGTTCCGCAATTAAACTATCAAATAGATGATGATTATCGCCTCGTCGATTTGAAGCTTCAATTTTACTTTTAACTACATAAAATACACGTTGATTATCACCGCGTATACGACATTCTTGAAAAGTATGCATGCCAAATAATGCACGACTAAAACCATATTTTTCGGCATGACAAGTGGGGACAGAAGAAGATGCTTGAGGAATAATCTGTCGTTTTGTCTGTGGTTTACCGCGAGTTTTTGTCTTTGGTGTTTTTTTGATACGGCACGCTGGGACAGGATCCGTTGAACATGAGGGCCTCATACTGGAAGAGGAACTAACAGGTACTATTTCAACCACGGGCTTTGTCATTGTTAGCGTTTCAATGCTAGTTTGCAGATCTTTAATCGTTTTTTCGAGTTGTCGCCCTAAGTGACTCTGATATTCTTTTTCAAGCTTGTTAATTGAGTCAACTATTTCTGCTAAGTTATTAACGCCAACGGATGATAACTTGTGCACTATCAATTTTTCAGGTTCGAATTCAAAAGCAAATTTCCCGGTTAATTGTTTCAATCGGGTGATAAGTTTTGGTGACCATTCAGGGATAGCAACGTCAATGACAACTTGATGTTCGGCAGTCATGCGTTTGCTTGTTGATTCACAAGATGCCATGATGCAAGATTTGCGTGGAATCGTTTCTAAATATCTATTTATTTGCTCAAGATTTTCTTTGACTAAATGATTTATTAATATAGTAGAATCTGACGATTCCTGAATATGCATAGCTTCTTTATGCCAAGCAATCGCCTGAGGGTAGGCTTTCTGTGAGGCAAACTGAGTGGCCAATCGTTTACAACAGTAATGATACATTTTAGACCCTTCGCTTATGAATCTTTCTCGCTCCAAACGAAGGATGCCGGCAGCCGCGTGCAAATCATTTGTGTTTAAAAAGGCTTTTGCGATGGCAAAAAAGTCTGAAACATGAAATGATTTTTCTTTAATTTCATTATCTTCTATTGCATCAATCAAAATAAATTTATTATAAAAATGATCTGCCATCTTTTCATAATTTTTACTGAAGTAATTGAGATGCCCTACACTGCCATGTAAAGCGCTCAATTGATATCTAAGGAGATCTTTAATATCATTTCCATAAGCATTAATTCTAATTACTTCATGTAAAATATCATTAATAAGATCAATAAGTGGTTTATATGTTTCATCAAATCGAAGGTTTGTACTGTTTGTTACTTCTCTGCCAATCAATAATTTAGCCCAAATTGATTGCAACGCTAATACATGGTTTATATCATGCAACGTCGTATCAATTAATTTAAACAGGAGTGCTTTCTTGATTTTGATTGGTTTAGCGCTTCTTAATAGACGAAAGTATGTTTCCTTATTTTTCTTAGCATATTGCACAAAGGATAATTCAATTTTATTTAATATTTGGTTTATTATTTCTACAGAAGGCACCTGCATTTCTATTAATTGGTTCACCCAATTGATATCGATTTCAAGATGATTGTTAAGTGGTGCCAATGGTGTATCTAACATAATAAAACCTAGCTCAAAAAGAGGATAATAGAGTAGTTATCTAACAATATTGAGTCTATAGGGTTTTTTCTTAGGATTTAAGCAGGAAAAATTTTATCTTATTGATTTTAATGATTAATTAAATTAGTTACTTTCTATTTTTAGACAAGTGGTTGTCAAAATGGGCCAAGTCTTCACATTATTCAATACGAGTGAGACTTGACCCTTCTTTTTGTTACCAATTAAATCTGATACCAGCACTACCTAAATTATATCTTTGCGCATTGAGATTGACTTGCCAACTACTGGTCTCAGCATGACCAGGAACAACGGTTGAACCAAATACAAAATGGGTGTTGCCAACATACAGCCAGCGGTAATCAGCAAATAAGCTAAGATAGTCGTTAATGTCGTAACTCAAGCCGAGTTTAATCTGTCCAGCAAAAGTCGCATTGGTATCACTGCTATTAGAATTATAATGGTTAATGCCCGCCTCAGGTGGACTTATTTGTGTAGCCGTTGCGTCTGAGATGCTGGCAATGGCGCTACCAATACCAAAGCCGATATAGGGATGCACAAGAATACAAGCGTTATCAAAATTTAAAACCATATTAGCAAGAAACACATTTCTTTTCATTGGATATGAAACGAGAAAATCATGCTCAGGCAGTCTTGCATTATTATTGATAAGCTCGCCACTAAAAGATTTTCTTTTCATCGCATAGCCTTCCAATTCAAAGGCGGGTGCTAATTTCCATTGCGAAGTTAATAAAGTCGCTGGTGCCTGATATCCAAGCTGTAAGCCGTAAAACGGTGAACTATGATGATTTATTTCACCAAAAGCATTGACTGCCAAAGGTCCGCCAGCAACTTCTACAAAAAATGCCGTTCCATACTGACTTGCATCGAAATGATGAGATGAGCCGCCGCCACCAAAGGCGCCAACATAAAATTTTTCAGTTGGGCAGTTATGTGCAAAAGCAGTATTTGTTAAGGCAAGTAGCAAAAGAGATGAAGATAGACGTAATTTCATTAAAAACTCCATTTAAGGTTTGTTCCATAGGCCTTGTGAGCTAGAGTGACTCTAGTTAGGTTAAGTGTATCGGAATAATGCTCATTAAGTAAGCATTACCACTTTTAGTAAGTTTTCTGGGTTGATAAGTAGAGTAGGATAAAAATGCGCATTGCTGTTTCGGGTACCCATTGTATGGGCAAAAGTACATTCATAGAGGATTTTATTAAAATCCATTCTGAGTATAAAAGCGAGTTAGAGCCTTATTATGAATTAGAAGATGAAAAGTTCACCGAGCTAGAGCCTAGTTTTGACTCGCTGCTTGCGCAACTTGATTATAGTATTGCGCAGTTGAATCAACATTCAGACCAACCCAATATTATTTTTGATAGATGTCCCGTGGATTTTGTTGCCTATGCCATGTGCGAGGCAGAGCAAGAGGGTATCCATATTCATGATACGGAAATAGCCGAAAGGTTTAATGACATTAAACAAGCATTGAATCATTTAGATCTCATTATATTTTTGCCCATCACGGATAGTTATTCCATTTTATATACGGAAGAAAATCCAGCCTATCGAAAAGCGGCAGATAAAAATTTTAAAAAGCTATATCGTGATGATATTTGCGATATCTTTCCGCAATATGGCCATCCAAAGATTGTTGAAATTTGGGGGGAGCGGGAAACCAGAATAAAAATGCTCGAACTCTTATGCCAGGGATTTGGCACATTGTAAGGCTGTTAAGATACAGCCTCCTAAAAAGGTGCCTTCCAATGCATATTGCCCATTCATGCCGCCACCACCAAAACCGGCGGCTTCTCCAATTGCATAAAGATGAGGGAAAGCTTCGCCATCTTGGTGAATAACACGGCAATGCAAATCCGTTTCAATCCCACCTAATGATTTACGCGTAATGGGAAATTGCCGAATAGCCATTAAGGGCAAAGCCTTAGGATCGATAATGGGTTGATTGCGACATAAACGCAGTCTTTCGACAAGATAGTGCCGATAATGCTCGATGCGACGTAATTGATCATCGGTTTGCCAAGCAATACCGCGCTTAATTTGTGAATCAAATGCATCAATTTCACGGGAGATATTTTCTTTATCTAATTCAAACCCATAAAGGCTTTGTGCCTGCATTTTATTTAACAGCTCAGACAAACTATTTGCTAATAAAACATCTTGCGGTGCTTCTTCAATCAATAAATTGATTCGGTGTTGATCGCCCCAAAGTAGGTTACGAATAAATTTCAATTTCCTTTTATCACGTACCGCACTAAAGTAACGACTTAACGAGACGATCAACTCTTTAGTCGCAATTTTATAATTCAAAATAGACCAACTATATTGCCCAGGTTCTCGTAATATGGCATAAGTGATTTCCATCATATTCGTACCAATAAGTAGTGGCGGAGGTCCAATACGTTTCCCTTGAGCATTAAACCAAAGGCTATGTGCAGCCGGTAATAAGGAGATGCCATCATGGGGTTTTCGATTTTCAGGATGATGGACTCCTGCAGGATATATCCAATGATATTGTAAGCGAGATACTTTGCCCCCGATGTTTACAACCTCATCATGCAATTGTCCATCACCATAAAGATGTGCGCCATTGAGTAAGTGTGAAGGTAAGGGTGGATCGTCCAATGACCAATGCCGTCTTATTGTACTGAGATCACTACCACTAATTCCGCCGGTCGCAATAATGATATTATCGGCACGAGCTTCAAACAGCTGCTCAGTTTGTAAATTGATGCCACAAAAAGCGGCCCCTTGTTTTTCCGCTTTGATTGCCGTGACATGATGTTGAAACAATATTGTTAAATTATCGCATTTAGGATGAGTATGAATGGCTTTAATGATTTGTTGGACTAATCCAAAGCCTGTACCCCACATTAAATGCCAACGCGGATAAGAGTTGCCAGGCACAAAAAAGCCTCGTTCGATCCAAATAGGACGAGGGACAAAGGAAACACCCATATTTTTAATAAAGGCATAAATATCATTGGAATGCGTGCAATAAAATTTAGCCCATTGTTTGGGATGAATATCATGAGGATGAAAATGAGCAAAGCTCTGCCAATCTTGCCATGCCAAATCAGGGGTGTCATTAATGCCCAACCGACGTTGCTCTGGGGTATCAATTAGGTGAATGCCACCCGCAGCTTCCAGTGCTAAGCCCCCGAGATTTTCAGCACCACCTCTTTCAAGTAAAACAATTTTTTTTCCTTGCTCTAATAGCATCAAGGCCGCAATCAAACCTGCAATACCAGCACCGGCAATAATCACATCGCTTTGAATGAGCTGTTTACTTTCCATTCGGTAACCATATTAAAACACGACTTTGGCCGTCCCGCCGTCTACACGCAAGGCGGAGCCATTGGTCATCGCGGCGCGTTCACTGGCGACATAAACAATCAGATTAGCAACTTCTTCTGGTTGTGCAAAGCGTTGTGCAATAGAATTTGGGCGTGCTTCTTTAAACATGGTTTCTTCGGAAACCCCTAATTCTTTGATAAAAATTTCAACACCATCAGAAAGAGTAGGGCCAGGTAGCACTGAGTTAACGGTGACATTTGTTCCGCGGCAAAGCTCTGCTGCGCCTCGTGAAATAGCCAGTTGTGCAGTTTTGGTCATACCATAGTGCACCATTTCAACGGGGATACTAATGGCCGATTCACTGGAAATAAAAATGATGCGTCCCCAATTTTTTTTAATCATCAACGGTAAATAATGCTGTGTGAGTTGGGCACCGCTTAAAACATTGGTTTCAAAAAACTGTAACCATGATGCGCGTGAAATAGTTGGAAATTCTTCAGGTTTAAATATCCCTGCATTATTAATAAGGATTTCAACTTGGGGTAATGCTTTAATCACCTTTAAGATGCCGGCTTCGGTGGCAACATCAGCGACGATCCCTTGAACATTATCTTTATTGAATTCGGTTTGTAATGGTTTCAGTGCGCTATCAAGAGATTGCTGCGAACGACCATTAATAGTGACTTTGGCTCCTTCTTTTAAAAAGAGTCGTGCGGTTGCTAAGCCAATACCTTTGGTAGAACCCGTAATTAATACAGTTTTATTTTTTAAACCTAAATCCATATGTAGACCCTTATGTTATTTATCATAAAACTATAGCTCAGCTCTTAACGATACGGGTTAGCAAAGGTGTATATGCAATACAAATTTTGGTTTGATATTTCGAACAAAATAAGTAAATATTAGAACTTTTATGCGTAAAGCTATTCCTGAGTGGTATGATGAATATTATTGAAACTATTAATTCGATTTCTACCTCGCCTACCAAAGCAGAACTTGCCAATTTTAAAACAAAAATTCTCGATTTAATCAAATCTTATCCAGAAAGTGCGACCCAAGTTGCAACTGAAATAAATCAGTCAGATGAAACAGGAAAAACCCCATGTCATTATGCCGCTCAGAAAAGCTTTCATTTACTGGCTATTTTAGTACTTGAAGGCAATGCCATCCTTCCTGAAGATTTACTTTATCCAGAAATGGAACATATTGAGCAATTAAGAAAAGAACAACAAAGACGTCAAAGTTACCAACGTCCGTTTGAACGTCGTTTCCATTTGCATGATTTAATCCGCGATGAAAAAGAAATGAAATTGATTAGAAGGCGTATGTATAGTCATCCTAGTGAAATTAATCAATGTACGTATTTTAACAATGCTTGCCACTGGGCAGCGTTGAGTCCAAGACACCGTGAATTATTGCCTTTACTCATTGAAAAAGGCGGAGATCTTCAAGCAAAGAATTTGGATGGAAAAACCCCACTCGAATTGGTTTCAAAACCAGAAGAAGTCATCTCAGTTTTTGTCCTAAAAGAGACACATAGTGAAAGCGTGATGCAAAAAGAGATGCCAAGTGACAGTCATCGCGTAGCAAAAGAACCGACGAGTTTAAAACTCAATAAAACGAAACGCAGCCATTCAATAAAAACATGGAGGCTGAATTTGGGTTTTAGTTTTAGGGGAAAGCGCTCAGTCAATCCTGATACAACCCTTACAAATGCAAATGCAAATGCAAATGCAAATGCAAATGCAAATGCAAATGCAAATGCAAATGCAAATCTAAGCCCTCCTAAAGGAAATGAGGAATGGGTTGAACCTAATGCAGTGCCATCAAACACGAAAAAACGACGTGCGTTAGGCAGTTTGAAGAGACAGGATTCTTTTAAAACGGCAAGAATGTCATCCTCTTCTTCAACATCAACTGAATTAGCATTCTCATCGCAAGATCCCGTTTTACTTGACATTTTAAAGCAAGATAATCACCTTGAATTTGAAAAATACTACCGCGCCAATGGAGAAAATCCAGATAAACCTTATCTCATACAAGCACTTTTAGCGGATGCAAAGAATATTTTTTGCTTTTTAGTAAAAGAAGGTACTGACTTTGCCGTAAAATTCGATGGAAAAAGCCTTGTTGACTATGTTTTAGAAAATAATGTAAAGCGCATTGCTTTTCTAAAAACTGTCTTAGCAAGCTTAAACCCTGAAGCATGTTTTGAAAGAAGAAGCAAAGCACAAAAAGCCTTAAAAGCATTAGAAATAGACTTTCAAAATCGTTTGCTTGGGAAAGGATATACGCAGCAACTTAAAGGTAAATATGATGAATTAACGAAGGAAGCGTTGATTAAAATCTGTCAGATTGACCCCGATTCTGATGAGCAGTTTGAATTGGTAAAATTAGTTTATGATTTATGTTGTGGGATGGTGGATTTAGAAGCACAAGGGACTACAAGTCCAGTCATTATTCAACAGTATATGGTCGGATTAATGTTAAGTTACCATCCGGTTGAAATAATGAAGATCCTTAAAAATCTATTTGCGCATCTTCAGGCTGAGCAGCAATGTATTACTCTAACCATGATTAGAGAAATCATTTTATTAGATCATTTTCATCTAGTTTTTAGAGATAAAAATTTCGCCACTTCAACGTTGTTAGATTTCTTCATGCCTACCTTCGCTGAAGAAAATGAGAGAAAAGTGCATGCTGATTTGTATCAGCAATGCAGAAAGATGATTGAATGTCAGAAAGAAATTCAACATCCACTCCTTCAACGCATCATACAATTAGAAGATTTAATTGCAAAATGTGACGATTCTGCGATAGAAATTAAAGACTCGAAAGTATTTGCAAATGAATTAAGAGCTTTAACTTGTCAACATTTCTTAAACGTTGAATTGTCCGAATTTGCCAATAAAAACTGGGCAAAAGCGGCAACTTCTACGACATTGAGTGAGCAAACCGCGCAATTTAATAAATTAGCAGATTATATTAGATTATTTATCTTGAAGACCACATCTTCTGAAGAGAGCATTAAACGTATAAAAATCTGCATTAATACCTTACATGAGTTGTTGTATAAAGAATTACCTGATGCCAGTGCAGCTATGGCGATTGTGGCAGCATTAGGACATTCCTCCTTGTTAAAATTGATGAGAATGCTTGAGCAAAAAGAAGTTGAGGTACATAGTCGTTATCTAACGGCACAGGCAACCCTAGATCCGGCAAAAAATTATAAAAGTCTGAGAGAACTCATGGTAAAGGCATCGTTTGCATTGCCTTATATGGGATGCTATATGAGAGATCTAACGTTCACTTTAGAAAATAGCGATCTTAAATCGAAAGTGTGTCTTAATGGACGGTTGCTTTTAGAGCTTATTCAATTACGTAAGCAAATCCTTGATAGAAGAACGTCTATTCCTACTCAAAGTCGATTAGCGTATAGCATCTATCAACAAAAACTGCTGAGTGATGAAGAATGCATATTATTAGCGAATCGCACTCTGCTCAATCCTATCTCTTTAGAAACCTCGACGCTTACCCTTTTTAATGGGCTACTTGAAATCTATATTGAAAGGAAAGCCCCATTAAAAGTGCTCGTTCAAGGGAAAGTATTAGCAGATGTGCAAGCCCTTGAGGCAGCTTTTGCATGGTTAAGAAAACAAGTGAGTGAAGATAAGACGATAGATTTAAATGTGATAAAAGCGTTAACTGCAAAGCTCAATTCACTACCTGTGGCTAGTGCTTCAGTTGGAACACAGCCCACAAGCTCTGTGAAATGGCTTTTAACTCAAGAAGATTTAAAAGAGCAAATACTGACTTTTCAATTTGGGCAACTGCAAGTTCAAGAAGGAGAATCTCATCGTAATGAGGCGTCAGTGTCTAGCACAACGTCACCTCGCTTGAATTAAATGAATTGAGAGGGAGTCACTAGGGGAGGTGAGACAATTCCCCTAGTGATATGACAGTTTAAAATGTCTTCACTTTTCTTCTTTCGGCTTGTAATGGATAGGTTGCTTCATCTTTAAAGAAAGGTTTTTTATTGCCACCTTGCTTCATCATAAATAATTGGGTAAATACCTTACCCTCTTCAAGATTGATATCAAAATCAAGAAAACCATAGGTGCTTTTTTCGACATTCTCTCCGATCCATTTTCCGTCTTGAAAAGTACGATATTTTTTCTTCCCAGGCAGTAAACTCATTCCAGAGATCTTTTTACCATGACTGCCGGGTTTAGGAATGGCGGTGTAGTAACTTTTCACTTCTGAATCTGTATAGTTTGTTGTGATATCAGCAGATAATTTAGGCAATAAAGGTTTAGGTAATGATTTTCTTTCTTCTGTTGAGATTTCTTGAGGCTTCCCGCCTAAAATCCCGACTAAGAATTGTGGAATAATCGTTTCGGTATCACCGTTTTTAACATGGATATCGGTACGGCTGTAATTATGCGAATCAGCACATAAGATACCGGTAATGCGAGCATCAGCAGCCAGATTTAATACTTTATCCCAGACATGATCATTGCCGCGGTAATCTTCAGTAGGATTTTTACCCATGACAAAAGGCAAAGGAGAGACAATGAATTTGACTTTTGCGGTGGATTTTTTAAGACTTTCTGCTAACCATTGAAATTGGGCATCACCCAATAAATCGCCATTTTCCCCTTGGAAAAGACGATTATTCAAACACCACATGGTCACATCGCCATAGGTTGCTTCATAAAAGAGTCCTCGGTTACCATCTTCGGGTATCATGGGTACAGGGAAAAACTCATTAAATGCATTAATGGCATTATCGTAAGCTCTGGGATCTTTTTCATATTTCGCGCGGGAAGCATCATTTTCACCGAAATCATGATCATCTAATATTCTGTATGAACAAGTTGAGCTTAATGCGCCTCTGACCGTTTGGTGAAAGTCTTCCTCGATAGCCTGCTGAAATTCAGGTAATGTTCTTACTGTTGTTACCGGAACATAGGTTTCGCCATGGAATAGATCGCCTAGATGTGCAAATACATCTGGTTTTTTTAAGGCTATTTCATGATAGATTTGTTCGGTTAGTGTTTTCTGATTTTGCTGTAAGCCTAAAGCGGTCGATAGCTTTTCATCTAATTTTGTCCATCTTGCAACATCGATGACTTCTTGATCGGCACTGACAACCAGATGAATATGTTTAGCTTGTCCTGGTAAAGGAGGGGCTTTAAATTGAACAGGCGTATGGGGAATCGGATCGGGGAAAACTTCATTTCCTGCCATGACTATTTCATGGCCTTCCTTAGTGATCTGATAAGTATACGCTTCATTACATTTTAAATGTGGCATCGTAAAATGCAAGTGGGAAGCCAATGGTTCAGTAGCATCTGATGATGAGGAGGAGGAAACTTCACTGAACTGATCGACAGCATCAGCAATCACCGGTGCAATAATGAATTGTTCCGAAGACGTACTCGACGTCACTTTTAATTTAACCCCTTGAGCATCAATGGGTTTTTCAAAAGTCGCTGCTAAGGTTACTGATACTTTATCTTCAGCTTCATAAACAGGCTTTCCTAATATTAGCGTTGATAAAACAATCATTTTCTGCTCCATCAGATAAAAAATAATGCTCATCCTATATAAAAGTTTTTGATAAGGCAACGTTATTAAAAGGAACAAGAAGATGTGCTAACTATGTTTTTTTCAGGGATTTTGAGAATGGCCTTTTACGCTAAAGAGGTAAAAGGCCAAGCAATGATTGTATTATTGAGGGCGTGGTGATGAAGAGGGCTGTGAATGATCTTTGATAGTGAGCATTTCTTCTTCTGCATCCATTTGAGCAGCAAGCGCTCTTAAGCGATCTTCTCCACTTTGTTGCACGGAAGGGCTAATCCATCGTCTGTAGGCATAACCGATTAGATTTAAACCTTCAAGAAATGCTACCGTAGCACCACCTGCCACTAAACCACCGATGGTCGCGCCTTTTGCGGTGGAGACTTTAACGGTTTCGTTGTAAGCCATTTCGCCTGCTTGATGTGCAAGACCTGTCACATTGGCTTGTACTAAGTAAGAGGCACCGGGTACACCATCTAAACCTGAACCTTGTAAAATCGCTTGTGCAATTTCGTCACCTTTTTCTTTGACGGATTCTCTTACTGTTTCAGCAACTTTTTCCCCTAATTCATAACCAACAGCTCTACCCATTAAAGCGCCGACGGGTGCGCCGACGGTTGTGCTCATGATACCCGCTGCTGTGGCAACAGTTTTATGGGATACAACAGTTTCAAATGTAGGTTTATCTTGTTCTGGTAAAATCAGAGCGGCTTCTGCTGGAGCAGAGCTTGGAATAATCAGTGTTGTGTCTACTGGAGCAGCGCTGGGCACCGTAAGCGCTCCTGCTGTTGGAAGCACTTCTAAACTGGCTTGTTGTGTATTTTGCTTGTACATCGTTAACATCGCTTTTCTCCTGCATCTAAATATAATCTTGTTCTATAGCCGGAGTGTTTCCCCTCCAGTTCATTTCAAACAATTATAAATATTTAGCTGACCAAATTATCTAGGAGGTTTTCTTAGAAATTTCTGTTTAATATTGTAAGCTGATGATTTTATTGATAAATATTGTGTTTGAATGGGGTCATCTGGGATGGAATAACCTAAAGCGAGGATAAGCGGTATGACGCCTTGCCTCTACGACGCTAGGAAATGAGACAGTAGGGTACAAATCTTATTGATAAACCTCATAACCACCCTCATCATCCCATTGATAAACAGAAAAAGGAGCCTGTTTTAAATCTCCATTTTTATCCCATTCCAGGGTACCAATGACGGAATCCACTTTATTTTCATGGAGCCATTTATCCATGCTTATCTCCTTCTGAAGAGAAGTTTCTTTAATAGCTTGCGCAACGGCTTGAGTCGCAGCATAGGCATTTAACATATAACCAGTTGGCTTGATTCGCTTCTTTTCAAATTTTTTCACAACATTTTTTGCTTGAGTGAAGCTATTAGGATCGGAAAAAAATGTCATATAAACCCCTTTTGTTATGTTGGGTCCGCCTGCCGCTTTGACAAAATCAGGAGAAGCAATTCCATCGCCTGCAATGAAAGGTATGTGGTTGTTAATTTCGTGTAGTAGTTTAAGAAATTCGCCTGCATCGGTAAACAATCCTCCAAAAAAAACCGCATCTGGTTTCATATCAGCAACTGTTTTGGCTAAAGAAAGATAATCTGAATTATCTCTTTGAAAATTTTGATTAAGTATAACCTTTGTGCCTAATTTAGTAAGCGTGGCTTGGACACTATCTGCTAATCCTTTCCCATATAGCGTGTTATCATGAATAATAATGACTTTTTTTGCATCAAAATGATCATGTATAAAATTTGCAGCAAACTCACCTTGTGTATCATTTTTTCCACAGGTTCTAAAAATATTATGATATCCCTGTTCTGTTAGAGCAGGAGCAGTAGAAGCAGGTGTAATCATTAAAATGTTATGAGCTGCATATATTTTAGCGGCAGCAAGTGAGGTGGAAGAACAATTATGACCAATAACCGCCTTAATATCCCCTTGCATGGCAAAATGATGTGCTATTTTTTCTGCTTTTTCAGGGTTGCAATCATCATCTGCAATGACCAGCATTAATTTATTACCATTAATTCCACCTTGAGCATTAATATCTTCTATGGCTTGATTAGCGCCCAACCATTGTTGATCCCCCATTCCAGCATAGGGACCTGAAAAGGGGCCCGCAATCCCAATTTTAATCGGTTCTGCTGTTGCCAGACGACAGAATAATAAGGTAAGTATGATAATGAAAAATTGAGTAAGTGATTTATACATTTATCACCCTTATGCTGGTTGTTAAGTATTAAATTCACAAAATTTAATAAATTCTTCAAGCGGCATTGCTTTGGCATATAGCCACCCTTGCGCATAATCGACATGATGAGCCTTTAAATATTCAGATTGAGCTTGCGTTTCAACGCCTTCAGCAACAATTTTTATATTAAGTGTTTTAGCAATATCGATGATATGTCCGGTGACATGACTTGTTACAGAATCAGTGTCAACGGAACTGACGAAAGCTTTATCTATTTTAAGTACGTCAATCGGCAATTCCTTTAAATAAGAAAGGCTTGAATACCCTGTGCCAAAATCATCCATCACAATGGTATAGCCTTGCATTCTTATTTGCTGAAGATTATCACGAGTCGCTTTAAAATCCATAAATCCACGTTCCGTGATTTCAAGCCATATTTGCTGTGGTTCGATATTGGTTCCAGAAAGCATTGATTCTAATTTTTTAAAAATACGTTGTGAATTGAAATCAACAACTGCAATATTAATAGCAATGTGAAGATCTCTATTTGCAATTAAAATTTCTTTTAAATTCGTGATAACTGATTCAATAATCTGATCGGTTATGGGTTGAATAAGTCCGCTTTCTTCTGCCAGAGGAATAAAAAAATCAGGTTTAATCATGGAGCCATCAGGTCGTTGCCATCGCACTAAAGCTTCCGCACCACAGCAGCGACCCGTTTTATAATCGAGGATAGGTTGATAGTAAACCACCATTTCCTTATTGGCGATGGCAAGCTTTAATTCACCAATAGGTGATAATCGCTTTCTTAATCCCCAGATCACGGCGCCCGATGCAATCAGTGACATAATGATACCAAAAGGTAAAAATAAGATAAGATTCTTGCGCGATTGTTGAAACACATAGCTCATTGATTCAGCAGAAATATAGTAAAGTCCAGGCACTCTTGAAATGGCTAATAAGTGTTTTGTTATCTTGTTTATATTGGGGTTTTTTAAGGCTTTATGAATTAACTCAAGATTATAATTGGTGTAGTTGAGTGTGCTTAGTACTTGTCCAGAATTGGTTACAATTGCGATTTTAATATAAGGTTCTGTAATAATATCTGTTAATCTTTCAGCATCAATAGAGACGGCATAATGATCGCTTTTCAACGTTATAAAATCATCACTATGCTTTGCAAAAATATCAGCATTCATGATGAAGGAGTAACCATTTGGCATCATATAACTATCCAATGCAATGGGCTTCTTCTGATATATGATACCTTCTGAACCGCATTGCACAATACTATTGTCAAGGTAGACAATTTCACTAATGCAATGCTTATTAAACAGCATGTCATTCATGACTTTGATATGCGCAAGAGTACAAGGTTGAGTTTTAGTTGCTTCAAGTTGATCTAACGTATCATAAAGTTCATTTAAACAAATGCGTGAGCGTTGAATGACTCGAGCGTTATCGGTTTAAAGTTTATCTAACTCAGTTTCTTTTGCTTGAGCCCATGATAAGTACATTGCGATTGAAAGCGATGCGCAAACGCCTACGAGAATAAGCATTACAGCGATAAAAATAGCACTGACACGGTGAAAATTCACAGTTTTCTCAAATATAATTAGGATCCTATAGATATAATTAAATAGCAGACTGTTATCTGAATTTTATGACTGAAAATATTTATAGACTAGCTAAATAAAGAGGACAATGTGAAAGTATGGAAATTATCGCCTAAAGGGCAAATTACCGATGCAGAACCTGGCTACGTCAGAATTAGAGCGCATTCTGAAAAAAGAGCGCGTGATATCGCTGAAGAAACTTTTGAGCATTCCAATACCAAAACCATGATACATAAGACAAATTGGGCAGACTTGGATTGGCATGATACAACGGCGATTGAATGTCTTCTTGAAGAAGATGATCTTTCTTCAACCGAAGGAATTTTAGACGTTGAATGATTATTTGTCTGTTAAATTTCACAGTGACACCTTTTAGGAGCCTATCATGAAACCATTGACTAAGTCGTTGATTGCCTTTTTAGCACTTTTTCCACTGACAGGATGGTGTGAAAAAGTCGAATATAAATTAGATAAAAGTCACACTTCAGTCAATTGGGATATTAGTCATTTCGATTTTTCTCATTATCATGGTAAATGGGAAGCAGAAGGAAAGCTGGTGTTAGACAATGAAAAACCAGAAAATAGCAAAGTGGATGCAGTCATTAAAGTAGATGAATTCATTACAGGAAATGACAAATTAAACAAGCATCTTAAGAGCGCCGATTTTTTTAATACCGCTACCTATCCCAAAGCTACTTTTGTCAGCGACAAAATAGAGGTGCAAGAGGGAAAGATTGCAAAAGTTCATGGTAATTTAACATTACACGGTGTTACAAAGCCTGTGGTATTAGAAGTCATTTCACAAAAAATTGAAAAGAATCCCGTCAGCAATAAAGATACCGCAGGTTTTAGAGCGAAAACGAAACTCAAACGATCTGATTTTGGTATTAGTGCTTTTTTACCAGGGTTAGGTGATGAAGTGAATTTAGACATTGAGGTTGAAGCAAATAAATAACTGGTGACGCATGCAACTTAAGAACACACAAAATCGCTTCGGTGCAATCGCAATGTTGTTACACTGGATAATGGCGCTTATCATGATTGGCATGATTATTCTTGGCCTTTACATGGTAACATTGCCTATCAGCTTGCATAAGCTTAAATATTACGGTTGGCATAAAGAATGGGGTGTGCTCATTTTAATGTTGGCAACCGTACGATTAGCCTGGCGCTTTAGCAACACCGTACCTTCGTTACCTCCTCAAATGCCAAAATGGGAACAATTAGCTGCGCATGGCATGCATTATGTTTTTTATGGTTTTATGTTTGCTTTACCCATCACAGGATGGATGCTCTCAAGTGCCGCAGGTCTTCCCGTGTCATTTTTTGGCTTGTTTACTTTGCCTGATTTAATCGCAGCAAGTGAATCGTCACGGCTTTTATTGACCCAAATACATAAATGGTTAGCATATGGACTCATTGCTGCTATTTGTGGTCATGTCGGTGCCGCACTACAACATCACTTTTTTAATAAAGACGATATTCTACGGAGAATGTTACCATGAGCATCATTTCTAAAATATTGACTACCAGCTTCATTTTATTGCCAATGTTAGCTTTGGCTGACGTTCCAAAATGGCAGATTGACTCGAATGAGAGTAAACTTGGTTTTATAGCCATTCAGAATAATGCGCCTGTCAAAGGAAGTTTTAAAACTGTTAACGGAACCATTGATTTCTCGCCCGATGATCTCAAACAATGCAAAATTAATATTACCGTTGATATGAGCTCAGTGAACGCTAGTTATCAAGAGCTGGTCAGCACCTTAAAAATGAGCGATTGGTTAGATGTGACAAAATATAAAGAAGCAACTTTTACTTCTAAAGAAGTGACTAAGGTGAAAGATAATACGTATCAGGCTAAAGGTGAGTTGCAAATTAGAGACAAAAAATTACCTTTGGCTGTTGATTTTACCGTCGATGATTATAAAAAAGACAAATTTCACGTCAAAGGGGAGACTAAGATCAAACGAACGGCTTTTGGTGTCGGTCAAGGTGATTGGGCAAGCACAGATGAAATTAAAGATGAGGTTACCGTCAACTTTGATTTGTCGATTAAATCAATAAATTAAGAAGGTGATTGCACACGCTGGAAGAGATCTTAGTTATCAAGTATGATAGATAGAGTGTGCAATCCTTTTACGTCAATCCATCGGTGTCATGACTATTTCTAAAAAATCTTTCTTATTCCCTGCGGCACTGGTGTTCTACGAAATAGCCACTTATTTATCAAATGATATGTATTTGCCTAGTCTGCCGCAAATTTCCCGCGATATGCAGTTAAGCCAAGACTTAGCCGAACAAACGTTACTGTTCTGGTTTTTAGGTTCTGCCTCAATGCAATTGTTAATGGGCCCATTATCCGATCGTTATGGCCGCAAGATTATTTTGATGCTGGGTGGCGTATTATATGTATTAGCGAGCCTAACTTGTGCACTCACGCCTAATATCTCCCTCTTTTTATTAGCAAGATTTATTCAAGGAAGTGCCGTTTGTTCAATGGTTGTTGCAGGTTATGCTGCCATTCATGAGCTTTATCATACGAAACAGGCCATTAAGATTATTGCGATGATGGGCTCTGTTTCCATTTTGGCGCCGGCATTTGGCCCTTTGCTTGGCGCAATAATCTTAACTTTTTTTGATTGGCAAGCGATTTTTTATTTATTAGCAGGTTGGTCATTCGTGGCGATGCTATTAATTGGTGTTGTGATGCCAGAAACCAATCAGCAAAAAATAAAAATAGATTTTAAAGAGATTACACGGGATTTTATTAACATTGCAAAACGACGAGCGTTTCTTTGTTATGCTTTACCTTTTTGTTTAATCTTTTTGTCCTTTATTTGTTGGATAGTTGAAAGCCCGTTTATCATCATTGAGACTTACCATAAAACCCCTTTAGAGTACGGTTATATTCAACTTGCTATTTTTGGTGCATTTATTGTTGGGACACAAATTGTGCATTATTGCGCTGAAAAAGTACCCACAATTTATTTAATTAACTCAGGGATGAGCTTTGCATTAATTTCAGCCTTATTGTTAGTTATCGCAAGCTGTTTAATGCCTCAAGCACTTTACCTTTTAGTATTTTTATTAATGCTTTTTTCATTAGGGGCTGCCATTGCTTTTGCGCCGCTGAATCGAAGTGCTATCGATGCATGCCAGGAACCGATGGGGAGAAGAATGGCTATTTTTTCGACTTATATGAATGTGTTTGGTGTGATAGCAACAGCGCTTATTACCCTAGTGAATGATAAAACAATGGCAAATTTAGCGATAGTGATTGCGTTAGGTACGCTTGCCTCATTTATTTATTTCTATTTGAGTTATCGTAAAATATAAGAATATTTCTTAGCACGACTGCAAAATTTCTTTTTTTATTTCTATTCAGGTGTGCAAATTCCTTGCGCTTTACAAACAACTTGCTAGTAGTTTCTAGTAATCTGATTAGCTTTTCTTATGAAAGTTACTTGCTTTTAAAGATTAGATCCATAAACTTGGGTATATTTTTAACATTTTCATTTTAAAGGTGCGATATGCTATCAGGCTCATCCACGCAAAGTCCCCCACAATTCCCCCTAGCGATTGTACGCAGGATCTTAGATATTGCTCCACATTTCATTGATATGCAAAGAAGGGAAATTTTCATATATACAGGCACTTCTGCGGTCAATGCACTACTTGCAATCCTACAAGAGGAAATTCTTAGTCAAAGTGATGAGCCTACAACCCGTATCCAACTTGCGATAAAAAAGCATCGTAGTGAAATGGAAGAAGCTAAAGAGCGAAAAATTATCTTAAGTGAGACAATTGAAAGTATTCGGGCAAAAAAAACTGTAGATAAAGAAATACTCAGACAGCATGAAAAAGAGTTTGAAGAGGTCGATGCAAAGTGTTATCCCATTGATGATTATGATTGGGCTGTAGCCTGTAAACTTGCGATGAGCAATGGAAATATACTGCATGATACTCCCGAAACGCGTCGGGTCATTGAGATATTTCTTGAACAATTAAAACAATTGCATAGGCTTTACAATACAGAAGAATTTAAACAATGTATGTCCTTTGCGCGTATTGATGCATCGGATACCATCATTCAATTAATTGGTCAACTCTGTGCTTTAGAACACTTTGAAAGTGCTTATGTGATTCATCAATTTCTAAACTTAAGCCATCTTGCATTGAGTGAACGAGTTGTTAATCAAGTAGATGAAAACGGATTGGCAACCGTTCTAACCCCAGGTATTTTACAAGGCTTAGGATTATATCGTCGTATTATTCCAAGAACAGGCAATGAGGCAAAAGATACTGCGGCAGATGCTCAAGAATTTACGCTATTTAAAAAAATATTGCCTTCTTTTTTGAAATCGCCTATTTTTCAGCAATCATTTAACCCGGAATTATACAAGGGGATAGTACAACCATTTTTTGTTCCCACGAGAACAGTACAAACGAATTCCTCTAGTCCCATTCTTCCCACGATTCCCCCCCTTGCTATTCCTAGCTCCAGTTCTTCATATGATTTAAAAGGTGAATCGCAATTGTTAAAAAAATGGAAGCTGCTCTCCATTGCAACACGGGAAAAAAAGCAACCAAAATACACTCGCAAGACCAGTGAGCCTGTTCCGCCATTGCGTTCAACAATTGAACCAGGTTCGCCAAGAAAGGAATTGTTGCCAGCTTATTCTTTACTGCATAGTGTTCCACCGCCATTAGTACCGTTAACGACATCGTCATCAGCTGAAGACGATGCAAAACCAACGACGCCGCGGTTAGGGAATATATTATCCAGCAATACCTGATTAACCGTGTATATAATCAGTGAGTGCTGAAATTTCTTGCTGTTGTTGCAACATAATCCAACGGGTGATGTCACCGATGGAAATAATGCCGACAAGTTTGCCATTATCCACTACGGGTAAATGACGAAATCGTTTTTCGGTAATAATTTCCATCGCTTTTTGTACAGTCGTATCAGAAGGAACCGTCAACACATTATGTGTCATCACTTCTGATACGGTGACTTGGGTGGGTTCTAATTTTTTACTAACGAGTTTATTAATTAAATCACGTTCACTGATAATGCCTTGCACCTTGTCACCCTCCATCACAAGGAGCGCACCAATGCCAAGCTGGGAAAGAAGGGCTGCGCAATCGTAGCAGGTATCATTTGCTGTGATGGTTTGAACCTTACTGGATTTTTCCTTCAATAAAATGCTCAGTGGTGTTTGCATAATCTCGCTTCCAGAAGAATTATAACTAATTAATAAGTATAGATTGCACTAACCAATATATTTGTTGTCATTACACTTATCTTGCAGGCTCCTTTGCTATGTTAAGTAGCTTGTGAAAACAAATCGTTGCTAAGCTCAAAATAACAGCATGAATTATTTTTAAGCACTAAGGGTGGATGTTTGCATAGTAATGCCCTCATTTTTATTCAAGACTTAGCTGTCATCATGCTGATAGCTGGTTTGATGACGATATTGTGCCACCGTTTTCGTCAACCTGTTGTGCTGGGATATATCGTTGTTGGTATGATCGTTGGCCCACATACGCCTCCCTTTTCTTTCATACAAGATAACAATACGATTCAAACACTAGCAGAATTGGGCGTAATATTTCTCATGTTTTCCCTAGGGCTTGAATTTAATTTGCGCAAACTAAGCAAAGTTGGGAAAGCCGCATCATTTGCTACCTTCCTTGAAATTATTTTAATGACAGCGCTGGGGTATTGGTTAGGTCGTTTTTTTCAGTGGAATCATGCAGATTCAATTTTCTTAGGCGCCATGCTTGCTATTTCATCTACCACCATTATTTTAAAAGCGCTAGAAGAGTTAGGGATGAAGAAAAAGAAATTTGCACAGTTAATTTTTGGTATTTTAATTCTTGAAGATATTTTTGCGATTGCCATTTTAGCGCTGTTATCTACCATTTCAATTACAGGATCTATGCATGCCGAAGATTTTATTATTACATTAGGTAAGCTTGGGACTTTTCTGGTTGTCTCGTTATTTTTAGGAATATTAATTATTCCCAGGTTGCTTACCTATATTGCCAAATTCAATAACCGTGAAATGCTACTGATATCGGTTCTTGGCATTTGCTTTGGTTTTTGTTTACTGGTTATTAAATTAGGCTATAGCGTTGCATTAGGTGCTTTTATCATTGGCGCTATTATGGCAGAATCACGCCAATTGCAAGTAATCGAAACATTGATTATGCCTTTAAGAGACATGTTCAGCGCCATTTTCTTTGTATCGGTTGGTTTAATGTTTGATCCCAATGTATTTATCACGCATTTTTATCCAATTATTGGTATAACAGTCGCTGTGATATTAGGAAAGGTAATCAGTAGTTCGCTAGGTATTTTAATTACAGGCAAAAGTGGTAAAACAGCAATGAGAGTCGGTTTAGGCTTGGCGCAAATCGGTGAATTCTCATTTATTATCGCCACATTAGGTATTACCCTAAATGTGACAAGCTCGTTTTTATATCCTATTGCAGTTTCTGTCTCGGCAATAACAACGTTGCTAACCCCTTATTTGATTAAGCATTCAGATTCTATTAGCAATGGGATATCTTTTGTTGTACCCAAATTTATGAGTACTGCATTTGATAAATATAAAAATTGGCTAAACGCACATCATGCCAAAACAAACACTAATTTAGATCGTTATAAATTTTTTAATTTAATTCAAATCATTATTAATTTATTTATTGTAATGGGGATATTTTTAATCTTTGCCTATTTACTGGGGACACCGTGGGGTGATTTTCTATTATCTATTTCAAACCATTACATCCAAAAAGCGATTTTGTGGGCGCTTGCCCTGATTGTTTCGTTACCATTTTTGATTGCAGCCTATCGTAAAATAAAATTTTTATGTTTACTTTTAACCGAGTTGAATATTAAAGACGATAAAACAGGCTTAAAGCTTAAATGGCATAAAATCATTGCAGAATTAATCCCAATTTTCTCATTAATTAGTATCATGTTATTTGTGTCTGCATTAAGCATCAGTATACTGCCACCGCTTGAATTGTTAATTATGATATCCATTGTGGTAACTATCATAATTGCCTTACTCTATAATTGGTTTATTAAGCTCCACTCTAGATTAAAAGATATTTTCTTAGAGACTTTCCAAAATCATGATAATGAAAAATCAGAGTAATTTGATTTTTAATAATGGCAAAATACTATTATTATCGTCTGTCCAATCAATTTTGTAATTAGAATCAGGCCGTTCTGGTGTAATATGATGCGCTGCAAACCAGGATGCCAGCTCAGGATTAGCACTGACAAGTACCCAATCGGATTTCGCTTGTCCAATTTTGCGATCGGAGTTATTTTTTAGCCAGTAATGTTCAAAGCCTTGTTTTTGCGCCAGTTGTGAAGTAACGGGCACGAGATTGATAAATATATTTGAAATATGAAAGGCAATAATGCCATCTTTAGCTAATAATTGACGATAGAGTGACATAGCCTCTTCAGTGAGAAGATGAAAGGGTATTGCATCACCATTGAAAGCATCCGCGACAATCAAATCATAGGCTTTGAAATCTTTTGCAAAGCGTTTTTTAACCATAGAAAGCCTAGCATCGCCCACAATGACATCGGTGGTTGCTGCAGATTGTTTAAGAAAAGTAAAATAGCGATGAGCAAATTCATTCACATTCTCATCTACTTCATAGAAATCAATATGATCTTTGGGTAGGGCAAGACTTGCAATCGTACCGGTTCCTAAACCAATGACCGCAATATTGATCGGACGTTGTAGATGTTCATGCAAATATTCAATGGCCAAACCGACACCCGCGTTTCTTGTATAATAGGTGGTGGGCCATTGCTGTCTTTGAGGATTTAAGAATTGCATACCATGAAGTGTATTACCATGACGCAATTCTCTGATACTCAGTTGATCATTGCGTTCGATATGATCAAACACCCGAATGTAACCATATAAACTTCTTTTCTCAGCGATAACTTCATTTTGTGGTTTTAATATATTAAAGACGACTAAAGTAAGGAAAGCCGCAATACCACCGAGAACGAAGATTTTCTGCTTCCAAGAAGATTCTGAGCCTGATAATTGCTGATAGATGAGAATGAGCGAAACGCACGAAATCAATAGGAGTGGTATATAAAAGTCCCACCATTTGCCAAGTAGAACATAAGCGACAATATTGACAAAAAGACTACCTAAGACGCCGCCTAAGGCAATAATCAGATAAAAAGCAGTCAATGCTGATTGATCTGGCTTGTGAAGGATGAGTTCACCATGACAGATCATACAAGCGCTATAAAGCAGTGCTAGTAAGATTAAAACCACGTCATAGCCGACAAGCACATCTTTATAGATTAACCACAAGGTGAGGCCGAGCCAAATAGCAAAGGATGCTAACCAAAAGTTGCGGTCATAACTTTTGGCATGTGCGAAAGTCACAATAAAGGTAATCAGATAGAGCCCAAGTGGTATGACCCACATCAAAGGCAAATTAATAATATTTTGTGTGAGAAATTGAGTAACCGCGAGTAATAATGCGCTACTCAAGAAACTGAGAAAAAGCCACAGACCTATTTTAGCACTAGATACCGGGTCACCGTGCTGGGGAATAAGTGCTTGGGGTTTGGTTTTAAAGAGTATGCTCATGCATAGCAAACAGATAAAACAATAGCCAAGATAAAGGCATGTCCAAACGGTGGCTTGTGCTTTTAAACCAATCAGAGATTCAATAAAAAGGGGATAACCTAATAGACCTAATAAAGATCCGGCATTTGAAATGGAATAAAAATAATAAGGAAAATCAGTTCGTTCAATACGGCAATACCATTGTTGCAATAAAGGGCTTGATGCAGAAATAATCGTAAAAGGGAGTAAAATGATAGACGACAACAAGAGCAAAACACTGGCGGGTGGCCATTGATTATTCGCTATCACAATATTATCAAGATGAATCGGAATGAAAAAAAGTGAAGCTGCTAATAACACAAAATGGATGAAGACTTGTGCTCGTACAGAGGGTAGTTTTGTTAATAAATAAGCATAGAGATACCCAAGGAGTAATCCAGATTGAAAAAATAAGATACTGGCAACCCAAACAAAAGCAGAACCGCCAAATTGAGGCAATAGGTGTTTGGCAAGTAAGGGTTGAATAAAAAAGAGCAATAAGGCACTGGTAAAGATCCCACTACCCACAAGTATCTGGAACATCGCGGCTCCTAGTAAGTAACCTAGTTGTTTGTTTGCTTTGAGTTGACAAGCATTTCATTTAACTGAAATAGTATAATTTTAAACCGAGAGCCAATATGTCTGCTAATGCCGCCTTTTCTTACGATATCACAGAATATGAGAGTCGCTCCTATTCGCAGACACATCCTGATCACCTTTATACTTTGGCCAAGTTATTTGGCTTGAATCCTACATGCTTTGCAAAAGCACGGATATTAGAATTAGGCTGTGCGAGCGGAGGCAATATCATTCCTTTGGCATGCCAAGCACCACAAGCCAATATTGTCGGGATTGATTTAAGTGCCGTGCAAATTCAAAAAGCCGCACAAGTCATTAGAGATTTAAAACTAACTAATATTGAAGTTTTCCATCTTGGAATTGAAGAGATCACGCAAGATTTTGGTTTATTTGATTATATTATTTGCCATGGTATTTATTCATGGGTACCCGAGGCGGTACGACATAAAATTTTAGCGGTTTGCCGGGCACATCTTGCACCGCAAGGTATTGCCTATATTAGCTATAATACCTTGCCTGGCTGGAATGTCGTGAAAAGTATCCGCGAGATGATGATTTATCATACGCGCGCCATTAGTGCTCCCATGACCAAAGCAAAAGAAGCTCGAAATCTATTGCAGTTTATGGCCTGCGGTTTGGGAGAGGAAAACTCTCCTTATGCTAATTTTTTAAGAACAGAAATAGATATATTAGCTAAGCAACCTGATTCTTATTTGGTTCATGATCATCTTGGCGAGATTAATGACCCCCTGTATTTTCATCAGTTCGTTGAAATGGCTAAAAAATATCATTTAAATTACTTGGCAGATTCCGATATTGCAGATATGTACCCTCATAATTTGCCTGAGATGTTGGCTAATGAAATCAATAAAATCAATGATGTCGTTCGTTGTGGCCAATATATGGACTTTATACGTAATCAACGCTTTCGTTGCACCTTGCTCTGTCATGAAGAAGCAACCATCAATCGGAGTTTGTGTACCTCGCAGATAAAATCATTCTATTTAAGCTTTGGTGGTAAGGTTGAAGGTAATCCTCAAAATAAATTGATTGATGGTGAATCCATGAAATTTATTGGGCAACATATTACCTTGACCCTGACTAAGCCAATTGCCAAAGTGGCTATGTTAAAATTAGTCTCCCAGAAAGGAAAACCACTTGCATTTACGGCCCTATGTGATAGCGTCATGAATGAGATGATGTTGCACGATCAAACGAGCGTAGAGCGATTTTTGATTGAAGATCTCAATTTAATGAGGTTAGTGCTGGGGGGATTGGTCAAAATCCATTCAGACGATGGGCGATATGCTAACAACCCAGGTGAGATGCCACTTATTCCTGAGTGGATGCATTACCAGCTGCAGCATCAGTCATGGGTGACAAATCACCGTCATGAGACCATTTCATTAAGTGATGTTGAGAAATTTTTATTACAAAATTGTGATGGGCAAATGTCTGTCAAAGAATTAAGTCAAAAACTTACTGAATTTCTTATCAAAGAAAAGATAGGATTAATTGGTGAAGACGGGCAGCAAATTGATAGTATCATTGAGAATGAACAACGTAGTTATGATTTATGTCGTACTTTGTTGAATGAATTTAGTCAATTAGCTTTAATTGTTGACAAGTAATAGTCATCGGGACACTTCCCTCCAAAGTGCGATAAGGCTTATTTCGTATCCCTAAGCAAAGCTTAGGTAGATAAAATCTCTAGGAGAAACGATGCCGGAAATTGCAGTTGCCAGTTATCTTTCCTGTGCAATTGCTTTTGCATTGGTGACCTTCGCTCTTTTATTACACAGACCCACTCGTTTGCAGTTTCCTATTTTAGCATTATGCACTTTTACCACCGTGATCTGGGGTTTATTGGCTACAGTCTATGCGGCAGGCTTTATTGCTAATTATGCATGGGTTACTGCTTCAGAAATTATCAATAATGCTTTGTGGCTTATTTGTTTAATCAAATTATTAAAAATCACCCAACAAACAAATCGTGACCGATGGTATTTTCGACATTCATTTTATTACGTTGTTAGTTTCTTGGTCCTTTCATTGTTTACTATTCTGGTAATAGAAAATCTAGATTGGCAAATTCCATTTCAAACGCAACTAGATACCTACAGTTATTGCGCCTTAGTCCTCTTTTCCTTATTGATGCTGGCACTGATAGAACAGATTTATCGTGGTTCGATAGGTCATCAACGCTGGCGAATTAAATTTCTATGTATCAGTTTAGGCATTGTTTATTGTTATGATTTTTATATGTACGCCAATGCCGCAATATTAAATAATATCAGTATTAGTATTTGGCAGATGCGCGGTGCTATTTCAACATTAGTTGCTCCACTGATTGTCTTAAGTGCTTTACGACACCACAAATGGCAACCTGAGATCTTCCCATCTCGAACTGTTATTTTTCGTTCCACGATTTTTATTAGCGGTGGTATTTATCTGCTTGCGATGGAAACGGCGAGTTGTTTCATTAAGGAATGGGGCGGCTCGTGGGGAGATGCGCTACAAATTTTATTCTTTACGGGTTCATTGGTGTTGTTAGCGATGATGCTATCGTCGGGTCGTGCTAGAGCATGGACTAAAGTGTTTATCGCGAAAAACTTTTTTAAACTTCGTTATGATTATCGTGAAGAATGGATACGGTTTTCATTGTTACTTTATGCGAATGACGATGAACGGCAACTTTCAACCCGGGTGATTAAAGCCTTGGCAGATATGGTTGAAAGCCGTAAAGGAGTGCTATTTGAATGGGAAGAGAAACGAGGTTTTGTTCTCAAAGGTTGTTGGCACAGTGCGTTTCCTAATCAAGAAGTTGTCATTGAACCTTGCCCCTTTACCGACTACTTGCAGCAATCACAACGTGCTTTAGAAATTCCTTCTCACACAAGCGATAGCGACCGTGCATTTTCCTTTGTAAATGTGCCTCCTGCGATACGCCAATTTTCCTGGGCTTGGTTGTTAGTTCCTTTGTTACATGGAAATCGATTGCATGCTTTTGTTATTTTGGCGCATCCTCGAGTTGCATTTTTTAATGTGAATTGGGAAGTGTTAGATTTACTTTCGATGGCTGGGCGACAAGCCGTGATTTGCCTTGTGCAAGAACAAAATGCACAAGCATTAGCCGTTGCTAGGCAATTCGAAGGATTCAATCGTTTATCAGCCTTTGTGATGCATGATCTGAAAAATGTTCAATCACAATTAAAATTAGTAAGCAGCAATCGAGAGAAACACGAAAATAATCCTGCATTTGTTAGAAGCGCTTTTCAAACGATAGATCATGCAACGGATAAGATTGATCGCTTGCTATTGCAAATGCGAGATAGGGGCAAGCTGCTTGGTTCGCAAACGATTCATATTGCACAAGCCTTACAAAAGGTCATCCAGTTAACGAATCATCGGCATCCTATACCGAGAATGGATTGGCAAATTGTCAGTAACGATATTCAAGTGTTAGGCAATGAAGATCAGTTTGTTAATATATTATGTCATTTAGTCGAAAATGCGCAGCAGGCGACCGCAGAACATGGCGAAGTGACTTTATCGGTCATGCTCAATGATGGAAAATTATCAATTGCAATTCGTGATTCTGGATGTGGAATGGAAGCTGAATTCTTACATGGCGATCTATATAAACCTTTTATTACCACAAAAGGTGAAAAAGGAATGGGGATTGGCGTATATGAAGCGAAAGAGTATGTTAATCACGTTGGTGGGAAATTATCAGTGGAAACAGAAAAAAACAAAGGTTCAACCTTTACCCTAGAGTTTCCGCTAGTCGTAAGAAATGGTCCAAGTACACTTCAAGATGCAGAAATCGCTTAAATCTGTATGAGTATTAATTGACTGCTGGTTGAAAAAGGAAGTAGTAATGAGTGACAAACCTTATTTGCTCGTCGTAGAAGATGATGAAGGTTTAAGAGAGCAACTAAAATGGGCTTTTAGTAATTATGAAGTCATTACTGCACAAGACAAAAATGAAGCAATAAGTAAATTAAGAAGATATGAGCCTGGCGTTGTGACCTTAGATTTAGGGCTGCCTCCTGATCCAACTGGTTATGAAGAAGGTCTCAATATTTTACAAGAAATTGTTTCTTTATCTCCTAGTACCAAAGTCATTATGGTAACGGGGCAATCCGATCGTATTGTTGCCATGCAAGCCATTAATTCCGGTGCTTATGATTTTTATGTTAAACCCATCGACCCACAAGCACTTAATTTGATTATTGATCGAGCTTATTATTTACATACGCTTGAAAAAGAATATAACCAATTAAATACCTTAACACTGAGCCATTCGATTAAGGGTATTTTGACCAGCAGCCCGATTATGCAAAAAGTTTGTCGTACCGTGCAAAAAGTGGCTTCTACCAATATTAGTGTTTTGTTATTAGGTGAAAGTGGTACGGGTAAAGAAGTTTTAGCGAATGCATTACATGAACATAGTGAACGCTCACATGAACCCTTTATTGCAATCAATTGTGCCGCGATACCTGAAGCGTTGCTTGAAAGCGAATTGTTTGGTTATGAGAAGGGTGCTTTTACAGGAGCGGTTAAGCAAACGCGTGGTAAAATTGAAATGGCACATAAAGGGACGCTATTTCTTGATGAAATTGGTGATCTTCCTTTATCGTTGCAACCCAAGCTATTGCGATTTTTGCAAGAACGTACATTTGAACGCTTAGGCGGTCGCAGTCCTATTTCGGTAGATGTGCGCGTAGTATGTGCAACCCATCATGATCTGCAAGAGTCCATACAAGCACATACTTTTCGAGAAGATTTATACTATCGTTTGAGCGAAGTGACCATTTCTATTCCGCCCTTGCGCGATAGAATGGGAGATGCTGCGGTGATGGCAAGATTATTTTTGAGCCGTTTCTCTCAAGAATATAAGCGTCCAGTTAAACGATTCTCAGCAGAAGCCTTAGAGGCGATACATCGTTATTCGTGGCCTGGCAATGTACGAGAATTAGAAAATAAGATCAAGCGCTCAGTCGTGATGGCTGAAAATACACACATTACCTTAGCTGATCTTGAATTACCGTTTAATAATTTACAATCAATGCCATTTAACTTGAAGCAAATTCGTGATTTGGCAGAAAAAGAGGCCATCACAACCGCATTAAATTATTGTGATAGTAATATGTCAAAAGCAGCAGAATTATTAGGAATAACGCGACCAACACTTTATAATCTGATGGAGAAATTGGCGATGACCGAACGGGAATTGTCAGAAAAGGAGTCCCTTTGATATGTTGAATGAAAGCGATTTTCAACGGTTTTATCAACAAGCCAAACAAGTGTTAGACAAATACAGTTGTCAAAAAGAAGTCAAAAAATTTCTCACATCGACTTTTGCTGAACTTGAACAAGTACAATCATTGTCATCTTTAAATAATGCGCTCACCCTTTTTTGTAAACAGCTCAAAACCAAGGTTAACTCAATTGGGTTAACTGCTTTTGGCGGAACGAATACGGCTTGTGGTTGTTTGAAAAAATTGAAAGCCATTAATGAAGAAATTACTTCTTTGCTAAATCCGAAGCCAAAACGCGCTAAAGGTTTAATTAAGGCAAGATTAAGAAAATCGAAGGCTGGTTAAAGATAAAATCCCCCCGCAAGCTTCGCTTTCGGCCCCCTTTTATGCAAAGGGGGCTTAAAATATCAAAATTCTTACTTAGTAATAAAAGATAGGTTGTTTAAATTATGCCCCCTTTGCATAAAAGGGGGCGGCTCGCTTTTGTCCTGCGTAGCATTAGCGAAGCAGGAAGCGAGCGGGGGATTTTTATCATGATTAATGCTATAAAAACAAAAGCCCCTTAAAGGGGCTTTCGTAATTGTGCAGTGTCGGAATCAAATGTGAGGTATTATTTTCTAATGTAATCCTAACGCTTACTTCCACTACAACTACAACTTCTACGACAAAGAGATAATTAAAACTTATTTTTATAAAGCTCTACACAAGAAGCAAATGGATCTTGATTGACTCGTACCACAGAAGTTCCTTCTTTACCTAAACGTTGACCGTATTGCGTGAGTACTTGTCTTAGCAATGCGGTATTAAATAAAGGAAAAGAATATTTAACTTCTTTATCAAGCCCAGGCTGTCTTGTTATATTCGGATTATTAACAACAACAGGCGTAACAGGATCGTTCTTTGAGGAATGATTCTGTTCTGTACGTACTTTGAGCATTTCTTTTTTATGTTGATCCATCGCATCTTTTAAACTCCAATAGATGGAATAACAAATATTTTGCTCAGTGGAAATCCAATAACTTAAAATGCTCCAACCTTGCCGGCAAACTTCAATAGCATCATGACACAGTCGAACAAAAGCATTTTCGTTGCCATGTTCAATATAATAGTCACTTTCTTGAATGAGTCGGGATAAGGTAGGTTTAATGCCAATCGGCATTTGTGGATTGGTGAGATTGCCAATCGCTTTTTTAAGATTTTGGACAAATTGAGAACGAGCCTTTATCTCGCGTTCATTAACAGCCGATGATATATCAAGCCGTTCTAGAGCGTCTGATAAAGATTTTATTTGGCCGTCTTTTAAGACAACACCTTCTGTTGACTTACCCATGACATTCCTTGTCGATGTTTGTTTACTGAAGGGTATATACCAGTAAGACAGATAATGAGTAGTTTGGCAAGATAATATTGTCAATATTCGAATTTATTTTTTTAGCTTATGGATCTTTTCTAAATTAATTGTATGCACATCCAGAAAACCCTAGAAAAACGTCATTTTTATGTTATGAAACTGATATAAAAATAGGGGTTTATGTTTGACATCTCTCAGATTAAGCCGTAATGTTCTCCTCAATTTTTGAGGCAACGCGGAGCTTAATTTATGCGGATTGGTGTACCAAAAGAAATCAAAAATCACGAGTATCGAGTGGGCATGGTCCCAAGTAGTGTTCGTGAATCCGTTGGGAATGGTCATGAAGTATTTGTAGAGACAAATGCAGGCGCAGGCATTGATATCAGTGACGATGACTATCGTCAAGCAGGCGCGGTGATTGTTGATACGGCAGCTGAGATTTTTGCAACAGCGGATCTTATCGTAAAAGTAAAAGAACCCCAGCCAAATGAATGCAAAATGTGCCGCGAAGGCCAAACCTTATTTACCTATTTGCATCTGGCTCCTGATCCCAATCAAGCCAAACTATTAATAGAATCAGGTTGTACGGCAATTGCCTATGAAACGGTTACGGATGAACATGGTCGCTTGCCCTTATTGGCACCCATGAGCGAAGTTGCAGGTCGCATGTCAGTTCAAGCCGGAGCGCATGCATTAGAAAAAGCGCAGGGTGGTCGTGGCATTTTATTAGGTGGCGTACCCGGCGTAGAGCCTGGTCATGTGGTTATTCTGGGTGCAGGCGTTGTGGGAACCAATGCATTGATGATGGCCATCGGCGTTGGCGCGCAAGTGACTGTTTTAGACAAATCACTAAAACGTTTAAGAGAATTAGATGCGCAATTTGGTCATGTTTTGCATACGATTTATGCAACCCAAGATGCAATAGAACGTTATGTGTCCAAAGCAGATTTAGTCATTGGGGCAGTATTGGTTCCAGGTGGCTCAGCGCCTAAGCTCGTTTCTCGACAAATGTTGAAAAACATGAAACCTGGCGCTGTCTTGGTTGACGTTTCTATCGATCAAGGTGGTTGTTTTGAAACCAGTATGCCAACAACGCATGCAGAGCCAACCTATGTTGTCGATGGGATTGTGCATTATTGTGTGGCTAACATGCCAGGTGGTGCACCACGCACTTCAACCTTTGCATTAAATAATGCGACATTGCCCTATATCATTGAGATTGCCAATAAAGGTTATAAACGAGCATTGCTTGAAAATAGCCATTTACGTGAAGGGCTCAATGTACACCGCGGAAAAATCACTTATCCTGCGGTTGCAGCAGCACTAGGGTATAAGACTTATTCTCCGATGGAAGTATTGGATCTATAGTTTTTGCTTCTAGCTTTTACCCTCAAGGGATCCCTTGAGGGTAAAAATCAGATGCTTTGACTATGCTAAATTAAATGACAGAGATGGTTTCTATCAGCGCTGTTTCTGTAAAGAAGCTTGGAACAAAACCTGCAACATAATTATATATAGACGTTGTGATATTAGGTGTTTGCACGGGCGCAGCGGACTCTTCCACTAAGACTTTATCTAATGGCGTACCAAAATCGACCACGTCACTGATTTCGATGACCTTTGACAAGATTTTATTTTCAGCGCTCATCCCTATAAATTGATTTAAGATATTTTCGCTATTTTTATCATGTTCATATTCTGGATGAAATTGACATAGCATCACTTTGCTACCATCGGTTGCTTGAGTTGCTTTAATCACGCCGTTATAAGTAGCAACGACTTCCAAAGTGGGTGCCACATCTTTGACAGCCTGGTGATGATAGCTTGGGCCATGGATAGGACCATCGATGACAGAGCCCAATAGACCTTCATGCGTTGTAACGGTTAATTCTGGGGAGATGCCACTTTGACCATCCACATGTTGATGGAGTGTTCCGCCTAAATAAACGTTAACCAGTTGTGAGCCATGACAGATCCCCAAAATAACTTTACCGGAAGCAAGCGCCGCTTCTGTTAAAGAAAATTCTAAAATTTCTCGATAGTAATTGGAGGATGGCCAAGAATCCGTATTGCTCTCACCATAAAATTCAGGATGAAGATCAGGACCGCCTGGGATCCAAATAGCATCAGCTTTTTCTATCATTTTGTAGGCATAGTCTTTAATGGCATTAATAGTGGGTTGATCGGATTGTAAGACTTGTTGAGCAATACTGGGGGCTGTGAGCCCATTCTCTTTAATGTCATTGAGTACTTTTTGCACTTCTTGAGCTAAAACATCAAGTCGAAGATCGTAAGGCGCATATTGCGAGATAGTAAAGGGATTACCATCATATTTATCAACTATATAGTAGGGGGTATCATGCCACTCGGCATCGCCAACCAATGCGACGGTTGGTTTAATAAGATGTGAATCGGCTTGATTAAATGCATAATCCACCTGATATTCTTGCGAAAAAACAATATGCATATCTTGAATTTTATTGTCATAGTCCAACACATTTTCAAGTTTTGCTTTAGCGAAAATAGAGTGATTAATCGTTGAATCAATAAAAGCGGCATTAGAGAAATCACTGTTCCATACTTTAGTGGTTTCTAAATGACTTTGAATAAAAGAGGCGCCTTTAAATTGTGAATCAATAAATGCGCAATCATGAAATTGGCTGTCTTTGAATGTGCTAAATGAAAATGTGGTTTCACGAAAAATACTATGATTGAAAGTGGCATGTTCAAAAGTTGCATTTTGGAATTGACCACTAAAATTCACATGATCAAATTGGCAGCCAGAAAAATCTAAAACTTGATTGGACCCTTTTATTTGTAAATGGCTAATGTTGGTGCTGTATCCTGCGGTGATGAGTAAATCACTTAATCTTATATTAGGGGTTAGTTGTGTTAGCAGGGTGTTCAGCGTGCTTTGGTCTAATAATTTAGCTGTAGAACTCATTCTTTCACCATTGAAAGTCAATAAACTTACATTGGTGGTATTTTACCTGACTTTATATTCTAAGCAATCAATTTTGGGAAGTTGTTTAAATTATTTCTGAAATGGATGGAGATTTTGCTCCCATTCGTAGGCACTTTTAACGATGAGATGAATGTCATCATATTGAGGGTGCCAATTCAGCGTTTTTTTAATGAGGGTGTTATCAGCGACTACCTGCGCAATATCACCTTGACGACGTTCTTTTATCGCAACGGGTAAAGTTTGTTGGCTAATATTTTCTAAGGCCGTTATCACTTCTTGAACGCTATAGCCTTTGCCATAGCCACAATTTAATATGACTGACTCACCTTGATTTTCTAAGTAGTGCAAAGCTTGAATATGGGCACTAGCCAAATCATCAACATGAATAAAGTCACGAACACAGGTCCCATCTGATGTTGGATAATCATTACCATAGATAGGTAAGGTGGTTCTTAAACCACACGCTGTTTCCACGGCTACTTTGAGTAAATGCGTTGCATTTTCCGTTCGTTGGCCAATTTTTCCATCCATGCTGGCACCGGCAACATTAAAATACCGCAGAATGACAAATTGTAAGGCGCCGGTTTTTGCAACGTCTTTTACAATCTGTTCACTCATGATTTTTGAGTAACCATAAGGATTGGTTGGCACAAGCGGCGCATTTTCAGCAATATTTTGCTTTGATGGCCCATAAACGGCGGCAGTTGATGAGAAAATGAAGTGCTTAATTTTTTCGCTGACACTCACTTCTAGCAAATTAAGCGTTCCAACCGTATTGTTTTGATAATAATCCAGAGGGCGTTGAATAGAATCACTGATGATAGTGGATGCCGCAAAGTGCATGATAGCGTTGATCTTTTCAGCTCGGATGATATTTGTTAAACGTTCCTTGTCATGAATATCTGCTTGGACAAAAGGAACGTTTGGAATATTTTCAAGGTAGCCCGTACTTAAATTATCAACCACGATAAAGCGTCGGCTGGTTGCTTTTAAAGCATTGGCGACGTGGCTACCGACATAGCCTGCGCCGCCTGTAATGAGGATACTCCCAGAACTACTCATGCGAACGCGTTAACCACGTTTTTCTTTAGGAATATAATCGCGCAGTGCTGGCCCGGTATAGAGCTGGCGTGGGCGGTTTATACTTTGATCAGGCGATGTGATCATTTCATTCCAATGGGCAATCCAGCCTACCGTACGTGCTAATGCAAAAATCACGGTAAACATATTTGAAGGAATTCCAATCGCGCGCAGAATAATGCCGGAGTAGAAATCAACATTGGGATATAATTTTTTCTCGATAAAATAACTATCTTGTAATGCAATTTTTTCTAATTCTAATGCAATCGCGAATAACGGATCGTTATGGGCACCGAGTTCTGTTAATACTTCATGGCAGGTTTGGCGCATTACTGTCGCACGAGGGTCAAAGTTTTTATAGACACGATGGCCAAAACCCATCAGGCGGAAAGAATCGTTTTTGTCTTTGGCTCTTGCAATATATTTAGGAATATTGGAAACATCCCCAATTTCATTCAACATTGCCAGTACCGCTTCATTTGCGCCACCATGCGCAGGTCCCCATAGTGCTGCAATACCCGCTGCAATACATGCAAAAGGATTAGCACCGGATGAGCCGGCTAAACGAACGGTGGATGTTGAAGCATTTTGTTCATGATCAGCATGCAAAATGAAAATTCTATCCATGGCCTTATTTAAAATCGGGTTAGATTTCCACTCTTCACTTGGGACAGAAAACATCATGTAGAGGAAGTTTTCGGCATAATCCATTTTATTTAATGGGTGAACAAAGGGTTGGCCAATGGAATATTTATAAGACATTGCCGCAAGAGTTGGCATTTTAGCGATTAATCTTAATGCCGCCAATTCTCGATGTTGCTCGTTTTTAATTTCAAGGTGCTCATGATAAAAAGCGGATAGCGCACCAACCACACCACACATAATAGCCATAGGGTGTGCATCGCGGCGAAAACCGCTATAAAATTTCGTGAGCTGTTCATGAACTAAAGTATGATTTTTAACATTCGCAACAAATTTGGATTTTTGAACTTGTGTTGGAAGTTCTCCGAATAACAATAAATAACAGACTTCCAAGAAATCAGAGTGCTCAGCTAATTGCTCAATCGGATAGCCACGATGAAGCAGCATGCCTTTATTACCATCAATAAAAGTAATTTTTGATTCACAGGATGCCGTTGAGCGAAAACCAGGATCATAAGTAAAAACATCTAACTTACTAAGATCGCTGATGTCGATGACATCTGGCCCAATAGTGCCCTTGAGAATAGGAAGATCGAGTGGCTCTTTACCAGACAAGGACAATTTGGCAGACGTATCAGCCATGGCGGCTCCTTAGTTGAAGTGCTTAAAGTTGATTTAGTTAACAGGTCTACAGGAAGTATATAGTAATGCTGCACAAGAGTAGAAGTCTGAATCGCGATCTCTGCGTGACGCACTTAAACATAAGGTATACCGCTCGCTAGAAATTTTGAAATCTCGCATTTTCATATACGAGCGGTGTCCCAAAGTGCACTTCAAGATGCGAAGCATGACTTGAAGTGCAGCTCTACGCGATGGGGGTTATCAGGGGGATAATCGCGATTCTCCCCCTGATTGCAAGCGCAGATTAATTCTGCGCGATGCATTTAAAGTAAGATATACCGCTCGCTAGAAATTTTGAAATCTCGCATTTTCATATACGAGCGGTATATACTGGGCGCATTTGGATACTTTTTCGCATCCGTTTTCTTGCGTTTATACTTTTAGGATGATTCAGCGTGCAAACAAAACGACCTCGTAATATCAATCCCCTTAGTATTCAGCTGCCAATTGGTGCATTGGTCTCTATCACTCACCGCCTTTCTGGGATATTGGTTTTCTTACTCATTCCCTTTTTCTTATGGGCATTGCAGCTTTCATTAATTTCCCCAGAAGGGTTTAACAGCTTAAAAGATCATCTACAGTTGCCGTTTTACAAAGTAACAGCAATGCTGGCCGCAGCCGGTTTAATCTTTCATTTATTGGCAGGCTTTCGTCATATCTTGATGGATCTTCATATTGGGGAATCCAAAACAGCGGGACGAATTAGCGCAAAACTGGTTATTAGTTTGTCTTTGTTATTGCTCATTTTTGCTGTGTACTGGTTAGGGGGAGTCACCCTATGAGTTTAGGTGGAACAGGCTTACGAGATTGGCTAGTCCAACGTTATACGGCCGCTTTTTTAGGTATTTATACGCTTTTTTTAGTGGGCTTTGTGCTCATGCATCAAGAGCTTGCCTATGAAGATTGGTTAGGATTATTTACCTCACCATGGATGCAAATTAGCACTTTATTTGCCCTGATATGTGTTGCCTTTCATGCATGGGTTGGGCTTTGGACAGTGTTAACAGATTATATCAAACCTTTCTTATTACGTTATGTATTAGAAGGGGTGATTATATTTACGTTATTTGGTTATGTGATTTGGGGCATATTTGTTCTGTGGGGGTAATGTAGGAATGAGCATTCCTGGCGAGCGTTCGTTTGACGCGGTTATTATTGGCGCAGGTGGTGCGGGCATGCGAGCTTCGCTTGAGCTTGCCAAAGCGGGTAAGAATGTTGCTTTAGTTTCAAAAGTATTCCCCACGCGTTCACATACTGTTTCAGCTCAAGGTGGTATTACGGTTTCTTTAGGTAATAAGCACGAAGATAATTGGCAATGGCATATGTTCGATACCGTAAAAGGATCGGATTACTTAGGCGATCAAGATTGCATCGAATACATGTGTCGTGTAGGGCCTGAAGTTGTCTATGAACTTGAACATATGGGCCTACCTTTCTCACGTATGGAGAACGGTAAAATTTATCAACGTCCATTTGGCGGTCAATCAAAAAATTTCGGTGGTGAACAAGCAACACGCACAGCCGCAGCAGCAGATCGTACCGGGCATGCTTTATTGCATACCTTATTTCAGAAAAATGTTGAAGCCAAAGTAGCTGTTTTCAGCGAATGGTATGCGATTGATTTGGTTAAAGCTCAAAATGGGGCAATCGCTGGCGTTATTGTCATGAATATTGAAAATGGCGAAACGCTTTACATGCGCAGTAAGGCCGTCATTTTAGCCACCGGTGGTGCAGGCCAAATATTCCATTCCACAACGAATGCACTCATTAATACCGGTGATGGTGTTGGCATGGTGCTGCGAGCAGGCTTCGCTTTGCAAGATATGGAGATGTGGCAATTTCATCCCACAGGCATTGCAGGAGCGGGCGTTTTAGTCACCGAAGGTTGTCGCGGTGAAGGCGGTTACTTGCTCAATAAAAATGGTGAACGTTTTATGGAACGTTATGCACCTCATGCAAAAGATTTAGCATCGCGAGATGTGGTTTCTCGTTCAATGGCGATTGAAATTCGTGAAGGTCGCGGTTGTGGTCCGAAGGGCGACCATGTCTTACTCAAGTTAGATCATTTAGGCGCGGATGTTATTAACAGCCGTTTGCCGGGTATTCGTGAACTCTCAATCACTTTTGCTAATGCCGATCCTATTAAAGATCCCATTCCTGTTGTGCCTACCTGTCACTACATGATGGGGGGGATCCCAACCAACGTGCATGGCCAGGTCATGATGACGGATAAGAGTGGTCAAAGTTCTCCTGTTGCGGGGCTATATGCAGTGGGTGAATGCGCGTGCGTTTCTGTCCATGGCGCAAATCGTTTGGGTGGAAATTCATTATTAGATCTCGTGGTTTTTGGTCGCGCAGCCGGTTTACATGTTGAAGATGCACTTAACGAAGGCATGGAGCAGGCCTTAGCGACTTCTGAAGATATTGAAAAAGCGATGGCACGCTTAAGACGTTGGGATCAATCCAATGGGGGCGAAAGTGTTCATGATGTTCGTCAGCAAATGAAACAGATTATGCAAAATGATTTCAGTGTGTTTAGAACGCAGAAAGTGATGGATGAAGGTGTTGAAAAACTGAAGCGTCTTCGTGAACAACTTGCTCATGCGACACTGAAAGATAAAAGTAAAATTTTCAATACGGCTCGTATTGAAGCACTTGAATTAGATAATTTGTTAGCAGTTGCCATTGCGACCGCGTTGTCAGCGGCGGCACGTCAAGAAAGCCGTGGCGCACATTCACGAGAAGATTTTCCTGCCAGAGATGATAAAAACTGGTTAAAGCATACGTTGTATTTTCCAGATGACACGATTAGCTATCGAGCAGTGAATATGAAGCCGTTAACCGTGCCTGCATTTGAACCAAAAGAGAGAGTTTACTAACTTATTGGCGGCAGTCTATAAACGAAGGAATAGCGATGCGATTTTCAATTTACCGATTTGACCCTGAAAAAGATCAAGCACCTAGAATGCAAGATTATGAATTTGATTTAGAAAAATCGGGCGCAGTGATGGTGCTAGATGCCTTGTTAGCGATTAAAGCAGAGCAAGATGAAACATTGGCCTTTCGTCGTTCGTGTGGTGAAGGTGTTTGTGGTTCCGATGGGATGAACATCAATGGTAAGAATGGTTTAGCTTGTATTACCCCTATTCGTTCACTCAAAGAGCCAGTCGTGTTAAAGCCTTTCCCTGGTATGCCCGTGATTCGGGATTTGATTGTGGATATGACACAATTTTTTAACCAATACCAAAAGGTAAAACCCTATCTTATTAATAAACAAGAAGCGCCAGCTAAAGAGCGCTTACAGAGCCCAGAAGAAAGAGCTAAGTTAGACGGTTTATATGAATGTATCCTTTGTGGCTGCTGTTCGAGCGCTTGTCCTTCCTATTGGTGGAATCCCGATAAATTTTTAGGTCCAGCTGCCTTATTGCAAGCTTCTCGCTTTGTGTTAGACAGCCGAGATGATGAAACAAGAGAAAGATTAGAGCAACTTGATGATGCTTATAGTGTTTTCCGTTGCCGTAGTATCATGAATTGTGTTGAAGTTTGTCCCAAAAATTTGAATCCCACGGAAGCAATTTCTGAGATTCGCACTCAGATGATGCAAGAAGATGTTTAACAAACTCAGAAATTCTCGGTGAACCTCTTTTCACCGAGAATTGCTGTAACAAACTCACCAAATCCAGTCTAAATGTTGTATAATTTGGCATTGGAATATTTTACAAACAGCAACAGTTGATTGAATTACTAATAATGGACTGATTGGAAACCGCAGGTGTAAGGATAATCAAGCAGGTAAGGTCCTTGTTGGAATTCACACGTTCCCTTGAACAATAGGGTGAAGACCATGCAAGAAAATATCATGAAATCAATGTGGGATTCTTCCGCATTTGATGGTGGCAATTCCGCTTACCTAGAAAATTTATATGAGCAGTATCTTAACGATCCGACTCAATTGGCACCTCAATGGCGTCAATATTTTGATGAGCTAGCGAAAGCCAATAAAGGCGCTAAAGATGCCTCACATGCGGCTATCCAAGCAGAATTTGCTAATCTTGCTAAATTAATTCACAAAGGAAGCACACAAAGTGTTCCGCTTGATCATGAATTAAAACAAATCCAAGTGCTTCGTTTGATCAATGCTTATCGCTTGCAAGGCCATCTACATGCTCAGATCGATCCCTTAGGGATGAGAGAAATGTTAGATGAGAATGCTTCGGAGCTTTCTCTTGAAGAGCATGGTTTAGGCGTCAATGACATGGCGACTGAATTTAATACAGAAACCTTTGTTGGACCCAAGCACATGCAGTTGGGTGCTTTGTACCGTGCACTCAATGATACCTATTGTGGTTCCATTGGTACCGAGTACATGCATATCCCGTCACGAGAAGAAAGAGCGTGGATTCAACAACGTGTTGAAGGTTCAAGAGCAACCCCTGAATTTTCACCCAAAATAAAAGAACAAATTTTAGAGCGTTTGACTGCTGCTGAAGGCCTTGAAAAATATATTGGCGTCAAATACCCCGGTGCTAAACGATTCTCATTGGAAGGCGGCGAAGTTTTAATTCCAATGCTCGATCACCTGATTCAGCGCGCAGGTTCACAAGGCATGCGCGAATGCGTCATTGGTATGGCACATCGTGGTCGTCTGAATGTTTTGATTAATACGCTTGGGAAAGATCCCAGGGAATTATTTGATGAATTCGAAGGAAAGCATTCAGCTCATTTAGAATCAGGTGACGTAAAATACCATCAAGGTTTTTCTTCCGATGTTAAAACCTCAGGTGGGTTGACGCATTTAGCACTTGCTTTTAATCCATCACACTTAGAAATTGTTACCCCCGTGGTTGCAGGTTCGGTTAAAGCAAGACAAATTCGTGCTAAAGACGAAGATGCTAATAAAGTGTTATCCGTTGCTATCCATGGTGATGCTGCCTTTGCAGGCCAAGGCGTTGTGATGGAAACCTTAAATATGTCTCAAACCCGTGGTTATGGTACAGGTGGTACAGTCCATATTGTTATCAATAACCAAGTGGGTTTCACTACCAGTAATCCACATGATGCACGTTCAACTTTGTATTGTACCGATGTCGCGAAAGTGGTTTTAGCGCCTATTTTCCATGTCAACGCAGATGATCCAGAAGCGGTTATGTTAGTGACAGAATGGGTACTGGATTACCGCATGCGTTTTAACAAAGATGTGGTGATAGATTTAGTTTGTTATCGTCGACATGGTCATAATGAGGCAGATGATCCTTTTGCGACCCAACCCATGATGTATGGCAAAATTAAAAATCACTTAACCGTGAGACAGCTATACGCAGAGCAATTAACAAAAGAACAAGTATTAACCAAGCAACAAGCGGATGCGCTGGTTAAACAAAATCGTGAAGCTCTTGATAAAGGGGATTGTGTTGCTAACAATATTAGTAAAGAACAGCGAGCGCATCTTGTTGATTGGAGTCAATATGAATCAAAAGATTGGCGTGAACCTGTAAAAACGGGCATTTCACAAGATAAAATCAATACCTTATCTCATAAATTATTGAAAATGCCGGATGGCTTTTCGATGCATCCTCGTGTTGCAAAAATTTATGAAGAAAGAGAAAAAATGTCGCATGGTCAGCAGCTAATCGACTGGGGATTTGCTGAAAATATGGCGTATGCTTCACTGTTAGATCAAGGCTATGCCGTTAGAATTTCTGGTCAAGATTGTGGTCGTGGTACCTTCTTTCATCGACATGCCGTATTACATGATCAAAAAACCGGAAAAGTTTATACCCCGTTAAAACATATTGATCCTAAGCAACCACATTTTACTGTGATTGATTCGCTATTATCAGAAGAAGCGGTTTTAGGTTTTGAATATGGTTATGCGACAACCGAACCAAAATCTTTAGTGATTTGGGAAGCACAATTTGGTGATTTTGCTAATGGTGCGCAAGTTGTTATCGATCAGTTTATCAGTTCTGGTGAACAAAAATGGGGGCGGTTGTGTGGTTTGGTCATGCTATTACCGCATGGATATGAAGGCCAAGGCCCAGAACATTCTTCAGCACGTTTAGAGCGTTTCTTGCAATTATGTGCGCAACACAATATTCAAGTTTGTGTGCCAAGCAATGCTTCGCAAGTATTCCATATGCTAAGACGACAAATGTTGAGAAAGATCCGCAAGCCATTAATTGTGATGTCACCAAAAAGTTTATTGCGTCACAAATTAGCAAGCTGTGAGTTGAATAATCTAATCGATGGTACTTTTGAAGTGGTCATCCCTGAGACACAACCTCATGACCCACAAAAAGTGACCAAAGTGGTGATGTGTAGTGGTAAAGTGTATTACGATTTAGTAACTAAGCGTGATGAATTGAAGAAAAACCACATTGCGATTATCAGAATCGAACAGCTATATCCGTTCCCTGAACCTGAACTACAAGCGCAGCTACAACGCTACCCTAACGTGAAAGATATTGTTTGGTGTCAAGAAGAGCCTAAAAACCAAGGTGCATGGTTCCCAACACAACATCATTTCAGAGCATGTATGACGCCATCACAGAACTTGTTATTTGCAGGTAGAGATGCATCGGCTTCTCCTGCGGTGGGCTATACCTCAGAACATAATGAACAACAAGAAGCGCTCATTCAGGATGCTTTAAAATAATATTTTGTTGAATTAAGGATTGGATATGTCAATTGAGATTAAAGTACCCGTTTTGCCAGAATCCGTTGCTGACGCAACGATTGCAACATGGCATAAAAAAGTAGGTGAAATGATTGAACAAGATGAAAATCTTGTCGATATCGAAACCGATAAAGTGGTATTAGAAGTCGTTGCGCCAGAAAGTGGTATGCTTGAAAAAATCATCAAAAATACCGGTGATACTGTGCTCGCAGAAGAAGTGATTGCAGTGTTCAAGCCAATGAAAGCCGGTAGTGCGCCTGCGCCTTCTGCACCAGAAGTTAAACCACAAGCAGCAGCACCCGCAGCTGTAGCTGCAGCAGCAACGCCAGCGGCTTCAGCACAAAATACACAAGCAGCAGGCCCAGCAGCGAGACGTTTAATGTCTGAGCAAGATGTTTCACCTGAAAATGTGAAAGGCTCAGGTAAAGGTGGTCGCATTACGACGCAAGATGTTTCTGCTCCACAAGCGTCGATGGTGCAATTACCAGTACTCGCAGCGGGCGAGCGCCTTGAAAAACGCGTACCTATGACACGTCTTCGTACTCGAATTGCAGAAAGATTGTTAAGCGCACAGCAAAATGCCGCTATTTTAACCACATTTAACGAAGTGAATATGCAGCCTGTGATGGATTTGCGTAATCGCTATAAAGATCAATTTGAAAAAGTACATGGCGTCAAATTAGGCTTTATGTCCTTTTTCACTAAAGCTGCAACAGAAGCGCTAAAACGTTTCCCTGTTGTTAATGCCTCTATCGATGGTAAAGATATTGTTTACCATGGCTATTTTGACGTAGGTGTTGCGGTATCTTCACCTCGTGGATTAGTGGTTCCTATTTTGCGTGATGTTGACAAAATGAACATGGCACAAATAGAAAAAGCCATTCATGACTTAGGGGTTAAAGCCAGAGAAGGTACCTTAGGTATTGATGAGATAACAGGCGGAACTTTCACAATTTCAAATGGTGGTGTTTTTGGTTCATTGCTATCAACACCTATTTTGAATCCCCCGCAAACGGGTATTTTAGGGATGCATAAGATAGAGCAACGACCGGTGGTTGAAAATAACCAAATTGTCATTCGACCCATGATGTATCTCGCTTTCTCTTATGATCACCGTTTAATCGATGGTTCAGAATCGGTACGCTTCTTAGTAACAATTAAAGAGTTACTTGAAGATCCCGCAAGACTGTTACTTGACATTTAACGCGATGGGGCAATCAGGGGGAGAATCACGATTCTTCCTCTGATTGCAAGCGTAGAATGATTCTGCGCACAGCATTCAAACAGGAGATACCGCTTGCGTTTGATAGCGGTATATAAATTTTAAAGTGGTGAACAATGAACTTACATGAATATCAAGCTAAACGTCTTTTTGCTGATTATGGACTGCCAGTTCCAAGAGGAGTTGTCGTTCGTTCCAGTGATGAAGCAATCGGTGCTATTAGCACATTGGGATCAGAGAACTTAGTGGTTAAGGCCCAAGTTCATGCTGGTGGCCGTGGTAAAGCGGGTGGTGTCAAACTCGTTAAAGGTCGTGATGAATTAGCAGAAGTTGCACGAGAGCTGTTGTTCAAAAATCTGGTTACCTACCAAACCACCGAAGCCGGTCAGCCAATTAATGAATTGTTGATTGAAGAATTAAGCCAAATCGACAAAGAACTTTACTTGGGTGCTGTATTAGATAGAGCGACAAGCCGCGTTGTGATTATGGCATCAACCGAAGGTGGAGTAGACATTGAAACGGTTGCGCATAATACACCAGAGAAAATTTTAAAAATTACCGTCGATCCTTTACTTGGCGTATTGCCTTATCAATGCCGTGAATTAGGCTTCAAGTTAGGTTTAAATTTAGATCAAATCAAACAATTTACAACGATTGTGGTTGGTTTAGGTAAAATGTTTGTTGAATGCGATTTGACTTTAGTCGAAGTGAATCCGCTTATCATCACTAAAGATGGTCGTTTGGTTTGTTTAGATGGTAAAGTTAATATTGATGATAACGCCATGTTTCGTCATCCTAAATTGAATGATTTACGCGATGCACGTCAAGAAGATGAGCGTGAAATTCGCGCCAGAGAGTGGGAATTAAACTATATTCCGCTCGATGGTAACATTGGTTGCATGGTCAATGGTGCAGGGCTTGCAATGGCGACCATGGACTTAATTAAATTACATGGTGGCGACCCCGCTAATTTCCTCGACGTAGGTGGCGGCGCAACAAAAGAACGCGTTTGTGAAGCATTCAAAATTATTCTTTCTGATAAGAATGTCAAAGGCGTATTAGTTAATATTTTTGGTGGTATCGTTCGATGCGACTTAATCGCAGAAGGTATTCTAGGTGCTGTTGCTGAAGTGGGCATTACCATTCCAGTTGTCGTGCGTTTAGAAGGTAACCGTGCTCAAGAAGCAAGCGAAGTGTTTAAGAAGAGCTCTTTAAACATTATTGCAGCGAATGATTTAACCCAAGCAGCGAAAACAATTGTAGATGCAGTTAAGGTGGCGAAATGAGTGTACTGATTGATAAAAATACCAAGGTCATTTGCCAAGGTTTCACGGGGCGTCAAGGTACGTTTCATTCCGAACAAGCCATTGCTTACGGCACAAAAATGGTGGGTGGTGTAACCCCAGGTAAAGGTGGACAGAAGCATTTGAATTTACCGGTATTTGATACGGTAAAAGATGCAGTCAATGAGACTGGGGCAACAGCCAGCGTTATCTATGTACCCGCAGCATTTTGTAAAGATTCGATTATTGAAGCTTATGAAGCGGGGATTGAATTAATCGTTTGTATTACCGAAGGGATCCCAGCATTAGATATGCTTGATGTGATGGTTACTCTCAAAGGAACCGGCACTCGCTTAATCGGCCCTAACTGCCCAGGTATCATTACCCCGGGCCAATGTAAGATTGGTATTATGCCGGGTGATATTCATCTGCCAGGTAAAGTTGGTATCGTTTCACGTTCTGGAACACTAACTTATGAAGCGGTTAAACAAACAACTGATCTCGGTTATGGTCAAAGTACTTGTATTGGTATTGGTGGCGATCCGATTCCAGGCACTACCTTTATTGATGCATTAACGTTATTTGAACAAGATCCGCAAACAGAAGTCATTGTGATGGTGGGTGAAATTGGTGGTTCTGCAGAAGAAGAAGCAGCGCAGTTCATTCATGATCATGTGACCAAGCCTGTTGTATCCTACATTGCCGGTGTGACAGCACCTAAAGGTAAGCGTATGGGGCATGCGGGTGCAATTATTGCTGGTGGTAAAGGAACAGCTGAGGAAAAATATCTTGCCTTAGAAAAAGCCGGTGTTAAAACGGTTAAGTCACCTGCTGACATTGGTAAAGGGATACAAGCCGTTTTGTCTAAATAATTTTCCTAATTTTCTAATAAGATCACCTACTCATGTAGGTGATCTCCCTTCATCATCTCTCTGATTGGTTAGAACCATCCCTTAATACGCATAATTTCGATTTTTTGTTGTGAAGGATTTTGATACACTCTGCTCGCAGTTTTCAATCAAGGTTGATTGATTCATAAAGGAGTAAATTATGTCAAAACCTGGTCCAGTTAAAAAATCTAAAAAAGTTGAAGAACTTGAATCTGTAATTCCTTCAAGCCCAGAAGCAAGTGAAAGTGATCAAGAAGAAAATTCTGCTGAACTTTCTGCGCAGGCAAGTGAAGAAGAATTAGAAACATCTGCTTCTTCCGAAAATGAAGAAGAAAACGAAGAAGAAAACGAAGAAGAGAACGAAGAAGAGAACGAAGAAGAAAACGAAGAAGAGAACGAAGAAGAGAACGAAGAAGAGAACAAAGAAGAAGCTTCTGCTTCAGCCTCCAAAGAATCAAGTGAAGAAGAAAGCGAAGAAGAAGTTGAAATATTGAGTCAGCGTGCAACTGCTAGCAAAGCAGCGGCAGCCGCAAAGTCTAAAGTTACTATCAAAGTAGAACCTGAAGACAAAGCTGATAAAAAAGTAGATGATACCAAAGCTAAAGTTGCAAAAGCGGCTGAACTTGCAAAAGAAGCAAAAAAAGTACAACAAGCAAAACAAGACGCTAAAAGCGGAAGCAGTAAATCTTCTGTTAAATCAGATGAATCAGCTGAACCCGTTCAACATGTTATGTTTATTTCCGCCTATAAAGCAAAGCAATTAAAAAATAAAGACTTAGGTACATTGCTGGAAGAGGTCAAAGCTAAAGCTAAAGCAGTAGAAGTTAAAGCGGAAGCAAAACCCGAAGCAGAAGTAGAAAAAGCGACAACAGTTCAAGAAAAGCGTACCGTTCGTAAAAGACGCTAATCTCTCACCTAGGTTTCGCATTTTAAATGCGAAACCTAGGTCATCTGCTATGCATTGCTGTTGATAACAACAGAATTCTCGTCATATTCTTTCACCTGAGTGTCTATTATATAAAAGTAATAATCACGTTAAAGGTGGCAAGATGAAATCTGTAAAAACATTAAGTGTAATATCATTCTTATTCCTACTATCAGCAACGGCATTTGCTGGTGCTGGTAACGTCACAAGTGGTGGTGTCGGTGCTGGTGCAAGTGATAGCAGCAGTGCTAGTAGTAGCGGTGCCAGTGGTAGTGGCGTCACGAGCAGTGCTCCTGCGAACACGAAACAACAGGAGCCTTATACGGGGACTTCAAATCCTTCTAACCCAAGTAATTCCAATACGCTCGGTAATTCTCCAACTGACAGTAATAATCCAAGTAATCCTAATAATTTGGATAATACGGTGCCAGAGAATACACCATCACAGAACTAGAACTAACATAAACGGCAGGTAGAGGTTGCTATGCCCAATCGTAAAAGAGTGCCGAAGTCTTCGAAAGAACAAAAGAACAAAGCAGAAAAGCCTCATTACGATCGGCGCACCATTTGGCGAGGTTATATTACCTTTGGCCTCGTCAATATTCCTGTCATGCTGTACTCAGCAGAAAAGCCGCAACAAGAAATTCATTTTAAATTGCTCGATAAAAGAAATCATGCAGGTATTCGTTATTCAAGAATTAATGAAGAAACAGGAAAAGAAGTTGCTTGGCAAGATATTGTGAAAGGTTATGAATATGAGCCCGGTAACTACGCGATTTTAACGCCAGAAGATTTAGATGAAATTGCAAAAGAGAATTTAAAAGCTATTGAAATTGAAGATTTCATCGATTTGGAACAACTAGAGCCTTACTATTTTGAAAAGCCCTATTTCTTATTGCCAGATAAGCGAGGGGAGAAAGGTTATGTTTTATTAAGAGAAACTTTAAGAAATACCCATAAAGTAGGGATTGCCAGAGTTATGATCCGGACTCATCAATACTTAGCCGCAGTGATGGTTCAAGATAATGCTATCGTGATTAATACCATGCGTTATCCACAGGAAGTTAAAACACCTTCTGAGGTTGATGTACCGGAAGAGCCTATTAGTAGCTATAAAATATCAAAAAAAGAATTTGATATTGCTAAACAATTAGTAGATACCATGACTGTCAAATGGGATCCTGCTCGCTATACCAATGATTATCGAGAAGAGCTGATGCATTTGATTGATGAAAAAATTGCCTCAGGCGGTAAAAAAGCGATTAAACATGAAAAAGAAGCAAAAATTAAGCATACCAATGTCATTGATTTTATGGAATTGCTGAAAAAAAGTGTAAAAGAAAAGAAAACGCCTAAAGCGACTAAGAAAACTACCACCAAGGCTACCAAACATAAGAAAAAATGAAGGGTGATATGGCTTCATTGCAGCATTACCATCAAAAAAGACGATTTTCACAGACACCAGAGCCTAAGGGAAAACGATCACACAAAAAGGATTATGCCAATCATTTTGTCGTACAAATGCATGCGGCTAGCCATTTACATTATGATTTTCGTTTAGAACATCAAGGCGTGTTAAAAAGTTGGGCTGTGCCTAAGGGGCCCTCTCTTGATCCGCAAGTAAAACGCTTAGCCGTGCAAGTTGAAGATCATCCTATTGAATATAAGGATTTTGAAGGGGTGATTCCTAAAGGGGAATATGGCGGTGGCACCGTCATGATTTGGGATCAAGGAAGTTGGGAAGAAATCGATGATGGTAAAAACCTTAACACGGGTGCTTTGACTTTTTCTCTTCATGGTGAAAAACTCAAAGGCAAATGGAAACTCATCCGTATTAAAGATGATCCTAAAAATTGGCTACTGATTAAAGCAAAAGATGAAGAAGCTTGCTCTCAAAATAACTATAATATCGTGGAAGAAGAACCGTTAAGTGTGATAACAGGCAGAACATTGACTGAAATTCAAAATGAAGCTGATGCAGTATGGTCTTCTAATAAAAAAAGTAAAAAGAAAAGTTATTCTTTGCCTAAAAAGGAATTAGCGCTACTTGAAAAGAAAAAAATACCTAAAACCATTAAACCGCAATTGGCTACTTTGGTTGATAAGCCACCTGAGGGTAATGACTGGATCCACGAGATGAAATTTGATGGTTATCGCTTACTGGTGATAATGAATCATGACGTAAAACTCATTACCCGCGGCCAACAAAACTGGACAGACAAATTTCAACGATTAGAAAAAGAAATTGCCAAATTAAGATTGACAGATACTGTTTTAGATGGAGAGTTGGTTGCAGTTGATAATAATGGTTTGCCTAATTTCCAACTTTTACAGAATTCCATTAAAGAAAATGATAACTCCCCATTATTTTACTATGTGTTTGATATTTTATATTATCAAGGATATGACTTAACAAACTTAGCATTAGGAAAACGTAAAGAAATATTAGCTAAAATAATTCCCGATAATCACCCTATGATTCGTTTTAGTGATCATATTCAAGGCAATGGCAAAACAGTATTTAAAAAAGCGGAAAAACTGGGGTTTGAAGGTATAGTCTCTAAAAATATTCATAGTTCTTATTTGCAAAAGCGTACTAAGAGTTGGTTGAAAATAAAAGTCAATCAACGGCAAGAATTTATCGTGGGAGGCTTTACCAAACCAGAAGGAGAAAGGAATTATATTGGTGCATTACTGCTTGGACAATATGACAAAAAAGGAAATTTACAATATTGCGGTAGAGTCGGTACTGGGTTTACGCAAGCGTCGTTAAAAGAATTATATACCTTGTTTGAAGAAAATATGGCGAAACAAAGTCCTTTTTTACATAAACCACCTGCAAGTGATGTATTGTCTTGGCTTAAACCTAATCTATTGGTTGAGGTTGAATTTAAAGAATGGACAGAAGAAGGGCTTTTGCGTCATGCCAGCTTTAAGGGAGTACGTAGTGATAAAGATTCAACACAAGTGATTAAAGAAACCCCTGATATCGTTTATCCCTTAACTCACCCTGATAAGATCTTATATCCAAAAGATAAGATAACAAAACAAGATATAGCGCAATATTATCAAGCGATTCAACAATGGATTTTACCGTATCTATGCAATAGGCCATTAAATCTTTTACGATGCCCAGAAGGGATTGAGGGTCAGCATTTCTATCAAAAACATATGTTGAACAAAAAGGGAGATAATCTCAATACCATCACTATTCAAGAGAAAAGTAAAAAGAGCAATTACATCTATATTGAAGATATTGCTGGACTTATTCAGTTGGTGCAAATGAATGTTTTAGAAATCCACCCTTGGGGCTGTCGAATTGATAATATTGATAAACCTGATTATCTGACTTTTGATCTGGATCCAGGAGAAGATGTGACATGGAAAATGGTTGTCAAAGCCGCATTTCAGATTAAAGATGAATTGGAGAGCTTGGCACTACAAACCTTTATTAAAACAACGGGTGGCAAAGGTTTACATATCGTGATCCCGGTTGCGCGTCGCTATGATTGGGAAACAGTGATGCATTTTTCACAAACGTTTGCACGATATTTAACTTTAAAATATCCCCAGGCTTATATTGATAACATGAGTAAAGCCAAGAGAAAGGGGAAGATATTTATTGATTATTTACGCAATCACCGCGGTGCGACAGCGATTGGTGCTTATTCATTGAGAGCAAGAGATAGGGCCCCAATTTCAACACCATTATCATGGGAAGAGCTTTCACCTAAAATCCATTCTGATCATTATACACTCAGAAATATCCAAAAGCGTTTAGATAAACTCGCACAAGATCCATGGCAGGCATTTTTCTCGATAAAACAAAAATTGCCAGGAATCGATGAACTGAAAGAAGAGTAGCCGTACGCTTATTCCCATATGGGAGCTTAGGTTGCTGCCGCAACCAATAATGATTCGATAATCATTGATTGCAGCAGCAGGTAAGTAATTGAGGTGATGAGTCTTTTACATTACCTTAAATGAGGTCCCTTTTCGTGTGGAACCGTAAGGCATTTTCTCAATTTCATCTTTAGAAACAGGAGCCAATTTACGAGTAACTTCTTGTTCTTTGATGTTCAAGAGCTTCGCCACGTTAGGAAATACGCTCCAGCCCCAATGTAATGGCTTGAAGGTAACACATTCATTCTGTGTTAATTCACTATCAAGATCATCATTAAAGGGTTTTTCTTTGCGCGAACAGCCGCCCATTTCTGTGTAAAACTCTTTCATTCTTGAATTATGACGTTGTTTAGCGAGCTTCATTTCTTCTTGAAAGAGTTTATGGCTTTGATCTGGTGTTGTGAGTGGTTGATCGGTATAAGTTCTATCAAAAAGGGGCAAATCTTTTTCGTATATTTTTTCTGCCATAGTGCGGCAAAAGCGAGCGACGGGAAAATCTCCAGCAGCTTGTATGGTAAGAAATCCACCCGTGATCAGTAATGTTAACGGAGATACCGCGCCGGTGATTAAAGTTGCTAATCCTAAGGACCAGGCGCCATCAATACACCAATTAATTGCTAAATCTTTTGACATGTTTATAACCCTAGAAAAAGTTCAAATGGAATTCCGGGGATTATAACTAGTTAGTTATCAAGAACAACAAATGAGGCTTTTTGATCGACAAAGCTGTGTGAAAGCGCGATAGAGGGTTATATGCCAAAGCTTTAAGGCCAATTTTAGCTATTTTCTTCGGGGGAGAGTGCTTTAATTTTCAAGGCATGAATTTCATGGGGTATCAATTCTTTTACTTGTTCATACACCAATTGATGTCTTTTAATGAGTGAAAGCCCTGCAAAAGCAGAGCTTACAATTTTCACGCTAAAATGGCTTGCACCACCTTTTGCGCCTTCATGTCCTATATGAAAGTGGCTTTCATCAACAATCGTTAATAAAGAAGGGTGCAAGATCTGAAGCCTTTCTTCGATGAATGCTTTTCGTTCTTCTGCATTACGCATTTTTTGTATTCTTCTGATTTTTTTCAGTGGAATCGTCATTGGGGAGATAGCGCGATATCAGAATACCTTGCAAACCGGCAAAGATTAAGGTCAAAACCAGGGTGCCGAATAATTTAAAGTTAACCCAGGTGTCCGTACTAAAGTTATAAACCACAAACAGATTAATAAAGCCCATTAAGAAGAAAAAGCAGTACCACGTCATATTGAGTGTTGCCCATGCTTTATCGGGCAAAGTAAGATTTTTTTCCAGCATTTTTTGCACAAGATTTTTTTTGCTAATAAATGCAGTAATGAAAAAAACAGCACCGAGTAACCAGTAGACCGCAGTTGGTTTCCATTTAATAAAGAGTTCATTGCGAAAGAAAAGGGTCGCGCTCCCTAATACAAGTACCATCCCAAGCGTGATAATTTGCATCATTTCAGGCTTTTTTCCGCGGATGAAGGTGGTTGCAACTTGAGCAAACACCGCGATAATGGCAACTGCGGTAGCGATATAAATGCCATAAAATTTATAAGCCAGAAAGAAAAGAATAATCGGTAAGAGATCATAAAATAGGTGCATGTGATCCTCATGGGAAAGTGGGACTCAAAGTTATTTTAGCATGTCTTCTTCTGTTACAGGAAACCGTGAAGAATGTTAATTAACTAAATTTGAAAGATAATGGCAGGCAAATATCGCAAAAAGCCATATCGTAAAGAGAAGAGAGCTGATGTACACGGGTTGTAGCATGAGTCGCAGAAAAGCCCGCTGCGTCGTTGGTTTGGTTTGAAAAAACATAAAGACGAGAAATCCTGTCAACATGAGCGTTGTTAGTGCAGCAATGGCTTCACTGCTTTGGGCTCCAACAGAGTTAAGAGGCTCAAAAAACATGGCAAAGATGACTAATTTCAGACTAATAATTGATAGTTGGCATACTACCTATAAATTGATAGAGAGTCAAAGAGACAGCGGCGTTCAATTAGCATACAATCCCACTATCGACTAATTAAGCATATTTTAAACATCATAGGTAAGGCATAACCGTGGCTGTCAGTGGCTCAACAAATGATTTTCAACGAGTAGTTTCAGGTATGCGACCAACTGGTGCATTGCATCTTGGGCATTATCATGGCGTGTTAACCAATTGGGTCAAATTGCAATATGAGTATGAGTGTCTATTTTTCGTTGCAGACTGGCATGCTCTGACAACACATTACGAAAATACGTATGACATAGAAGAGAGTGTCTGGGAAACCATTATTGACTGGTTAGCTTGTGGTATTAATCCCGGCTCTTGCAAAATATTTATTCAATCCAGAATTCCTGAACATGCTGAATTGCACTTATTATTATCCATGATTACCCCATTAGGCTGGCTAGAGCGAGTTCCTACCTACAAAGATCAGCAAGAAAAGCTGAAAGAACTGGATTTAGCGACTTATGGGTTTTTAGGTTATCCCTTATTACAATCAGCTGATATTCTTGCCTATAAAGCAGGCTATGTACCGGTTGGTGAAGATCAGATCTCACATTTAGAGTTGACTCGTGAAGTGGCAAGACGATTCAATCATCTTTATGGCAAAGAGCCAGGTTATGAAGAAAAGGTAGAAATTGCTATTAGTAAATTGGGCAAGAAAAATGCCAAAATTTATTTAGAATGCTTGCGGCAATTTCAAGAAGCAGGAAATGTAGAATCACTTGAACGAGGTCAAGCACTGGTTTTTGCTCAAGGCAATTTATCGCTCAGTGAACGAGAAAGATTATATGGTCATCTTGAAGGCTCAGGTAAAATTATTTTGCCAGAACCACAAGCCATGTTGACTTCGCATGCGAAATTGACGGGTTTAGATGGGCAAAAGATGTCAAAGTCTTACCATAACACCATTGCGATTCGTGAATTACCGGAAAATATCGAGAAAAAAATCAAGGTTATGCCAACCGATCCTGCTCGCGTGCGAAGAACCGATGTGGGTGATCCTGAAAAATGCCCTGTATGGTCGTTGCATAAAGTCTACTCTGATACGGCAGTGAAAGAATGGGTGCAAAAAGGTTGCACCACCGCAGGGATTGGCTGTCTTGAATGCAAAAAAGCGGTATCCGATGCCATTATCGAGCAACAACAACCTATTTTAGAACGTGCTTTAGAATATAAGAATAATCCTCGGTTGGTAAAAGAAATTGTACGAGAAGGCTGTGAAGCTGCTAGAGATATTGCAAGAGAAACGTTGGAAGAAGTCCGAGAAGTAATGGGCTTACCTCACCGAGATAGATAAGTGTGAATTGTTATGACTGAAGTGTTGGAACCAGTAGAGGAAGTTGCGACAGAAGGAGTAAGTGAGCAACAAGAACCAGCAACGCCTTATGTGGCGCTGGTTAATGGGATTGCTTTAACAAAACTACCGGAAGATCTTTATATACCGCCTGATGCATTAGAGGTTTTTCTCGATGCTTTCGCAGGTCCCCTTGATCTATTGCTTTATCTTATTCGAAAACAAAATTTCGATATTTTAAATATTCCGATTGCTGCAGTCACACATCAGTACATTGAATATGTTGAATTGATGAAAGATTTGAAATTAGAGCTTGCTGCTGAATATTTAGTGATGGCAGCAATGTTAGCTGAAATTAAATCGAGAATGCTCTTGCCACGTTCGGAAGAAGCGCCTGAAGAAGAAGATCCTCGCGCAGAATTAGTGCGTCGTTTACAAGAATATGAACGATTCAAAATAGCGGCAGAAAATCTGGAAATATTACCTCGATTAGGTCGAGATGTTTTCAATGGCAGCGCTGATGTACCGAAAGTTGTGTTTGAAGCACCTAAACCCGATATCCAATTACCCGATTTACTGAGTGCATTTTTAGATATTTTAAAACGTTCAGAATTGTTAGCAACGCATACCGTAGAACGTGAAGCATTATCCATTCGTGAACGAATGAGTGCTGTTTTAGAATTGGTTAACTCTCGACGTTTCGTCTCTTTCTATGAATGCTTCACCTTAGAAGAAGGAAGGCTCGGTATTGTTGTCAGTTTTATAGCGATGTTGGAGCTATTACGTTTAGGTTTAATTGATATTGTGCAATCAGAGCCTTTTGGCCCCATACATATAAAGGTTGTTGAACATGAACATGCCCTCGAACAAACCCTTGATCAAACCTATGAATGAGTTGATTCGTATTGTTGAAGGAACGATATTTGCTTCAAAAGTGCCAGTATCGCCTCAAGATATTGCTAAATTATTTGAAGAAGATGAAAAGCCGGCGTTAGCGGATATTCGCAAAGCCATTGAACTATTACAAAAAGGCTACGAAAAAAGAGGGATCCGTTTAGTAGAGGTTGCTTCGGGGTTTCGGTTCCAAGTCGCTGAAAATGTTGCGCCTTATATTTGTAAATCGATAGAAGATAAACCCGCGCGTTATTCTCGCGCTTTATTAGAGACTTTAGCGCTTATCGCTTATCGCCAACCGATTACGCGTGGTGAAATTGAAGATATCCGTGGTGTTGTGGTCAGTACCAACATTATTAAAACCCTAGACGAGCAAGAGTGGATCCGCGTTGTTGGCTATAAAGATGTACCTGGTAAACCCGCATTATATGCAACCACGAAAGTATTTTTAGATCATTTTGGTTTAAAAAACTTAGAAGAGTTACCTCCCTTAGCTGAATTGCGCGCTATTGAAACTGTTGATTTGGCGGATGAAGCATCTCAAGATCTTCCCATAGAAGAAAATGCTTTAGCAGCATCAGCTGATGAGAACGCTCTTGAAACTACCCAAGAAGAAAGTTTGCCGGCAAGTGCAGAAGAAATTGCAAATGCGGCCATTGCTGCCGCAATGCAAGCCGTGAAAGCAGATGAAAATCCGGAAGAAGATTTAGAAATTGATGATGAGCTGGAAGAAGAACCTGACAGTGAATTAGATATCATTAATGCGGCACTGGCTGATCTGCAATTATCGGAAGATGATATCAAGGCGCACGACCAAGTTACGCTTGAAGATGAAGAAGTGCTTGATGAGCAAGCAATGCTTGATGAGGGAACCAAAGAAAGCAACGTTAATGATATGGATGATGATATCGATGATGATGAAATTGGGGCGCAAACAATGTCATCCATTTTAGATGAAATTGATAATGCCCGTGATGATGAAGAAGAAGATATTTTAAGTTATGAGCAGTCGTAAAAAAGATTCAAGTCAAACGAAAGCAAAACAATCCGTTCGCTCTTCAAAGAAGCGCCATGAGCGGATGCATGATGATGCATGGGCAAGTGAAGAAGCTCGGCCGAAAAAGCAACGCGCTAAAGTGACTGCTAAGCCTAAGCTTATTAAGAGCTTGACAGCAAGTAATGCACGTACAAGAAGTGGCATTCCGACTAAGCGAAAAATCGCTATTGTCAACAAGCAAGCAAGCGCCGTTGGTAGCGATGAGCCGATGCGGATTCAAAAGTTTTTAGCGAATGCAGGCATTGCTTCTCGTCGCACGATTGAAGAGTGGATCAAAGCAGGAAAAATTCACATTAATGGTAATGTGGCAACGTTAGGACAAAGCGTTACGAGTCAAGATACCATTAAAGTAGATGGTAAAACTTTTCATTTGAAATCTTTTGATATTCAAGAGACGCGAGTATTACTTTATCATAAGCCGGAAGGCGAATTATGTGCCGCGCGCTCAGAACACGGTAAACCAACCGTATTTCAACACCTTCCCAAACTCAAAGGCAGTAAATGGGTAATGGTGGGACGATTAGACATTAACACCAGTGGTTTATTGCTATTTACCAATAATGGCAATCTTGCCCATCATTTAATGCATCCTCGTTTTGCGCATGAACGTCAATATGCCGTGAGAGTGCTCGGTAAAGTCACAGATGAAATGCTTGAAAACTTAACCACGGGCGTTCGATTGGAAGATGGTCTTTTCAGCTTCAAATCTATTCAATTTGCGGGTGGTACGGGTGCAAATCAGTGGTATAACGTGACCTTGCAAGAAGGTAAATATCGCGAAGTGCGCCGTTTATGGGAATCCCAAGGTTGTAAAGTGAGTCGTTTGATCCGTACTCAATATGGTCCCTTCGTTTTACCCAGTGGTCTGCGCAAAGGTAAATATTTTGAGTTACCTGAAAATGAAGTCACTGAATTGTTAGCTGCTGCAGATAATCACAATTAAGCGCTAGCTGGTTTACCCCGGGATTAATTTAATCCTGGGGTTTTACTGACTTTCTTAGGTAAATACACCTATATAATTTTAGAACTTATTTCCATAACATAGACTCTTATAAGAAATATCCTTATTTTAGAGTGATGATATGAAAACCTTTCAACGAATTCATCCCAAATTGATAGATGATGAGACCCAAAGAAAAGGTTATCTTCTTAGCCAGAAAGCACATAACTATGTTCGCCAATTACAACTGCAACATGCATTTTCGCAAATTCAAAAAGGGGAGCCGGTAGTTCCCTTAACTGGGCAATTACTTATTCCTGGGGCTAAACATCCTAATCTGACATGGCCGGTTTATATTGGTGAAAAAGGCGAAACGATTGCAATTTATACCGAGGGTAAATTAGGTCAAGGCGCATTTGGCGGGGTCTATGTAGGCGTTAATCTCGATACCGGTGAAGCGCGAGCGATTAAGATTCAATACCCTGCGTCTGAAAAAGCGGTAGTTGATATTAAAGAAGAAGAATCGGTATTAGAACAACTAGGGCGATTTGACGATCGTCTCGTCATTCAAGATTTGCCCCTTGCCGTTGACTTTGTTCGAACAGAACATTTTAAAAAATTAAATGGCCTCACTGCCACGTTGCAAAAATTAAATATGATGCAAAGTGAGGATGTCGAAAAACTGGTTAGAGCAGAGGATTCAGCCGAGCTGATTAAAACACTGCTAGCAAAAATTAATGAAAAATATAGTAATAATTTTCAACAATTCAAAATCGATTTTTTAAAAAATGGTGCATCAGATTTTTTAGAAAACTCGATAGGAATTGATTTGGAACATTTTGAAAAAAACATTACACCAGAACTCTTTGAAGAAATCTTAAAGGAATATTTTTCAGACTATTTTGAAAACGTTACAGATGAAATTGATGGAGTGAAACAATTTATTGCGTTTAGTGCCCAGAGCATGGCTTGGGGGGTCAATTTGTTGGATTATAGTGAGCAATCACATTCTGAACTTGATAACCTTGATGTGGCTATTCAAATGCTAGAAAAAATTCACGAATTGCATGAATTTCACAGTGAGCAAGTGCCTCATGGTTATGTGCATCGTGACATTAAAGCAGCGAATGTCATGTGGGACGAGAAAACAAAAAGCCTCATCGTTGTTGATATGGGATTTACCCGCGCATTAGGAAGTGATCATACCTTTGCCGATGGAAAGCTCGCAGGAACCCCATGTGCGATTGCACCTGAATTGATTATTGAACTTTCGAATGACGAAAAACCTCGTTTTAGTACAAAAACAGATATGTATGCCGCAGGGGTTGTATTATTAGAATTGTATTCAAAATTACAAGTTGAAATTCCTTTTACACAACAAGAAGGTTATGAAAAGGGTGCTTACGAGCAGGCTCAAGAAGTTCATAGCAGTTTAAGTAGTAATCCTGATTATTCAGGATTACCTCCTGTACTGGTTGAGTCAGTTTCTGATGTGTTGAAAGATGAAGTGACCGAACCTCGAAAATCAATTTATGATACGATTAAAAAAATGTTGGATGTGAATCCTAATCATCGTATAAGTTTCCCTGATGCCATCGAATCGCTTAAGCAAATTAGAGCGCGTATGGAGCTAGAGAATCCTACGCCAGTATCAAAGATTGTCGCACCAAGATCTCAACCACTGCCACAACAAGCAGCAAAGGTCGGTGAGCAGCTCTATAGTGGGGAACAAAATGAAATTAAAACCCTACTTGAGCAAAGCATTGGAAAAATAACAACGTTATTGGCAGACAATAGTAACAAACCTGACGCCCCTAAAATAAAGTCTGGCCAAGCTTTCCTCAGACAATTACCCTCGCTGAAACAAAAAATGGCATCAGAGCTTGCCTATTGGATACGCCAGCTAAAAGCCTTGCGCGTGCAAGATACAATTAAACCAGCTGAAATCCAATTTTTAATCAAGAGCATTGACAAAGAGTTGCAAGATACAGAAAAAGCAATGACTCACATGGTTGAACTCAAACAAGAATTACAAAATATTAAAGCTAACTTGGAAGATAAATTACTCAATAAAAGTGAAATAGGATTTAAGAAAAGGCTTAAATAATACCAGTCAGGCAAGTGTATTTTCACTGTTAATTATAAACCCTCAACGCGTCTTAAATGAATTTCAAGTTTAGGTTCAAACAGCCTAATCGGTGACAATCCGATTTTTCCCTTCTTCTTTCGCTTGATAAAGTGCTTTATCAACCCGTTGGAAGAGAGATTTAAAATTATCTTCTGGATGAAAGTGAGATAAGCCCATGCTAGCGGTGATAGCGATTGTCTTTCCTTCAAACACAAATTCCTGATGTGCGATTTGTTGGCGAATACGTTCGGCAACCAGGATTGCGCCATCGGTATTGCTTTGGCTTAAAATCAGAATAAATTCTTCGCCACCATAACGAAACACATAGTCTGATTGTCTTTTCAGATTTTGCAATATTTTACCGACTTGTTGCAAAACGGTATCACCCGCAAGATGACCATGAATGTCATTAATCTGTTTAAAGTCGTCAATATCCAGCAGGAGTAAAGCGAAGGTGCTTTTATGGCGTATCGCTAAATCTATTTCACGTTGAATGGTTTGATCAAAGAGCGAACGATTCCCTAACTGGGTAAGTGAGCAGGTAACAGAGTGGATCACCACTGTATGATATAAAATGGCATTGCGAAGAGGATAGACTAATTGAGTAAGGGCATTTTCAATGATTTTGTGTTCTTCTTCGGTGAAGGTACTGGGTTTGGTTAAACGCAGATGCCCAAGACACTCATCTTGCAAGGTTAATTCAAAACAAGCTTCAAATGCTTGAACCGCTCCCATACTTAAACCATGCCCGGTTTGGTCATTGTTAAACTGAAAACTATGGTAAGGAATGTGTTGCTGCAAAACACGGTGAAAATGTTTTAACAGATCATAAACATCTAATGTGGTTTGTAAAATCTTACTTAGCTCACTACCCTCGTTTTGAGGGTAGGATTTAACCCATCCTTGGCTCATTGTCTTTCACTAAAACTGAAAAAGTGTTACCTCTTTCAATTATAGTAGCAGGGCGGTTTCTTGTTCTTTACAGACAGGAGAGATTTCTTTACCGCGGATGCCCTTAGCTTCTGAACTTAAAAGATGAAGGTAATAAGGCATTAATGCCTCAGGGGCGGTAAAGTTTTCAGGATCAATCGCAGGATAAGCATTGAGTCTTAATGCGGTACGGACTTTTCCTGGGTTGATACAATTAACTCTTATGGCTGTGTTATTTTCCAGCTCTTCATGTAGTGCTTTTGCCAAGGCAACTACGCCATGCTTGCTGGCACTGTAAGCTCCCCAATAAGCCTTTGCCAGATGCGCTTCATCAGCGGTTGTAAATAAGATGCTGCCATAAGGTCCTTTGCGAAGCAGTGGCAGCAATGCTTGTGTTAATAAAAAGGGAACGTTCAAATTAAGATGAATCACTTCTTGCCATTTTTGAGGAGGCATCAGCTCCAGTGGGGTAACAAGTCCACTGATCCCAGCATTGTGCACAATCGCATCTAAACGGCCAAACATTTGTTCGATATTTTGCAAAAGTTCATGGGCACTTTTGGGTTCAAGTTGCAGTAAATTCAGAGGATGCAAAGCAGGCTCTGGATAACCATTACTGGTAATTTCGTCATAAATACTCTCAAGATTTTTGAGCGATTTTCCCAGCAAGATAGTGGTGGCGCCATGTTTTGCTGCGGCCAAGGCTAAAGCGCGCCCAATGCCTTTGCCTGCGCCTGTAATTAAAATGACCTGATTTGCCAAACAATGTGCAGGCATTGAAGGTAAGGTAAGATTCAACTTATCCATGAACGGTAACCTTTTGATTAATGAGTTTTTGTAAGGCTCGATATCGTTGTTTTTCTTGTAAATCATGACGCCATGCTAACCACCATTTACGCAGTGGGGTTAAGCTGATGCGTTGATTGAGGACGTCGAAATTCGCTTGTTCTATCTCATCAAGGAGCACAAAGTAGATTTTGGCCAAGCCAAGAAGACTTGCCACTTTGAAGCGATCCTGTTCGGGTAATATTTCTAATGCTTTTTGATAAAGTATTCTAGCGCGATGTGCTTGACGGTAAAGCAAGGAAGCAATCAGATCGTGCGGGGTATAATGCGTCATTAAAGATTCTTCATCGATATTGAAAAAGGCTAAATCTTCTTTGGCAAAGAGGATTTTGCCTTGTGCCAAATCTTTCCCGAAATAACGAATTCTGTCTATTAACTCTAAAGCGGCTCCCAGCATGACGGCAAACGTGTCGGTATCAGGATGGCTGATTTTCATGGTATGCGCCATGAGCAACATTTTTTGCCCACCCATTTGGTAACAATGTGCTTGTATATCCTCCCATGTTTCCCAATAGGGGTGGGACAATCTGGCCGATGCTGCGGTCAAAAATTGTTCAAAATGCGCTTCATTCAGATCGTAATGATTAATAATACAGAGCAATTGCTTTGATGTGGGATGCTGACAGAGTCCTTGGAATGTACGGGCTATTTCTTCACGCCACCAGCTTAATTTGACTTGGGCAATGTTGGTTTCTAAGGTCCCAAGGGCCGTGATTTCTTGAAAAAAAGCATTGAGTCCAAAGCAAGCCTCTTGAAGAGAGGCTGGTGCAAAAAGCAAAGCATAATAAAGGCTTTGACCGCGCGAAAAAGCATGGCTTGTTATGGGTTCTGAATTCATGGGTGGGAGTATAAATCGAAGTGGCTTGAGTAGGAACCTTTAGAGGAAACATTTGTTAGTTACTCAAATATTTCCTCGTGAAGGTTGATATCGTTAGACTACAGTAGAAGATTCTAAACTAACGGGTTGTGATAAGGGTACTTCTGTATGACTTGCTTGGTTATACTGCTCCAACTCTAGACGTAGCTCTTGTCGGATCTGTTGCCAGCGCAAATGTAACAAGGCCATTTGTAGAGATAGACCTTGCTCGCCTTTTTTTATTATGAGCTTAGACATTTAAACCTCTCTGCTTCCTTGCGAAAAACCACTTCCTAAAACTGCCGTTTGTTTGAACCTTATATTCTTCCCACTTTGAATTAATGCTGTGTTGCCGGCTCTCACTCACCTCAGCCATATACTAAGTGTACATTCCTGAGAATTCATTCGTTTGGCGCCTTGCCTAAATTCAAACTGGTTTGAATATAGTGTTAGTCTTACTATCCAACACATTCAAGCTCAACTGTGTGTATTCTGAGACATGAATGCATGATCGGTAGAGAGAAAAACACTGAAAGGTTTGTGCGAGATTTCTCTATGCTTGAGTAAGCAAATTTAAAATCAACATGAAGCAGTATAGTAGAGGTCTTTAGAAGTGCAAGAAATCAGAGTCATTTCTTTAACGCGGTCTTCGACTATAGCACGGGCCCTAGCAACATTTCAATCTCGCTGGCATGGGCTAGATAATGATCGGCATGCCAATTGAGTGCATTCTCAGAGGGTGGGATATAGCCGTAATTGGCAATCGCACAACGCATTCCCGCGCTGTGACTTGCTTCTTGATCGGTTTTGGCATCGCCAATGTACCAACAGTTTTTGGGAGAGACAGCCAATTGTTGGCAGGCTAATAGCAATGGCGCAGGATCGGGTTTTTGCGTGCTGAGGGTATCGCCTGCAATCACACAGCCCGCTTTGGCCAGCGGAGAAAATTTTTCTAACAGTGCAAATGTGAAGCAAGCTGGCTTGTTGGTGACAATGCCCCAGGGTAAGCAAAGGGTTTGCAAACGCGCTAACAATTTGACAATCCCAGGAAAAAAGTGTGTTTGAAATCCAATCTCTTTAGCGTAAAGCGCCAGAAAACGATTCTTTAAGTCAGTAAAGCGAGGATCGTGTTCTGTAATGTTAAATCCAAACTCAATCATGCCTTTGGCACCGTAAGACACGGTGCTACGAACGTGTGATTCAATAACACTTGGCAGGCCTTCTTGTGCTAAGAGCACATTAAGGCAATGGGTAAATTCAGGCGCCGTATCCAATAACGTTCCATCGAGATCAAATAAGATGGCTTCGATAGGTGCGCCCATTTTAGTTATCCTTTTGCAAATGCATTAAATAATTGACGGAAACATCGCTTGATAAGCGGAAAGTTCGAGTCAGTAGTTGATATTCGATCCCTTTCATTGATTTTAGGCGAAAGCCTTTACTTTGCGCCCAGTTGCTAAGCTCACTGGGACGGATAAAGTGCTTGTAATCATGCGTCCCTTTGGGAAGCATCTTTAAGAGATATTCTGCGCCAACAATGGCAAATAAAAAGGATTTTGGTGTGCGATTAAGGGTAGACAAAAATAAGTCGCCACCGGGTTTTAATAAGGTATGGCATGCTTCCAAGATAGAAAGGGGAGAAGGAACATGCTCAAGCATCTCCATACAAGTAATTACATCAAATGTACTGGGGTGCTCTTGGGCAAAATCTTCTGCCGTTCGTTCAACATAAGTCGGTGGCTGAGGTAAATGGACAGCATGTGCTTTTGCGGCAGCTAATACTTGCGCGGATTGATCAAGACCTGTGACCTTACCACTAAAAGTACTTAGAGATTCAGTTAGAATACCACCACCGCACCCGAGATCGAGTACATTTTTCTGATGGAGGTGGGTATGGGTCTGAATAAACTGCAAACGCAAAGGGTTGATATCATGCAATGGTTTACAGGGGCCTTCTGGGTCCCACCAATAGCTTGCCATATCGTCAAATTTTAGAATTTCTTGTGGATCGACGTTCATAGGTTCACTTTCATAATCTTGGCCGTTTTGTTGGTCGGTGAATCGGTGAGTTTAAAGCTAGTGTATGGTACACTTATCCTCCGAATTGATATATAAACTTCGTATTTTTAGATAACAGTTTATTAGCTAACAAAGGAGCCTCCGTGACAGAGCTCGCAAAAGAAGTTCATCCAGTCAATATCGAAGATGAACTCAAGCAATCGTATCTTGATTATGCCATGAGCGTTATTGTCGGGCGAGCGTTGCCTGACGTGCGAGATGGTTTGAAACCCGTGCATCGCCGAGTCCTCTTTGCCATGTCAGAGCTTGGCAATGAATGGAATAAACCCTATAAAAAATCGGCTCGTGTGGTCGGTGACGTTATCGGTAAATACCATCCCCATGGCGACACGGCAGTCTATGACACCATCGTTCGTATGGCGCAGCCCTTCTCAATGCGCTATTTGCTAGTAGACGGTCAGGGTAACTTCGGTTCGGTTGACGGCGATTCAGCCGCAGCGATGCGATACACCGAAGTGCGTATGTCACGTTTTGCGCATGAATTGCTGAAAGATCTTGATAAAGAAACGGTTGATTTTGTCCCGAACTATGACGAGACCGAATTTGCTCCTTCGGTATTGCCGACTCGGGTCCCTAACTTGCTGGTTAACGGGGCCTCAGGGATTGCGGTGGGGATGGCAACGAATATCCCACCTCATAACTTAAAAGAAGTGATTTCAGGGTGCTTAGCTTTAATTGATAATCCCGATATCACGATTGATGAATTGCTTCATCATATTCCGGGCCCTGATTTCCCAACACGCGCCATGATTAATGGACGTTCAGGCATTATTGATGCTTATCGAACTGGGCGTGGTCGAATTTATGTGCGTGCACGAACTGAAATTGAAGATAATGACGGTCGTCAATCTATCATCATTACTGAATTACCTTATCAAGTTAACAAGGCTAAGCTCGTTGAAAAAATTGCGGAATTAGTCAAAGACAAAAAAATTGAAGGTATTTCAAATTTACGAGATGAATCCGATAAAGACGGTATGCGCGTTGTTATTGAATTAAAACGTAATGAAGTGGCAGAAGTCATTCTTAATAATCTTTATGCCCAAACGCCAATGCAAAGTGTCTTTGGCATCAATATGGTGGCATTAGTTGACAACCAACCTCGCACCTTGAACCTAAAACAAATTATCGAATGCTTTATTCGTCACCGTCGCGTGGTGGTTAATCGTCGTACCACCTATGAATTACGCAAAGCAAGGGAAAGAGCCCATATTTTAGAGGGTTGGAGTGTTGCGCTTGCTAACGTTGATGAAATTATTCAATTGATTAAAGCGTCTAAAACGCCGCATGAAGCAAAAGATCAATTAATTGCCAAAGCATGGCCACCCGGCACGGTAAGTGCGATGTTAGCGCAAGCAGGGGCAGATGCTTCTAAACCCGAAGAGCTATCCATAGAATTAGGATTAAGCGCGCAAGGTTATCGACTCTCTGAAGTGCAAGCACAAGCTATTTTAGATTTAAAACTGCAACGCTTAACGGGGCTTGAACAAGATAAAATTTTTAAAGAATATGAAGATATTTTAAAAGATATTGCTGGTTTAATTGAGATTTTAGTGAATCCAAACCGTCTGATGGAAGTCATCCGTCAAGAACTGACAGAATCACGCGATCAATTTGGTGATGAGCGTCGTACAGAAATTATTGCGACAATGCAAGATTTATCCAATGAAGATCTTATTTCAGAAGAAATGCGAGTTGTGACAATATCGCATCAAGGGTATGTGAAAACCCAACCGCTAGATGCTTATGCTGCCCAGCATCGGGGTGGTCGAGGAAAAGCGGCAACCAGCGTTAAAGATGAAGATTACGTTGACCAGTTGTTAGTAGCGAATACACATGACACGATTCTTTGCTTCTCCAGTAAAGGTAAAGTGTATTGGTTGAAGGTCTATCAATTACCTTTAGGATCGCGAAATTCTCTGGGTAAACCGATTATCAACTTAATTCCTTCATTAGAATCTAACGAAAGAATTAGTGCTATTTTACCATTGCGTGAATTTACCGATTCAGATACCCATTGTGTGGTGATGGCAACAGCGCAAGGCGTTATTAAAAAGGTTAATATTTCAGAATTTTCTCGTCCAAGAAGTTCAGGCATTATTGCCGTTGATTTAGACGAAAATGATGAATTAGTCGGTGCTGAAACAACCGATGGCGATCGCGATATCATGTTATTTACCAACTCAGGAAAAGCCGTACGTTTCCATGAAAACACCGTAAGATGCATGGGACGAATTGCAAGAGGGGTTCGCGGGGTCAAATTACAAGAAGGTCAACGTGTTATTTCGTTAATTGTGGTTAAAAGCGATTGCACCATTTTAATTGCGACAGAAAATGGTTATGGCAAACGTACACCCGTTAGCGATTTCCCTGTGAAGGGTCGCGGTGGTCAAGGCGTTATCGCGATTCAGACAACAGAACGTAATGGTAATGTGATTGGTGCGGTACAAGTCGAAAATAATGACGAAATCATGCTCATTACTGATGGCGGCACGCTGGTGCGTACGCGGGTTGATGAGATTTCGGTTGTCGGACGCAACACCCAAGGCGTGACATTAATTCAATTAAGCAATGAAGAAAAATTAGTTGGATTACAGCGTATCCTTGAAGTGGAAGCGAAAAAAGGATCCGATGAACAGAATGAAGAGGTAGAAGGTACCGATACCGCTTTGCCAGATACGGAAGTTGAAGAAAGTGACGACAACGAATAACTCAGCACCATTGTATAATTTCGGTGCAGGCCCTGCTTGCTTACCGCAAGCAGTTTTAGCACAAATTCGTGAAGACATACCCAATTGGTACGAGGGTATGTCTATCATGGAAATCAGCCATCGTTTGCCGGTGGTGATGAAATTAACTGAGAAAATTGAAGCCAATTTGCGTACGTTGTTAGCCATTCCTGAAGAATTTGCGGTTTTATTCATGCATGGGGGCGCAAGAACCCAATTTTCAGCAGTGCCGCTGAATTTGTTGAATGGTGCAGCTGAGGCTGATTACATTGTCACCGGGCACTGGTCCAATCTCGCTTTAAAGGACGCATCTGCTTACTGTAAAGCAGAATGTGTTGCGAGCACTAGCGAAGGACAGTTTACCTCTTTGCCATCGCATTATCGCTTCACGGAAGCTTCGCCTTATATTCACTACACCGATAATGAAACGATTCATGGGGTTGAGTTTGCAACGCCGCCTGAAGCGGATAAATGGCTTGTGAGTGATATGACCTCTAATATTCTCACTAAATCTCTCGATTTTTCTCGTTATGGCCTGATTTATGCCAGTGCACAAAAGAATTTAGGGATTGCAGGTATTACTGTTGTGATTGTACGCAAGTCACTCTTAGGTAAGGCGCATCCCTTTACTCCACCAACGTTAAATTATGAGCTGTGCTTCCAGAATCATTCGATGATCAATACCCCACCGGTATTTTCTTGGTATGTGTTGGGATTAGTCGTGGACTGGGCTTTGCAAATGGGAGGCTTAACAGCCATTACCAAACAAGTTGCGGAGAAAGCCAAGCTTCTTTATGAGTTAATTGATGCCAGCGATTTTTACCACAATCCGGTTGCTATTGAGGCACGCTCACGAATCAATATTCCTTTTCGTCTTCCTTCAGAAATGCAAGAAAGCTTATTTTTAGCGGAAGCTGAGAAAAACGGTTTAAAACAGCTCAAAGGCCATAAAGTGGTTGGCGGATGCCGAGCTAGCTTTTATAATGCGATGCCTATTGAAGGGGTAAAAGCCTTGGTCGATTTTATGCGTTATTTTGAAAAAGCACATGGTTAAGAGAGTACATACTCGAACCCATTTGAATTTAGGCAAGGCGGCAAATGAGTGAAGCCAGGAGTGCACATGATGTAGTGCATGACTGGGTGAACGAAAGCAGCCAACACAGAATAAATTCAAAGGGGGAAGAGTATAATGTATTTGGTTGTAAGCCCTGGTGGCACCCTACGTGGTGAAACCACCATTCCAGGTGATAAATCGATTTCTCATCGCGCCCTGATTCTAGGGGCTTTAGCACAAGGTCCCACCATCATTGAAGGCTTTTTAGCCAGCGAAGATTGTTTAGCAACTTTAAATATATTGCAGTTACTGGGCGTTAATATCACATGGCAAAACACTCAATTAATTGTCAATGGGCAGGGGCTTGACGCTTTGCGTGAACCCCTTGATGTACTGGATTGCGGTAATTCTGGAACCAGTATGCGTCTGCTGGCAGGGCTTTTAAGTGCGCAACCTTTTGCAAGCACCCTCGTAGGTGATCAATCCCTTTCAAAACGACCCATGGCAAGAGTGGTATCGCCCCTCTCGCAAATGGGCGCAAAGATAGTGGGCCATGTTGCGCCATTAATCATCAAACCTTGTGATGGTTTACAAGCCATTCGTTATGAAATGCCTGTTGCCAGTGCACAAGTAAAATCTTGTTTATTATTGGCAGGACTTTATGCAAATGGGGAAACGATTATCACTGAAAAAGTGGCTAGTCGGGATCACACTGAGCGCTTATTACGCTATTTAGGCGCCGATATTACCACACAAAAAAATCAAATTAGATTAAATCCGCAAGCTATCTTAAATGGTAAAGCACTTTCCATTCCTGCAGATATTTCTTCGGCTGCATTTTTTATTGCGGGTGCAAGCGCAACCCCTGGTGCACATATTCTTTTAAAAGGAATTGGGATCAATCCAACCAGAATGGGGTTGATTCATATTTTGCAAGCCATGGGCGCAGAGATTACCTTGCATGAAAAGCGTTATGCAGGCTTTGAACCGATTGCGGATATTGAAGTAAAAGGGATCACATTGCAGGGAATAGAGGTTCCTGAAAAGTGGGTTGTGAGTGCAATTGATGAGTTTCCTGTCTTGTTTATCGCGGCGGCATTTGCGCAAGGAGAAACCCGTTTTTCAGGTTTGGCGGAATTACGTCATAAAGAGACGGACAGAATCGCGATGATGGCAGCGGGAATGGAAAAATTGGGGGTAACACTTGCCATCTTGCCGGATGGGATTATTATACGAGGCAGTAAAATAACCGGTGGCATTGTCGACAGTGGAGGTGATCATCGTATTGCGATGGCCTTTGCGATTGCAGCATTACAAGCAAGTGAACCCATCACTGTCCAACATGCGCAGCACATTGCAACCTCCTTTCCATCATTTTGCGACATTGCCAACCTTTTAGGGTTAAGCATGATACAAGAGGATAACCATGAGTAGTAAAGTACCTGTTATTACCGTCGATGGCCCAAGTGGTGGCGGCAAAGGGACATTAAGTCTGATGCTAGCAAAGAAGCTAGGTTGGCACTTCTTAGACAGTGGAGCGCTATATCGCGTATTAGCACTGGCAGCCATTCGCCATAGTGTCGCGCTTGATAATCATGAAGCTTTAGCCGTATTAGCCGCGCATTTAGATGTCATATTTAAACATGATCCCCAAGAAATTTTATTAGAAGGTCAAATTGTGACGATGGCGATTCGTACCGAAGAGTGTGGTGGAGCCGCTTCTCAAGTGGCTGCTATTCCTGCTGTTCGTACTGCTTTATTAGAAAGGCAACGGGCTTTTTTGGAAGCTCCGGGATTAGTCGCAGATGGTCGTGATATGGGGACGGTTATCTTTCCTGCAGCTGATTTGAAAATCTTTTTAGAAGCGACGGCTTTAGAAAGAGCCAAACGGCGCCAGTTACAGTTGAAACAGCAGGGTATAGATGTTAGCCTTGATGGTCTTTTTGTCGAGATAGAAAAGCGTGATGAGCGAGATAAGCAACGAAGCGTTTCGCCGCTTGTTCCAGCCCATGATGCCATTGTTATTGATACCACGCAAATGCCGATAGAAAAGGTATTTGAGACGGTCATGGCTCATGTGAATGAAAGAATCTCAATAAAAACATAATCCTCCCAATGCATTGAGAGGATTTAGGCGCGAAAATATCCCGTAGTATTTTCGTTTTTATTAACCTTTAGACAACTAGATACTTAGCTTTGTAACTTATATTGCTGGGTGTCTTAGGACTGAATGTATGAATGCAACTGCCCACACTGAAAGTTTTGCCCAACTCCTAGAAGAAAATTTATCCAAAATGGCGATGGAGCCTGGTTCCATTTTTGATGGATTGGTTTTAAACATCAATCATGAAAAAGGCCTTGTAACTATCGATACCCCATTCAAATCTGAAGGGTATATCCGATTAGAAGAATTCTTAGATAAAGACGGTCAATTAGAAATTGCCGTTGGCGATACCGTACCTGTTGCTTTAGAAGCAATTGAAGATGGTTACGGTGAAACACGTCTTTCCAGACAAAAAGCAAAACGCCAAGAAGCTTGGAAAGTATTAGATAAAGCTTACCAAGAAGGTAAAGTGGTCAAGGGTATTATCTACGGTAAAGTCAAAGGTGGTTTCACGGTTGATATCAATTCTATTCGTGCATTCTTACCCGGTTCACTCGTTGACGTACGTCCTGTCAGAGATATGAGCCAATTGGAAGGTAAAGAGCTTGAATTTAAAGTAATCAAGTTAGATCAAAAGAGAAACAACGTTGTCGTTTCCAGACGTTCTGTTGTTGAATCAGAAAATACACAAGAAAGAGATGCATTATTAGATGGCTTGCAAGAAGGTCAAGTGATCACCGGTGTGGTTAAAAACCTCACTGATTATGGTGCATTCGTTGATTTGGGTGGTGTTGATGGTTTATTACATATCACCGATATCGCGTGGAAACGTGTTAAGCACCCAAGTGAAGTATTAACCGTTGGTCAAGAAATGCAAGTAAAAGTATTACGTTTTGATCGTGAACGTATGCGCGTTTCACTTGGCTTGAAACAGTTAGGCGAAGATCCATGGGTAGGTGTTGCACGTCGTTACCCAGAAGGAACTCGTGTTAGCGGTCGTATCACCAACATTGCAGATTATGGTTGCTTTGTTGAATTAGAAGCAGGTATTGAAGGTTTAGTACACGTTTCTGAAATGGATTGGACCAATCGCAACATTCATCCTTCTAAGATTGTTTCACCTGGTGAAGAAGTCGAAGTGATGGTATTGGATATCGACGAAGAACGTCGTCGAATTTCCTTAGGCCTTAAGCAGTGCAAAGCATCACCTTGGGACGCTTTTGCTGCAACCCACAATAAAGGCGACAAAATTGTTGGTAAAATTAAATCTATCACCGATTTTGGTATCTTCATTGGCTTAGACGGCGGCATTGATGGCTTAGTACACTTATCCGATATTTCTTGGAACACACCTGGCGAAGAAGCGGTTCAAAGCTACAAAAAGGGTGATGAAGTTGAAGCGATTGTACTGTCTGTTGATCCTGAACGTGAGCGTATTTCACTCGGTATCAAGCAATTACTCGCTGATCCTTACTCCAACTACTTAGCAGAACATGCTAAAGGGACTGTGCTCACCGGTAAAGTAACGGAAGTTGATGCTAAAGGGGCGAAAATCCTGTTAGCAGATGGCGTAGAAGGTTATTTACGTTCTTCAGAACTGGCTCGTGATCGTGTAGAAGATGCGCGTTCTGTGCTGACCGTTGGCGAAGAAGTAGAAGCTAAATTTGTTGGTGTTGATCGTAAAAATCGCACAATCTTGTTATCCGTTAAAGCGAAAGAGTCACAAGAAGAAGCAGATGCTTTACGTGACTATTCCAAAGGCGGCGATCAAGGTGGCAACGCAACTACTTTGGGTGACTTGCTCAAAGAACATATGCGTGATAAAGACGACGAATAATCAGAAGTTAGAGAACTTCTTATTAAAAAACGGCGTGGATGATGTTCACGCCGTTTTTTTTTGTTTAGAATTCATAGGATATTTCACAAAAGGAATTTGGATGAAAGATGCGAATCATTAGCTTATTGTTAACCCTCCTACTTATTATCGTAGGGATCGCTTTTGCAGCATTGAATGCGAAAGCCGTTGAAATCAATTATCTAATCGGACAAACGGAGCTCCCTTTAGCTGCTCTGCTATTGATTTCTTTGATAGTTGGGATTTTGATAAGTGTTCTCTTGCTAGGAAGCAGTATGATTAAGTTAAAGACCAAAAATAAGTGGCTAGAGAGTAAAGTAAAACGCATTCAAGATTCATGAGGTTTTAAGGACATTCGCGTTCGATATGTTGGAACTTATTTGTTTATTACTACCTATCGCAGCAGTATCGGGATGGTACATCGGCCGACGTTCTGACAGTGATCCTGAATCACTCAAAGGTAAACTGAGTGCTGATTATTACGCTGGGCTTAATTTCTTATTAAATGAACAAACTGATAAAGCGGTTGATGCATTCATTCGAATGTTAGATGAATCACCCGATACAGTTGAAACCACCATTGCTCTGGGCAATTTTTTTCGTCGACGCGGTGAAGTGGATAGAGCTATCAGAATACACCAAAACTTATTAAGTAAATCCCAATTAACCTCCAAACAACGTTCCCATATCCTATTTGAATTAGCACAAGATTATCTGCGAGCTGGGGTATTAGACCGAGCTGAATCCCTTTTATTGGAGTTAACCAATTCTTTTACTGAAGATCTAGAAAATAGTTTGCGTCATTTGATGGATATTTATGAAAGAGAAAAAGAATGGGAAAAGGCCATTGAAGTTGCCAAACGTTTAGAGGCATCAAGCGGACAAGGTTGTGCCAGAGAAATAGCGCATTACTATTGTGAATTGGCAGAAGCTAGCTGGTCTAAAGGAAAAATCCGCATTGCATTTGCCCATTTAAAACAAGCTTTAAGTTCTGATAAACATTGCGCAAGAGCAAGCTTAATCGAAGGTAATTTCTATAAGAAACTTGATAAATATAAACAAGCCTTACGTGCCTATCAGCGTATAGAATATCAAGATATTGCTTTTTTACCTGAAGCATTATTAATGATTACGGAATGTTATGAACGCTTAGAAGATAAAGAAGCTTTAGGAGAATATTTGCATTACCTGATGCAAAATGGTCCCAGTATTTCTATTGTTCTGGCGAATGCACAGCAAGTAAAAGAAAAGCAAGGTAAAGAGCATGCCGCTGCATTTTTGACTCGTCATATGCATCAATACCCATCTATGCGAGGGCTTAAGCATTTAATTGAATTCCATTTAGGGCGGGTGATGGGTGAAGTCCGTAATGAATTACTCATGTTAAAATCGTTGGTTGAACAATTAATAGAAAAAAAGCCAGTCTATCGTTGTAGTAGCTGTGGTTTTTCGAGTCGATCGCTACATTGGCAGTGTCCAAGTTGTCGAGAGTGGGCGGGAGTAAAACCCATTCAAGGTATTGAGGGAGAATGATCGTCATTTGTTAATTGAAATCCTTATTTAAGATGAAAATCCCCCGCTCGCTTCCTGCTTCGCTGCCCCCTTTTAATCAAAGGGGGCGAACGTAGGATATAAATCTGGCGGATAAAATAGGAATTAAGAAGTGAGTAGAGTAAAAACTAAACGCATAAGTAAACTAAGAAGGGATAGCCCCCTTTGATTAAAAGGGGGCGGCTCGCGGAATGCGTAGCAGACTGCGAGCGGGGGATTTTTATCTTTATTTGTCGTAAAGAAATAAATTAGAAATCTCCCATAATACTTCAAAATAAATCAGCTAACAAACTTAATGCGAATCGTATTATTGAATAGCCAACTAAATTAAATTATAATTGCCCAGCCTTAAGAGTGGAGTGTCACATGTCAGCTGTATCCAACAAAATTATCGTTGCCCTCGATTTTGAAAATGAAGCGCCACTAAATGATTTGGTCGCGAAGCTCGATCCGACTCAATGCCGGTTAAAGATCGGTAAAACCTTGTTTACCCAATACGGTCCACAATGGGTTGCTAAATTACAAGCGCAGGGATTTGATATTTTCTTAGATTTAAAATTTCATGATATTCCCCAGCAAGTATCTGGTGCTTGTTATGCGGCAGCGAAACTTGGGGTATGGATGACCAATGTGCATGCCTCAGGTGGTATTGCGATGCTCAAAGCCGCAAAAGCGGGAATTGATAGAGCAGAGCAAGAAACTGGCAAACGAACGCTGTTAATTGGTGTGACATTATTAACGAGTTTAACAGAACAAGATGCGAAGCAAATTGGTTATCAGGGCAGTATGCAAGAGAATGTGATGCGTTTAGCAACACTGTGCCATGAAGCGGGTTTAGATGGGGTTGTGTGTTCTGCTGAAGAAGCTTCCATGTTGAAAAAAGCATTTGGTCCTCAATTTCTTTGTGTCACCCCAGGGATCCGCTTACCTGAAGATAGTAAACAAGATCAACAACGGGTGATGACGCCGGAAAATGCAATAAAAGCAGGAAGTGATTATCTAGTGATTGGTCGTTCAATTACCCATGCCAAAACCCCAACACAAGTATTACATCAAATTCATGAGAGTATTGTCGCGATATGACTTGGCTTGCTTATTTAATATTATTATTCGGGCTCAGTTGTATTGGCGTGGGCATCTTTCGGGCATATGCCATTGATAAAGGCATGCTTGATCAGCCTGGTCCTCGTTCATCTCATATTGCCCCAACCCCAAGGGGTGGTGGCGTCATCTTTTTCTTTGGTTGGCTCTTATTGATTGCGGTTCTTTTTCATTATCGAGTCATTGGCGAGGATTGCTTATGGTTATTTTCGCCTGCTGCTGTCGTGGGGTTAATGGGATTTTGGGAAGATCATAAAGGATTGTCTGTTGCCACTCGATTTTTTATTCAATGTCTTTGTGCGATTGGCACGTTATTCTTCCTGCAAGAAGGAGGATATTTGCTGCAAGACTATTTGCCATTTGCAATCCCTTTACCTATCGCCTTTTTTGGCATCGTCTTTCTGATGGTATGGATGGTTAATCTTTATAATTTCATGGATGGCTCCGATGGAATGGCTGCCATGCAAGGTATTTTTATCTTTTCGATGGGCGGATTCTTCCTGTTTCAGGCACAAGGCTTTGAATTAGCGATCCTTGCTTGGGGATTGGTTGCATTATTAATGGGCTTCTTAGTGTGGAATTGGCCAGTGGCCCAAGTATTTATGGGAGATTGCGGAAGCTACTTCTTGGGCTTTTTAGTCTCTGTTTATGCTTTGGTCAGTAATCAATACTATCAAATCCCATTAGCCGCCTGGGGTATTTTGACGAGCCTTTTCTGGTTTGATGCCACCATTACGCTTGTGCGTCGTATGCTTGCCGGACAAAAATGGTATGAGCCTCATCGCAGTCATGCCTATCAACGCATGATTCAACATGGGTGGGGGCATCGAAAAGTGCTCATCGCCTCAATGTTTGTCAACGCTGTCTTAAGCGTTTTAGCATGGATTTGTGTTTACGAGCCTCGCTTGCAAGTGTTTGCTTTTGCAGGGGCTGTGATTTTCCTTCTATGTCTTTACTTGATGGTTGAAGCGGCCAAGCCTATGTTTGTACCCTTCTACAAAAATTAATACTCTTTCCATTTTGCTCTAAGGCGTTGTTGCTATCGCCCATCTCATAAAAGTCGTGTATTACGTATACACTCCTTTTCTTCGAGAGCTCGGCGCCTAGCCTAAGAGCAAACTGGTTCGAGTATTACTCATACACTTCGATAAGCGTAGCGAATCATTTGCCCACTTTGTAAAAGGGGGCGAAAGCGAAGCTTCGGGGGGATTTTAGCACTTCAATGCCGCCTTTATAACTCACTTCACGTGTATTAGATTCAATACAGCAAACTCGGTATAATTTATCTCATTATTACTGGCCGCCATCTTGCTCAAAACGAGGTTATAAAAAAATGAAAGCAGTATGGTTGCAATGGCGTAGTCGTTGGGCTGCGTTTGTGCATGATTTTCTGAGCATTCCGGTTGCTTGGTTTGGTGCATATTGGTTGCGCTTTAATCTAGATCAAATCCCACAAGAAATTTTGACGCAAGCATTATACATGCTGCCATGGGTGATTGTTTTCCAGGCTATTGGCTTTTGGGTTTTTGGACTCTATCGGGGAGTATGGCGATTTGCTTCTATCCCTGATCTAACCCGTATTGTTAAAGCTATTATCATGGGTAGCTTAATAACTTTGCTTGCGATATTTTTATCCACTCGTTTGCAAAACATTCCTCGCTCAGTTATCCCACTTTATAGCATGTTATTGTTGCTTATCTTAGGTGGTTCGCGCTTTGTGTATCGTTGGTCAAAAGATAAGCGTTACCTGACAGGTCGTGGACAACGAGTGCTGATAGTCGGTGCGGGTGTTGCAGGTGAAAGTTTAGTACGCGATTTACTACGAGATGAGAGTAGCAGTTATTTACCGATTGCTTTTGTCGATGATCGTGAACAAAAACTAGGACGTGAACTTCATGGTATTCGTGTTGTGGGTACTTGTGATGATATTCCTGAAGTGGTTAAACGTTTCACGGTTGATATGATTTTAATCGCGCTACCTTCAGCGAATGCCTCTGAAATGCGTCGAATTGTTGCCATCTGTGAATCAACACACAAACCTGCGAGAACGTTGCCAGGCATGAATGATTTAGTCTCTGGCTTAGTGTCCGTGAAAAATTTAAGAGAAATTTCATTAGAAGATTTATTAGGTAGAGATCCGGTGACCTTAGATTGGCAAGCTATCAGTAATAGCCTTGCGGGTAAGGTCGTTTTAGTCAGCGGTGGTGGTGGCTCCATTGGTTCTGAGCTTTGTCGGCAAGTGATGAAACTCGAACCGAGTCATCTCATCATTGTGGATAATAGTGAGTACAACCTATTTTGTGTGCAACAAGAATTGCTCAGCAAATTATCTCACGATAAAACGCAAGTTCACTTTCAGTTAATTGATGTTTGCGACATGTTTGCTATTTCAAGATTACTGACCCAATTTAAAGTACAAGTTATATTTCATGCCGCAGCTTATAAGCACGTACCTTTGCTTGAACCGCAGATACGTGCGGCAGTAAAGAACAATATTTTAGGTACCTATAATTTGGCTCAAGCCGCTGCTTTAGAGCAGATTGAAAAATTTGTACTCGTTTCAACTGACAAAGCCGTCAATCCTACTAACGTGATGGGGGCGACCAAGCGGATTGCTGAATTAGTCTGTCAGTATTTTAATGAACGGTTTTCCACCGCATTCATCACGGTGCGTTTTGGTAATGTCTTGGGATCGAGGGGCTCAGTTGTTGAGACTTTTCAACAACAATTAGAAAAAGGTGGTCCATTGACGGTAACTCATCCTGAAGTGATGCGTTACTTCATGACAGTCCAAGAAGCAAGCCAATTAATATTGCAAGCGCTTACGATAGGTGCAGGTGGTGAATTATTTGTGTTGGATATGGGTGAGCCAATCAAAATTCGTTACATGGCAGAGCAAATGATTAGGCTAGCGGGCAAACGAAAAGACGAAGATATTCGAATCGAGTATGTCGGCTTAAGGCCTGGTGAAAAATTATTTGAAGAGCTATTCCATAAGCGAGAACAACTTGCTTCAACTTCTCATAATAAGATTTTGAAGGCACATCCGCGTGTTTTAGAGAAGAAGTTTGAAAAAAGTTTACTGGCATTACAAGTTGCGGTGAATGAATGTCAAGAACAGGAAATATTCCGCATTATTAAAGAGCTTGTGCCGGAATTACGCCATGCACGCCAAGTGAAAAATACACTCACTCAAGCGACATCAGAGCAAACTGAAACAATGGTTTAAAAGGAAGTAACATGCAAGAAAAACAAGTTACAAAGGCTATTTTCCCTGTTGCAGGATTAGGCACGCGCTTTTTACCTGCAACTAAAGCAAGTCCTAAGGAAATGTTGCCGATTGTTGATAAACCATTGATTCAATATGTTGTTGAAGAAGCAGTGAAAGCCGGTATTACTGAATTAGTGTTTGTGACAAGTAGTTCTAAAAGAGCAATTGAAGATCATTTCGATACCAATTATGAACTTGAACAACGTTTGCAACAACAAGGTAAAACAGAACTCCTTGAAATGGTGCAAAACATTGTCCCTAAAGGCGTAGATTGTATTTATGTCCGGCAGCCTCAAGCATTAGGGCTAGGACATGCCGTACTTTGTGCAAGGCAGGTAATTGGTGAGCATCCTTTTGCCGTTTTATTAGCAGATGATCTTATTGATGCCTCCGTCTCTTGTCTTGAACAAATGATGACTTGTTATCATGAAACCCATGCGAGCGTCATTGCTGTTCAAGAAATTGCCAAAGCAGATTCAGAGAAATATGGCGTGATTGATGTTGCAAAAAATTGGTCAGGTCAAGGTCCGATTAATGCGATTGTCGAGAAACCAAAACCAACGGAGGCACCTTCACAATATGGTGTTGTTGGACGTTATTTACTCACGCCCGAAATATTCCATCATCTAGCCAAACTGCCACCAGGACGTGGGGGTGAAATTCAATTAACCGATGCGATTGCACGATTATTAAACGAACAAAAAGTAATGGCTTTAGCATTTGATGGTACTCGCTATGACTGCGGCAGCAAGCTTGGATATATGCAAGCGATGATCACATTAGGTTTAAAACATCCAGAACTTGGGGCAGATTTTAAACATTACCTGCAAAACTTGATCTTCTAAATATCTCGGTATCAGGTATATTCAATTGTATAGTGCAGTACACCCTGTTATGATTAGTTTGTTAGCTTGATTTTTTTTCAAGAGCGTGCAAACTCACGGGGGGATATTGAAATGGCCTTTTTGATGAATATCCGCGAATTTTTTCAAAGACTCTTCAAAAGTAAAAGTACTCCAGTAGAACAGCATTTAGAAACAGGGAAGCTCGAACCCAAATATTGGCAAGAGGTGATTGATTTTAGAGAACGGCTAGAAAAGGTTATCAAAGAAAATACCATTGATGCTGATAATATAAGCAGCGTTAACCAGCGCGTTCTCGATTTCTTAATTGAACAAATTAATACCAAAGGTTCTATACCTACCGTTCCAGAACGTTATAACGCACTGAATATCTTAGTAGATCGAATGCTAATTAGTTACCAAAGTAAAATTGTGGGTTTAAAAAAGGGCGTCACTACCCATACAGATTTTACCGATGCGGTGAATGCTTTTAAGCTTCGACTGAAAGAACGTGAACAAAAAGAATTGACAGAAAATAAACCTCGCTAATATAAATTCGTGTAAGTCTACGCTTCTTGGGAACTTTTAGCGAAAAAATATATCTATTTATTATCTGTACCGTAATAATAATCATCAGAGGGTACCATGGTAGATGATATCTCATTGGCAAAAGCGACTGCGTTAGAAAAAGCAAATTATGTTCTTGAACAGGTAATAGAGTATGCCGAAGGAAATGACAACTTTGTCATGGAAGAAGGCATATTCAGGTTATCAGGTGAGGTTCCTCAAATCGATGAGCTTTATCAACGAATGAAAGCGGATCCCACCGTTGTTAATTTTCAAGATGAAGAAAAGTTTATACAGCAGCATCATAATGTGACAGGATTATTGAAACGTTTTGTGCGGGACGATAATATGCAATGGTCAGATGAAGCAGCTCAAATATTGAAAGAAGAATTGACTAGTCAACAATTTGATTTTGAAAAAGCCATTAAACAACTCCTTGAAAATAATCATCTTGAAGAAGCAAAAATGCTTCACAATGTACTTTATATTGGCCGACTTATTTCCTTACAATCTGATCACAATAAAATGTCTCCTCACAATATGTTTCTCATTTTTAATCCGTTGCTTATTAAAATGGCAAAGATTGATGTAGCATTAGAAATGGAGTTAAGTAAAGCGGCTAGTGTTTCGACTAAAACAGATTCAATGGGCTTTCATAAGCAAAATGCAGAGGGTAAATCTATCTATGGTAAAACTTTTGATGAAACCCATCCGGATGCAGCAGCAAAAATATCACAGCAGCATAAAGAAATACCCAATAGACAAGTAACTCCAACCACAAAACCAAAAGCATCATCAGGCTTTAATCTGGGTTCTTTGCTAAAATCTGCTGGGAACTGGCTTACTAAAATCGCACTTCCTGCAGTAAAAAATTTCTTTACCAAGTCAATTCCGAGCTTTTTTAAGAGAATGACAAACAGAAAAGGCAATGAATCAACGACTAATCAATCACAGCCACAAGTAGTTGAAATAGAAGTGAAGCAGCCTGAAGTTAAGACACAAACAGAAGTAAAAACACCAGAAACAACACCATGGCAAGCGGTAAAACAGCGACAAGATACCGAAGTTAAAATTGAAATAAAACAAGACTCACCCTTGACTCCTGCAATACAATCGCAAACTCGCCCCGAGCCTATCGTACCGCAACTTGATAAAGAAGAGCAATCGCCAAAGAAGAAAGCGCTAGCATTTTTTAAGCAACGTGAAAAATTAGGCAACACTGATCCGGTTCCTAAAACTTCCAGCATTGAACCAGAAGAAGCAAAACATGCGGGATTAGCAAAACAAAGAGGCTTAGACCATTTTAAAGGATTGTTAGAGAAGACATTAAGTCAAGATGCAACCCGCCCCAAAAAACCAGGTGGAAAAATGTAAACACCTAAAACATGGATGTTTTTCCAATCATGTTTTTAACAGATGAAATAATCTTCAACTGCAGTTAATGCAAACTAAACCAACACCGATAAAAAATAAGCGATAGAGCCTCTTATTCATTATAGCGCTATCGTTGTGCCCATCGGTTGCAGTCTATGTTATAAGCAAGCAAGCCCGATGTTTTGGCATTGTTATGTTGAATACTGTAATTCTTTATAAGAATGTTGGATTAAATGATGGAAACCATTGATAGTCAGGGTAATGAAACAATGCCTGTTATTAAAATGGGTAAGCGTTTAACTATTCATCACGTGGCATCCCGCCATCAAGAATGGACAGCACAATATCATGCAAAGCAACTCACTATCGATGCAAGTGAATTAACAGAGATTGACAGCTCTGGATTGCAATTACTTTGTTATGCGGTGAATTGCGTGCAATCAAATAATGGAATAATACAATGGCAACCAAGTCCATCGGAATTTTTACTTCAACAAATTGAATTATCAGGAATGAAAAAAATATTGTTAGGAGAATCGAAATGATTCGAATTCTTACGGTAGATGATTCTAAATCAATGCGACAAATGATTGCGTTTACTTTAGAGAGCGCTGGCATTGAAGTTATTGAGAAATCTGATGGATTAGAAGCATACGAATGGGCAAAGCAAAATGCGGCTCCTGATTTAATACTCGCAGATATCAATATGCCTAATATGGATGGCATAACATTAATAAAAAAATTGAGAGAAATGCAAGAATATAAATATATTCCCATATTGGTTTTAACAACCGAGTCATCAAAAGAGAAAAAAATTCAAGGTAAAGAAACAGGTGCGACGGGTTGGATTGTTAAGCCTTTCGATCCAGAGCAATTAATAAATACTATCAATAAAGTTGTTGGTCTCAAAAAACAAGGTTAACGATGAGTATAGATATTTCTAAATTTCATCATGTTTTCTTCGAAGATAGTTTGGAGAATATAGATACTGCAGAGCAAGCACTTTTAAATGCTGATCTGCAACATGTTGATATTGAAACCATTAATACCATATTTCGTTGTGCTCATTCTATTAAAGGTAGTAGTGGTATGTTTGGTTTCACCAACATAACACAATTTACCCATGTGATGGAAAGTTACTTAGAAATTGTCAGAAATAAGGAAATACTTCTTAATCAAAAAAGTATCGATTTACTATTAAAAAGCCTTGATTGCTTGCGAAATATGTTAACTGACAAGAAAAATAATAAAGAAAACAAAGACAGTAAACATAAAGAAATCGAAGATGAAATTAATTTATTAATTAAGGCGGCTGAGAATTCAGAACTAAGCGATGCGGAGCCTACCTTTCAACAAAAAAAAATGGATCAGATATGGAAAATCTATTTCAAGCCACATTTAAAAATATTTCAAAATGGTGATGATCCATTAAGAATTATTAGATTGTTGGCAGAGTTAGGGGAAGTACAATCAGAAGTTGACATTAGCGGATTGCAAGAATTAGACAAATTCTATCCAGATGAATGCTATTTGGCATGGAACATTTTGCTTGATACCAATAAGAATGAAGAAGAAATCAGACAATATGCATTTGAGTGGGTAGAAGATCAGAGTACCATTCATTTTCAGGCTATTGACGACAAAGCTACTTCCAAATCAAATAATGAAAAAAATCAGAACATATTAAATATCAACAAGAATAGCGATATGCAATCTGTAAGAGTCAATCTAGAAAAGATTGATGAACTTGTTAATATTGTTGGTGAATTAGTGATTACCCAATTGATGTTGGCTGAAACGTTCAGAAATTTTGACATCACGAAACTGGAAAATTTTAAACGGGGATTTTCTCAGTTAGAGCAAAATTGTAGAGAACTCCAAGAGAAAGTAATGAGCATTAGAATGATTCCAATAGGGAATGTATTTAATCGCTTTAATCGCATGGTAAGGGATTTAAGTCAAGAATATGGTAAATCAATAGAATTGAAAACTTCAGGTGAAACAACAGAGCTTGACAAAACATTATTAGAAAAAATAGTTGACCCTCTTATTCATCTTGTTCGCAATGCAATTGATCATGGAATTGAAGTGCCGCAAGAAAGAAAACGTTGCAATAAACCTGAAACGGCAACACTGCAGCTGGAAGCCTTTCATCAGGGTGGGAATGTTATTATCAGAATAAGCGATGATGGAAAAGGACTTAATCAAGAGAAAATCATTAGTAAAGCGAAAGAAAAAGGGCTTATTGAAGAAAATGAGAATTTAACCAATGATGAAATCAATGCATTGATATTTTACCCTGGAATCTCTACTGCAGATAAAATAACTGATATTTCAGGTAGAGGGATGGGGATGGATATCGTACGCAAAAACATAGAATCATTAAATGGTAAGATAACGGTATCTTCGATTTCTGGAAAAGGAACTATATTTACGATTCGCTTGCCTTTAACGCTTGCGATTGTTGATGGGCAATTAGTGAAGATTGGTGATTCGATTTATATTATACCGCTTATCAGCATGATAGAAACAATAAAAATAAAAAAACAATCCATCAATAGAATAAGCAATAATATAGAAGTTTATAATTTAAGAGGAAATTTTATTCCTATTATTCGTTTATATGAATTGTTTAATCTTGCTCATGATTTTCAAGATTTAGAAAACCACTTTTTGGTGATTGTTGAATTAAACCAACAATATTATGGCATTGTTGTTGATGAATTGCTGCAGTTACATCAAGTGGTAATAAAAAATATTGAAAATAATTATGGTCAAATCAATGGTATATCTGGTGCTACGGTATTAGGAGACGGTACAGTTGCACTTATATTAGATGTAGAAGGAATTATTCAAAGTCTAGAGCAAACTCGGTCTAAAACGGTTGCTTAGGAGTATATATGACATTACAACAAGACTTTGATAAACAGACTGAAACAAATAATAGTTTTCAGCAAAATAATCAGTATTTCACCTTTATTCTTGATAATGAAGAATATGGTGTCAATATTCTTCATGTTTTAGAAATTCGAGGTTTTGAAAAAGTTACTGCTATTCCCTCTGCACCAGAATACATTAAAGGCGTCATTAATTTGCGAGGCAATATTATCCCGGTTATGGATTTGCGCGAGCGATTTAAGATAGAACCCATTCCTTATAATCGGTCGACAGTATTGATTGTGATACAAGTGGGAGAAGATAAATTAAAAAAGAGAATGGGTGTTATCGTGGATGCAGTATCGGATGTTTATAGTATTGATCCTAGCCAGATTCAACCGCGCCCAGAAGCTTGTAATACATCAGGACAAGAATACATTTCAGGATTGGTGCCAATTAAACAAAAAAATACAGAAGATAAATTAGTGATCTTATTAGATGTCAGTAAGTTGTTAAATTTAAATATGTTGCCTGGAACAATAAATGAAACGAGTGACACATGAAAAAAATTAAAGTTGTCATTGTTGATGATTCCATTGTTATTCAAACGGTGCTATCCGCTATTCTAAATAGTGATCCTGAAATCATTGTAGTTGGGCTAGCCGATAATCCCATTGTTGCCAGAAGCATTATAAAAACACTAAAACCCGATGTGTTGATATTAGATGTTGAAATGCCTGAGATGGATGGTTTAACTTTTTTAGAAAAATTAATGAGACTACATCCTCTTCCGGTCGTGATGTGTTCTGTATTTACGCCACATTGTCGTGAAGTCACCATAGAAGCATTTAGATTAGGCGCGACCGATGTTATTAGTAAGCCTATTCTTGAAAGTGACCATCAAGATATCATTGCTAAAATAAAAAACGCAGCGAATACGAAGATAAATACGTCATGTCTGCATCAAGAAAATAAATTAAAACCATTACAGAGCACGCCAAGTGTTGATGCGATAAATAACTATGTATTTGCTATAGGTGCATCGACTGGTGGTATCGAAGCGTTAAAGCTAATTTTCGATTCTCTACCTAAGAGTATGCCCCCCATCATTGTTATTCAACATTTACCTAATGGTTTTGTTGACTTGTTTGCGCAACAAATTAATAAAACATCAAAGCTAATTGCCAGTGAAGCACAAGAGGGTGAAAAATTAAAGCCAGGTCATATTTACCTTGCTAAAACCGGTTTGCATCTTGAAATTGAACAAAAAGATAACGAAAAATTTATACGATATCGAGAGTTTTCTAGCATTAATGGCCACAAACCTTCTATTGATGTCATGATGAAAAGTGTTGCAGAAACGGCAGGCAATAATTCAGTGGGAATCATATTATCAGGAATGGGTTCTGATGGCGCAAATGGTATGTTAGCACTTAAAAATGCTGGTGCTATGACCATTGCACAAGATGAAGAGTCTTCTGTTGTATGGGGCATGCCCAAAGTGGCTATTGACTTGAATGCGATAAAGTATGTGTTACCTTTGCATAAAATCCCACAGAAAATGTTGGAATGCATAGGGGCTGTTAGTTAAGGATATATTATGAACATGATTATAAATTCAATCGTACACATGATGGAAAAAATAAATTTTGCTAAACGATTTGTTTTTTTATGTTTTGTGATATTTATACCTTTATTTACACTATCAGCTATATACATAAGCAATAAAATCTCAGATCGTCAATTTTTGATGGATGAGATAACACAAGCTAAGTATTATGAAGCTGTGTCTGATCTATTGAAAAAACTAGATGAGTCGAGAAAATTCCATTTTAATGTATCCAATAATATTGCAAGTGACAATGCCAAAGGTGATACGGATAGTGCAGTTGATGCTGCATTAAAGAATTTAAAAGATTTAAATCATCGTAGCTGGTCAACAGAAAAAATAAATCAAAATATCCAATTAATTGATACCAATTGGTCTAAATTAAAAGCTTCTTTAAATCAAGATGATGTTAGTGTCTACACGCGTAACCATGAAATTTCACAACTAGCTTCTAATTTATTATTAACTATTGTTGAAGAGTCAAATCTAGATCTTGACGTTGATCCGATTACTGCAAATTTAATTGATATTTTTATGAAATATGGTCCTCAGCTTGCAGATAGAACTTTCTATCTAAGAGACATTGGAGTACGAGCAATTTTACATAAACAACTCGATTCTAACACGAGAGAGTTGCTCCAAAGTCTGATTGCAATGCAAGATTATGAAAATGCTAGACTAGCATCAAGTGCAAATCTTATTATTTCGGTTGATAATAATTTTTCTAAGATATTTGGCACGCAGATGAATTTAGTTAATGATAACGAAGTAAACAATACCATTAACCAAGATCTATTAAAATCTACTGCACTGGATGGGAATTATCTAAATTTTAGCAATAAAATGTTGCATTATGCAGAGAATTATTTTGTCCTATGTGATTTGTCGTATAAATATTTTATTGAAAAGCAGCAAAGTAAATTACAAAGCATCGATCGGAATATTACGCAAACAGGTATTTCGCTTGCCGCAGTGTTTTTAATTATTTGCTTATTATTTGTAGCATTTTATCGTTCAACTGATCAAGCAGTACAAAGACTCATTAACAACACAGAACTCATGGCTAATGGTGATTTATCACAGAATTTTGCCACCGATAGAGAAGATGAGTTTGGACTGTTAATGCATGCAATTAATAAAATGCAAACACAAATCCGTAAAATAATTGGTCAAATTGAAAAAACATCAAATACCGTAGGCAAAGGCGTTGAAGAAATTTCGCAAGGTAACTTAGATTTAAGTAAACGAACAGAAGCTCAAGCTTCTTCTTTAGCCTCAACCGCTGCTAGCATGCAGGAATTATCGATTACGGTAAAAGAAAATGCCGAACAATCAAAAAGGGCAGCTGAGTTGGCTGAAAATGCCCGTAAACAAGCTAATGCCAGCGGTAGCGTAGTTAATGATGCTGTAACAGCAATGGATCAAATTAATGCGAGCAGTAAGAAGATCGCAGAGATAAGTGGTGTCATTGATGATATTGCATTTCAAACTAACTTACTTGCGTTAAATGCAGCCATTGAAGCCGCTCGAGCTGGTGAGCAAGGTAGAGGCTTCGCTGTTGTGGCTCAAGAGGTTCGTAATCTTGCTCAAAGAAGTTCGACTGCAGCCAAAGAAATTAATTCATTAATAACCGAAAGTGTTGAAAAAATTAATACCGGTACACAATTGGTTAACAAGTCAGGTGATGCGCTTCAAGAGATTGTTAAATCTTCAATCACAGTAAGTGAATTAGTTTCTTCCATAGCAAGTGCAACAACGCAACAATCAATCGGTTTAGAAGAAATAAATAAAGCAATTACGCAAATGGACGGTATTACTCAACAAAATAGCGCTTTAGTAGAAGAAACTGCAGCAACTAGTGAAAATGTCAATGATCGCGTTCAAGAGCTTATAAAGCAAATTGAATTTTTTAGAAGTATTAAATCTCATGAAGAACAGACAGCTGTTGCTCAAGAAGTAACAGCTAATTTTACGGCGTCGCCTAAAATTAAAAAGAATATTGAAAGTAAAATGAATGTAAATATTGAACCAGAAACTTATATGTCTCCACCCGAACGTAAAGGAGTCGATCAGGATTGGAAAGAATTCTGATTGTTTGATAGAAAGATGAATCTTAATGAAAATGAATTTCAGTTTAGTGACAAAAACTTTCAGTATTTAAAACAGAAAGTTTTCCAATTGACTGGGATCAATTTGTCTGATTCTAAGACCGCGTTGGTGTACAGTCGAATTTCTCGACTATTGCGCCAAAATCATTTTAATGATTTCGATGAATATTGTAATTATTTGGAGCAGCATGAACCAAAAGCCGAGCGAGAATTTATTAATGCAATAACGACTAATTTCACTTCATTTATGCGTGAAGAACATCATTTTGAATATTTGCAAGAAGTATTATTGCCAGAAATTATTGAGAGAAATCGGTTAAAAAAGAGAATTCGGATTTGGTCAGCAGGTTGCTCAACAGGTGAAGAACCATATTCTATTAGTTTTGTTGTGAATGATGTCTTAAAAGATATTCAAGATTGGGATGTTAAAATTTTAGCTACTGATATCGATTCTGATGCATTATTAACGGCTGAGAATGGCTTATACAAAGATAAAGACGTTGAACAGATTTCTGCGAGTTATTTAAAGAGAAAAGCAAGATATTTTGACTTGTATGATTCGCAAACGAAAACATATTCTATCAATAACCAGTTTAGAAAAATTATATATTTTAAATATTTTAATTTAATGTGCAAGGAAGGCTGGCCAATGCAAGGACCATTCGACATTATTTTTTGTCGCAATGTGATGATTTATTTTGATAGATTTTCACAGAATCAGATTATTAATACATTTTGCAACTTGCTTGCAGTGAAGGGTTACTTAATTTTAGGCCATTCTGAATCTGTTCCCAGCTCAATTCAGAATAAACTAAAATATGTTGATAGAACGATATATCAGAGGGTGCAATGAAGGCGAATGACGAAACCGTATTGCCGCAGGCATTGCCTGGCTTTGAAAAAATCCAGCGGTATATGGATTTTAAACGTAATATCTCTATGGCAAAAGTGCAACCAGGAGAATTTTATGCAACGACCAATCAAGAAGCTATTATAACTGTTTTAGGTTCTTGTGTCTCAGTTTGTGTGCGAGATATTCATTTAGGAATAGGAGGCATGAATCATTTTATGCTGCCTCTAAAAGGTTCCATTTACGATAAAGAATCCATTGTTAGTGATGCTACGCGATACGGTAATTGGGCAATGGAATATCTAATTAACCAGATTTTAAAAGCGGGTGGACGTAGACGAATGTTAGAAGCAAAAGTATTTGGTGGCGGAAATGTCTTCCCTAATTTATCTCCTGAGGTTAGTGAACAGAATATCAAATTTGTTTTAGAATATTTATATAATGAAAATATTTCAGTCAAAGCAAAGGATGTCGGTGGGAATGTTGGAAGAATTGTTGTGTATTATCCTAAAACGGGATTAGCCCAGGTTAAATATTTAGAAGACATAAGAAAATCCGAAGTTTCAGAGATAGAAACTCAATATTTTCGCTCTATTGATACAAGAGTTTCTAAGTCGGGTGGTATTGAATTATTCTAGGAGAGATTATTATGCAGTCAGATTCAGTTGCGCAAATGCAGACGCTTTGCAAAGCATATTCTGAATTGCTGATCATGGAAAATATTTCCACAAGAGACTCAATGCAGCAAATAAATTCATTATTGACCCATGCTGTGGAATTGTTAAGTGAAACAATAGAAGTTAATTCTCAAAAACGGCAAATGATCACGCAAGATGCAAAATTAAGTGCAAATGTAATAAATTCAATTGATGGTGCGAATGAAACCTTAACGCAATTAATTAATGTGCTTAATAATACGACGCGATTGGTGCAAGTAGAAGATCTGGTTTCGCAAATAACCAATGGCGTAATCAATAGAACATTTAAAGTCGATGAAGCTATCGCCATGGTTTCAAATGTGGATTTATCAAATGAAGCCATAAATAATCAAGAGTTTTTTAATAAAGCATTGAGCCAAATTCAATTGTTAAAATCAAGAGCAATGCATCAGCCTATCAAGCAACACACGCTTGATGTTGGTGAGATTGATCTATTTTAGTGAGCCAGGTGGTTGATATGAAGAATATGATCCAAAAAGAATGCATTCTGACTGTAGATGATGATCCAACCTTTCTTGAGATTATTTCTTTTTACTTGAAGCACAGTGGTTATACTGTTTTTAAAGCAAAAAATGGTAAAGAAGCATTAGAACTATTTGAACAAAAACTACCTGATTTGATTTTATGTGATTTGTATATGCCAGGGATGTCTGGCTTAGAATTAATTGGAATATTAAAAGAGAAATCTCCTGAAACCCCTGTCATTGTTATTTCAGGTGAAGGAAAAATGGAAGATGCGATTTCTGCATTACGTTTGGGAGCTTGGGATTACATTGTGAAACCATTTGAGCATTTTGCTTTGGAACAAACGGTTAGTCGAGTTATTGAAAAAAATAAATTGATTAAAGAAAATGAAAAAATGAAACGTAAATTAGAAGAAAAGAATTTTTTGTTGACGCAAGGGCTTGAACAACTTCAAGCTGATCAAAAAGCGGCAGAAGCTGTGCAAAGTAAACTATTACCTACAGGTAATAAAAATTTTGATGGTTATGAAATTTCATATAAAGTGATGCCATCCTTATTTCTCAGTGGAGATTTTGTAGATTATTTTAAGATTACTGAAGATAAAATGGGATTTTACATTGCGGATGTTTCTGGGCATGGTGCTTCTTCTGCATTTGTTACCGTGTTATTAAAAGGGATGATTACTCAATTATTATCAAATTATCAAAGTCGTCTAGATGATACGATTTTGAAACCGGAACAAGTACTTAAATATATAAATAATGAAATTTTGACAGCAAAACTAGGCAAGTATCTTACCATGGTTTATTGCGTCCTTGATTTAAGAGAAAATTTGCTATTTTATAGTATTGGTGGACATTACCCTAGCCCAATCGTCTGGGACGGACAATCTGCTTATTTTCTGCAAGGCGAGGGATATGCAGTAGGTGTGACTGCAAAAGCGGAATTTGAACAATATAGCATTCATTTGCCGACAGAGTTTTCCTTATTGATGCCTTCAGATGGTATTTTTGAAATAATGCATGGAAAGAATCTTAAAGAAAATGAAAATAAACTACTCGAAATGATTAAACAATCTGAAATGTCGATTGATAAAATTTTGTCGCATTTAAATATTCGCACAGATAGGGGATTTCCTGACGATGTCACTTTATTATTAATGAATAAGAAAAGTGCACCATCTATTGAGAAGAATCATTAAATACTTATCTATATGTACAATTAGCGTCTTATTTGCCAGCCATAAAAAAAGCGCATTTCTGCGCTTCTTTGAATAAATGCTTGATACTAATTTGCTTTTTTAATTGCAGCAACCGCTGCTGTGACATTGTCTTGAATATCAAAAATAGAAGAGAAGCCACTGATATCAAAAACTTCTCTAACATCTTTTGACATGTCACATAAAACGATTTTACCACCATAAGGTTTTACTTTTTTGGCTGCTAGCAGTAATACTCGAAGACCGGCACTGCTAATAAACTGGATGCGAAGAAAATCAATGATCATCGTATTGTTACCCTTGTCGATGATCTCAATTAACTTTTCTTCGAACTCCACTGCAGCAGTACTGTCAATTCTGCCACTTAAGGAGATCACTACCTGGCCATCAATTTTATCTTCGGTGATTTCCATAAGTTATCCTCGACTATTTGTTGAAATACGTGCTTTTAAAACATTAAAGTCGCCTTCGCGTTGGTATTCGACTTTATCCATCAAAGTCATGACTAAATGTATCCCCAGTCCACCAATATCGCGGTTTTCTAATGATAATTTTACGTCGGGTCTTGTTTGGGTTGTGGGGTCAAATGGTACGCCATCATCTCGTAATTCTAGTTCAATGACATTATCAACCACTTTGCAATCTAGCAACACGGCGTGTTCTTGTTTGTCCGTATAGGCATGTGCAATGATATTGGTGATTAATTCATCAACGCATAGCAAGATCTTATTGATGATTGAATCACTGATTTTTTTATCATGTAAATAATATTCAATCCGCCTGGCGATCCGCGGAGCTTCTTCTGCACTATTCGCAAAGTGCAAGGTTAGGTGTTGAGAGCTCGTCATATGCGTTGTATTCCATTCACTGAGTTTGTTTGCCAGCCAAGTACCGTATCGCAAGCATTGTGATATCATCGCTTTGCGGCCAACCATTCGCATAAGTAATAATATCTGATCTAATTGTATTGATTAATTCGCTAGGTGCCAAATTTCGATACTGATCAAGACTTGCAATTAACTTCTCGTCTCCCAATAGTGCACCTGACGGATTCTCTGCTTCTGTGACACCATCTGTATATAAAAAGAGGGTATCGCCAATATTGAGAGTTATTTGATCTTCTTTATAAACCAAATCTTCAATGACAGCCAATGCCATACCATGAATATTTTTCATTGTTTCGACTTGACCGCCTTTACGAATGATATGTGATGGGTTATGACCCGCATTGGTATAAGTTAACACGCCTGTGTTTACATCTAGTATCCCATAAAAGGTAGTAACAAACATGACATTGGTATTATCTTTTTGTAGGGCAGAATTGACCTTGGTTAAACACCCTCCAGGGGAGCCAAGGTGATTATATGCGTGGGCACGTATCAAAGTACGGGATACCGTCATAAATAAGGCTGCTGGAACCCCTTTGCCTGAAACATCCGCAATGACGATAGCAAGTTTACTTTTTGCATCATCTAACCAAAAGAAATCATAAAAGTCTCCACCAATTTCCTTGGCAGCAGCCATTTTGGCAAACATTTCAATGTTAGTGTCACTGATAAAATTGCGAGGTAAAATAGATTGCTGGATTTCACTGGCAACATTCAATTCGTGTAAAATCCCATCTAATCGAGAACGAGTTTTTTGTGCATCTAATAGATTTTGAATATGGGTGAGTGTTTTATCGATGGTGACATTTAAATCATCGAAATTAATCGGTTTTGTAACAAAATCAAATGCTCCCAAATTCATCGCTGCACGAATATTATTCATATCACCGTAAGCAGAAACAATAATAGGGATAACGGCAGGAAACTTTTCATTAATATTTCGTAATAGGGTCAAACCATCCATTTCTGGCATATTAATATCAGAAATGACTAGTCTAATTTCTAAGTCTTTACTTAATTGATCTAATGCTTCAAGACCATTGTGCGCAAAAAACAATTCAAATTTGCTTTCACGGATCTGACGACGGAATCGCTGCTTCATCAGAACCTCAACATCTGGTTCGTCATCAACAATTAAGATTTTGGTACTCTTCTCGTTATTTTCCATAGCAGGACCCATTAATTAAGCCTTATCTTTTGGTAACGTAATAATAAACTCTGTAAATTCACCCACATTGGATACGACATCTAATTTCCCACCATGCTCTTTGGTGACAATATCGTAACAAATCGGTAAACCTAAACCCGTTCCTTCACCTGCAGGCTTTGTGGTAAAGAAGGGTTCAAATATTTTAGTAATGACATCCTCTTTTATACCATTACCATTATCTTTTATTTTAATAATAATATTATCGTTATCTTGAGAACTACTGATCGAAATGGTAGGCATAAATATGGTATTCAGTAATTCAGCGGAAAATTGCTCGGATTTTTTATTCGCTGCATAAAGACCATTATTAATAATATTGAGGAATACTCGTCCAATGCTTTGCGGAGATGCCGTTATTTTAGGCAAGGTGGCATCTAACTGCTTTTCCATTTTGGCATTGAATTTGTTATTTTGCGCTCTCAAGCCATGATAAGCCAAATTTAGATACTCTTCGAGCAATTGATTCATATCAACAGGTATTTTATCAACATTAGATGCACGAGTTTGTATTAACATGTTTTTGATAATAGATTCAGCACGTTTTCCGTGTTCATTTATTTTTTTACAGTTAGTCCCGATATCTTCGACAATGCCATCAATCGATTCTTTTTGGGCATCTGTTATATTTTCTGACTTTGCAATTTCTTCTTTTAATTCTTCGACGAGTTCAACTGTCATATCAGAGAAGTTATTAACAAAATTCAGTGGATTTTTAATCTCGTGTGCTATACCTGCTGTTAACATGCCGATAGAGGCCATTTTTTCTTGAGTTATTAATTGTTGCTGGGCTGCTTTAAGTTGTTCTTCAAGGTTATTTACAGTAGGTTCAGCGATTGGTTGTATAGGATTGGCTTGAGTACAAGCTGAGCATTGCTTTTTAAGGAAATATCCCAGGATAATATGTACAACAGCTACAATGCCAAAGAAGACGCCAACAACGGGGGTATAAAAATTCTGAACGACAAAACACTCTGCGATAATAATCAATATTATCACTAAGGTAAGAGGGTGTTTTATGACCGTCAGCGTTTTCAAGAGCTCACCGGCTCCCTGTTCAATTAATCAGTCCGTAAAAGGGCTTATAAGTCATATATAAGAATAGACTATGTTAGAAGGTGTGCTTATTTGAAGAAGAAAAAAGAGCGAGTACTAGATAAGTATTCAGAATAAAGAAAAGTGGAGAGGTTAGCCTAAAAAAACCGCGTGCCATAAGCGACAAATTGGGGTAAAGAATAAATGACGTCATATCCGATGACTTTAAGTAATGAACAATAAAACGCATCACTTTTTTGCAAATCATCAACATAGAATCCGAGATGAGCTATCATTTTTTACCTTTCAAAAAGAAGGGTAGAGTAATACAAGCGACTGATCTTATAACACATTTAATTCAGTGACAAGCCGTAACGAAATGGCGATAATGTTATCCCATTTTTTCAAAAGTAGATGATACACATGGAATCTTTTCATAACAAAGTGGTTGTTATAACCGGTGGCGGCAGTGGAATTGGTAAAGCAACAGCCAAATCTTTTTTAGACAAGGGCGCTAAAGTCATTATCTTCGGCCGTGATCTTGCAAAACTGCAAAATGTTGCAAAAGAGTTTTCTGGCAACATCACCACCGTTCAAGGCGATGTGGCCAAACTTGCAGATTTAGATAAGCTCTACAAAGCGGTTTCAGAAATGGGTAGCAAGATTGATGTCTTAGTGGTTAATGCGGGTATTGCTGGCGGTCAAATCCTTGATGACGTTGATGAGCATCATTTTGATGAAATCATGGACATTAATTTAAAAGGCGCTTATTTTACGGTACAAAAAGCCGTGCCATTATTTAATCCCAATGCCTCAGTCATTTTAATTTCTTCAATGGCGTGTCATGGCGGTTGGAAAGGATTAAGTGTCTATTCTGCAGCAAAAGCGGCTATCAGCGTACTGGCCCAAAGCTTTTCTGCTGATTTGATAGATAGAGGAATAAGAGTAAATTCCATTTCGCCAGGTTTTACCGATACACCTATCTTTCCCGACAAAAATGTTATTCCCAAAGCGACTGCATTGGTGCCACTAAAACGCTTTGCAACGCCAGAAGAAATCGCCGATACCGTGATGTTTTTAACCACTAATCAATATATTACAGGTATCGATTTACTGATTGATGGTGGTGTGAGTACTATCCGGCCTGAATTTCGTTTGTCATGAAAATAATATAATAACCGATAAAGGCAGCTCAAAAACCAAGAAAAATTTATAATACCACTGTTCGAATTTTTATTTTTGAGATCCATTGGTCAAAAAATTTTTATACTTTATCTGTCTTAAATAGATTATAGCCAGGTATTAATTATACTTGGCATCATTTTGAAATTTAATAAGGTATAAAAATGTCATTTACAGGAAATGAGCCAAGCCCTAAAGGATATGGTTATTTAGCACGTAATGAAGAAGTAGGTGTTGTTAGAAAAGGAAAAAACAATAAAAAATGGATCGTAAAGCTGAGAAACAATGGATCTAAATATTGGGCTTTGCATTCTAATGGTGTAGCATCTGAAAATATAAAAATTCCACTAATGAAATCTCAAACTAAAAGTAAACACAATAAAAATATTTATACAATTCGTTTTTGCGAGCCCTTTACAAAAGGCATTGTAGAAAATTGTGAGTGGTATGGATCTTTTGATTTTAAAGTTGATGATTCTTTTTATAAAGTATTAACCAAAAATCCCAGTTCATTTAGAATAGAAGGAGATGATTTGGAAGGTAATGGTTATATTTTTGGATCTTTATTTCCCTTAAGCGAATATAAATTATTAGCTCAACACAGTAATGATGTGGCTGCAACTGGGTTAGTCGATGTGTCCAATATCACTAAGCAAGAGCTCGAATTAATTCCAGAAAATAAAGAATATTACCGCATTGTGGATCTGATTCATAAAAAGAAACAATATGATAGATTTGACGATCGTAACTTATTAAAGGTTATTCAAGAAAAAATCTCAGACAAAATCATTTTCGTAGGTGAAACTTTTGCTGGAGACATAGGTGCTAATTTATATGTACATTATAAAGAAAAAAAGCAAATAGATGGGTTGATTATAACTTGTGGACTCCTTACTTTATAAGCTGGTATTAATCTGCTTTTTTAATTTAAATAGTGCTTTACATTCGACTTTTGCGACTGCTATTTTGTTCTTTGGGCGCAATTTCAGTCTCAGCGACTTGATATTAAAACCCTGTACGTTCATTTTTCGTGTATTTACCCTAAATTTTATTTAACGAGCACGGGGTTTTGTTTGCGAGAGATTTTCTTGGGATGAAATTGTCTGTTCTGGTGTGATTTTATTTTGCTTTTGATGAAGCATGAGTTGATAGGCATTGTTAAAAGCAAATAGGCAGGCACCTTGACGTTTTTTTAAATCAATCTCTGCTACCGTAATTTGATTACTCATTTGTTGTGGTAGACTCTTCATGAAGTCGTCATAGCGATCAATTATGTTAGGTCCTATTGATTCAAGTAGCTTTTTCACTTGCTCAACTTCTTGATCTTTAGGTATCCAATCTTTATCACGATGGGCTTTGGGGGACTGACTATGATAAAGCGAAAGTCCCAGTAAATGATTAATTGATTGCGTATTATTGTTAGCGGTAAAGTTGCTTAATGTCGTTAAAAACATACTAGGGCCATCTTGTTTAACAGGGATGGGAGGTAACATAGGCATGGTTTGTGATCGTAATGCAGCTGGTAAACGACCTTCTGCTAATATAGGTGCTACAGATGGAACAGTTTGCACAGTAGGTTCTGGTGGTAACTGTTGAGGGCTTGAAATATTATTTTGTACCTCATGAGCAGAAGATGACGTTGGATCTGATACAGATACTGGCGTCGGGGTTGACGAGGACGCAGATAGGGGTTCTTGTTTTATGGGAGTAGGGCTTTTAGTTTTATTTTTGAAAGTTTTAATTTTGGGTGCTTTAGTGAAATCGATTGATGCATTTTTACCTTTAGGTTTAATTGCGTATGACACTTTATCAAGCTCATCATCGGTTTTAGCTTCATGCCGTTGAATTCTTCCTCTCATATCTGAATTGGGTGTGGGCTCTGCTGTATTAGAGTGACTAATGCGAGAAAGCTCATTAAAAAGATTGTCTTTATACGCTGTTACTTTCGCTTCTGCAGCATTTTTGGTATTTTCATCCATATCCATACCGCTTGCACCCTTTAGTGATTCCATATCCTTACTATATATTCCCATATAGGGGACATAATTTTCACCGTGGTTTTTATCATTATCAATGGCATCTCTTATATTTTTAAAGTTATTCATTGGAACAAGTAATTCTTTGAATTCTTTAAATTCATTTCTATCATAATTTTTTTTGTCAATTAATCTAGAGGCAAATGAAGATTCTAATCCTGCAACAATCGCAAAAACCGAAGTATAATCTTTCATTTCTTTACAATTTTTAGCAACCTCTAAATAAAAATCAAATATGGCTTGTTGATGAGCGGCTGATTTGGCACATAACAAATCAGCTGTAACAATATCTTGAATTTTATTCCCATTTTTTATAAAGCCAACAATGTTGGGTGCAACCTTTTCATCTTTATCAAAATTTTTCTGATTGAATTCTTCTCGAGTAATTTTTCCTAATAACTCTAAATTAATCTGTTTTAATTCAGTGGCAAATTGTTTTGCCGTATTATTTGTGTCTCTCGGATTTCCACGCAATGTTTTATGAATGAATTTCTCTAATGGATTTTTATCATTTATTGGTCGAATGCGCTTTAATGAGATTCTTCTACGCGAAATTCTTCTTCCTGCTTGGGGTTCATCTTTGTTATTCGGTTCATCAGTTTTATTAGATCCCTTCTGTTTCTGTTCATTCATCTTTTTCAGTGCTAGTGCAGAAGCTATCCCAACGCCAATAGGAACCACTGCAATCCCGACGGTGAGACCTGTAGCAATGACGCCTGCTGTTGCGCCAGCCATGAGCTTTCTATTTTTTTTGGCAAGTTTTTTTTGTTTGAACTTGGGTTCCATCTGTGAGTTAGCTAATTTTTTATCAAGCACATGAGATACTTCAAAAATTGAAATTTGCTTTTTCAAATTAGCGGTGCTTGGATCTTCGGGATGGGGTTTATGATTAATGTTGTTGAGCACATTACGCATTGCGGCTGCAATTTCTGTTTTGTGTGTTTGATTTTTGAAGTCTTTATTATAAGCAATTTGGCATTCATTATCTAAAGCAGCTAATAATTTTAAATATTGTTTAGGTTCTATGGTGTTTAATGCGTTAATTTTTGCATTTAAGTCGGATAATCTAGAAAGAATATTGTTTTTAACGACTATTTCATCTTCAGGAGGAACAACGTTTTTTGCTTCTTGATATTGCCTTGCTTTTTCCTTTAAACCTGTGAGTGTTGCGACAGGTGTCGCCACAAATATTTTTCCACCCTGGACATCTAAAGCACCTTGATATTGAATTTGCCCTGGGGCGAGTGTAAATTCACTCTCAAACGGCTTTTGGCTTAATCCTCTTAAGTCGGCACCTTGAACATTATGAAAGACAACACCGACATAAGGGTATTCATCTCCTAGAAGATCATTGAATGCGCCGAAATCAGGAATTTCTAAAGGTTTATCTATTGCTGTGCTAATAATGGCATCGTTATCGATGCCTTCTTTTGATGTTGCCAACTTATTTCGTTTCTCTAAAACTTCTTTCGGTAATTTAAACTCGGTACGAAAGGTGGAGACAGGTTTTCCTTGGTTTAAGCCATTCAATCCTGAGGAGATCATTCCTGTATTGATGATGAGCTCAGGTAGAAAATCTTGTTTGTTTTGTAAGGGCATCGTTCCTCTGATGAGATTATTAGAATTACTATAAAAGGAGCCAGTATAAATATTCAATGCCATTCTTTCAGCTTTAGAAATTGCATTTAATTCTGGATTGTTAGCAAGAAATTGCTCATCCATAGCTGTGATGCTATCATGATTTTTGGCATAGACTTGTTGTTTGTCATCAACCCATGTTATGGGTGGGAAAGTTTTTTTAATATTAGTATCACCGAGTCGATTGACATATTTCTCTTTATCTTCGGGGGTAAATTCTAAGTGATTTAGGTTGGCGTATTTCATAATATCGTTCAAATTATAAAATTTACCATTCATGTTAATAATGCCAATTTTATTATTGTTCATTTCGAGCACTTGGTATGTATATTCACTGTTATCTAAAAAACCCTTAACAAGTTCTTCGTATTGTTTAGTGAAAATATTTTTAACTAATGGGCCTTGTTCTAAAGGTTTAGAGCCTTCTACCCGCTTTGCTAGGGCATCAGCATTGCCCCTTTTAAATTCGAATTTGCTACGAGCTTTGATGACATCCTCAGGCGTTATACCATTTTGTTGGATTCTTTGTTTTAATGTATCAACATATATGTCAGTGTATTGTTTCTCGTTAATATGTTTTTCAAGGGCTTCCACCGTGAGCATAAGCTCGCTTAAGACAGCATGGTTATTTGTTTTATTGAGTGCGTTTGTTTTTAGCGCTCTTTTTGATGTGTTGTTTGAATTTTTGATGGCTTCATTTTGCTTTTCTATGTTGGAAATAAGCTCGGTGGCTTGTTCTAGTAAATAGACAACGGCTTGTTTTCCTTCCAGTAACTCTGTTCCGTTTTGTATCTTAAAATCGATAGGTAGTTGCCCATCATTTTTTAGCAGCAAATTAATAGCATAGATAGCATTGAGATGGTTAAAAGATTCATCATTAAATGCGCCGGAATATAAACTCCTAACTTTCTTTTCTCTTTCTAGCGCCTTCTTTTGCGCTTCATTCATGTCAAATACAACCGCAGCATTCGTTGCAGTTTCTTCTGACTGAATGTTTTCTCCTGTGGTCATAATCTACCTGTTAGATGAAGTATTAATGTGCAATTACAATAAATAATCTTAATATATAAATTTTAGACACAGAAAATGCATGGAAAGTTTTGGCTGCGTGTAGGTGCGCTTTTGGTTGTATCTTGAAATTAAAAAGCAGCGTAAAAGTCACGCTGCCTTTTATTGAGAGGTTAGTTAGGGGTAGCACGAGATCTTGCGGTATTGTCGATTTCAGTTGTGGTAGCAGAATTTGCTGCCGGTTGTGACCAAAATCGTTGTGTTAATCCTCTAAACTGATTAATCACAAGAGACGGTATCGTACTAATATCACGTGCTAACCAAGAATCTTCATATTGTTCAACCGTCTCTTCATCAGCATAGCCATTCATCATATCTAGCAGGTCAGCTGCTGTTTGTGCCAAAGAACGTTGTGGAGGTTGCGCTGCTTCTTGGTTGTTCTTTGTTGCATTTGGCTGTCCTTTATCTTCTTTATGGCTGTCCTTTGTTGCTTTTGACGGTCCTTTATCTGCTTTATGGCTGTCCTGTGAGGGTTCATCAGCTTGGCCATTGATCAGATCAAATAAATCCGTTGCTTTTTGCAATAAGGATGGATGACTTGTTTGAACTTCATTATGGCTGTCCTGTTGTTGAATAGCGGCAGGTTGTTCATCATTGGTAAACCAATTTTTACTGGCCTGATAACCGCTTTTAGTCAATTGCCACAGGCTTTGCAGTTTATTACGAGCAAATGAAATAGGGGCAACAATGGGTTGTACTATTTGGGTGGCGTGTTGTACTTGGCGGGTTGTGGCGTAAACTTTCTCGCTGATATAGTTGCCAAGCCAGGCGCCAATCACTAATCCGATGGGGCCTGAATGAAAGAAGCCTAAAGATCCACCCAATAAAAGTGATTCATGATTGGTTATCCAATGGCGAAAGTTCAGAATATTATTTTCAATAAAAGTTTTCATATCTATCTCGCTTTGTGATTTTCTAAAAAGGCGAGAGATACCAGCGGATGAGTCGTTCAGCTATCAAAAACAGATTAGCGTAACTAACTTCCAGATTTTCTGTATAAGTCAAATAACTGACATATATATTGAAGTAGACGAAATCTTGCTTAGATTGGCTTATAGATTGAGTCAAAAAATTGTCATTTTCATAAATATTTTGACAAAAACCCAAGCCGTGATTATACCAAATATATCAGTTAGATTAATTAAATAAATTTGGGGTAAGTGAAAATGAAAAAACTGGGAATCGCGATTTGTCTTTCCTCAGCTTTATTGGCAGCTAATGCACAAGCATGGGAAGGAAATTGGTTATTAGGCGTTTCAGGCGGATACGCTGAAAGAGAAGGTAGCAATAGCTTTACCTTTCTTAGCGCAACACCGCTGGCTGGTCGTCAGTCAACCATATCCCATAAACAGCAAGACAATGGCTGGATAGGTGGGGTATTTGGTGGTTATCAGATGGGTTGTGAACGTTGGTTACTTGGTTTAGAGCTAAATCTTGACTGGCGTGATTACGATGATGCACTTGAATTTGCTTTCACGGATTTAGCTAACGTGGGTTGGGCTGTTTCTTACAATTACGAACGTGATTGGGTACTTGGTTTAACGGCTCGGGTGGGTTATGAATTTACGCCTTATCTCTTGCCTTATGCTCGATTTGGTGTTGAATATAGCCGTGATAAATTAAAAGTTGATGCCCAAAGTTCATTAAATGCGGTAGCTCATTTAGATAATCACCGTAATAGTTATCGTCCAGTCATAGGTCTTGGTGCTGAATTACCAATGAGTGGAATACCTGTCATTAATAATATTTCATTCCTTTCACATCTTGCTGTTCGAATGGAATATGATTACCACGGTAAAGGGCGTAAAGTCACAACAGGTGGTACCGCAAGCGATAATGGTTCAATTTCAAGCAGCATGAGCCCTTATGAGCAATCAGCAATTGTTTCACTGGTTTATAATATCTAACAAACAATAAGGGGGCTAATGCCCCCTTTTTCTGCACAGACTAAATAAAAAATCTTAATCCACTCCAGCCAACAATCATTTCATAGGGTTTATCAAAGCTTCCTTTTTTCTTTGGGGGGAGGAGGACTAGATGAAGGAGTGCGGGCTTCATCAGGTCTTTGAGAGCTGGAAACTTTGGTTTTATCATGATGGAATACAATGGGAGGGTGTGACTTATTTTGCACTATTTTTTGTATTTCTTTTCGTAGCGAATCGGCATTTTTAGGATCCGTTTTTTCAATAAATTTAATATACTGATTGGTAAAATCTCGTTTAAGCTGTTCAGCTTTTAGCTGGTCTTTGGGTGAAATGGCCCTTGTTATCGTTATGTCATATCTGTCAGATTCTTTTATATAGGTTTTTAAAATGGCTTCTTGTTTATTTAATTTTGCTCCAGAATTATCTTTTTCTTGCTTAACGAGTTGTTGATATATTTCTTGAGAAATAATGGATTCAACACTATCCTTTTTATATTTTTTTACTTGCTCTGCTTCTTGCACAAGTGAAACATGATTTTGCACCGAAACTAACTGTTCATCTGTAAAACTCACTTGTTTTGCAACGTTTATTGCTGCATTAATGGTGGTCTGAATACGTTTTTTTTCAATATCCTCTGCTTGTCTTTTTTGAAGTTCCTTAAACAACATTTCATAACGTGGAACTCGTTGTGCAGGCATAATGGCGTGATATCCAAAGGTGGTTAAAGCCGATTTATTTTTACTTTCACCTTTAAATGAGGCTGCAACATTTTCTGGTAATTTCTTTTGTAGGATTAGGTGATAAAAGATGGCTGCATCGCTGAAGTGTTTCGCTGAAGATTCTATGATTTTTGTTATTGATTCATAGTTTTTTGTTGAATTGTTTATTTGGGCAAGTAATCGTTCAGAATCATTGATGAGGTCTTGAATGGCATCAAAAAATAATTTTAATTCGACTTGGCTTATTTTACCCTCTAATTGCGAGGGTTTTGATTTATTATAGGCGGCAAGCATTTTTTCTTTATTACTGAGCAAATGTTTTAATCCGGCAAGATAAGTTTGCTCTGTTGATTTGATTTCTTCTAAAACGCTTTGTGCCTTTTCAGTTGCCATAGCAGTCCTCTTGTATTTACACGATGTAGACTTCACCATACGACTTGCTGTATTAATAAAAAGATAACTTAAATTGGGTGTGAATAATAGTTTTGGATATAGGTCATCTGCTCTTTTTCTTCAAAGTTGTTTCTTCTTAGCAAGTGCCTCAACAGGAAGTTGGCTTTTTAAATCCACATAATATCGCTCAATGGTTTCTTTGCATTTTTCTTTATCAATGTGAGAAGCTCTTTTATTGGGATATTGCTGTTTAAGCATAAAATTGAGACATTGCTCTAGTGTTTTTTCAATTTTATCGGCATCTTGACTGATTAAAGCTTGGGTTATTTTAGCCATAATGATATTCATATAAACAGGTCTTTTCGTTTGATCCAACTTATTTATATCGTTACTAAAGTGATTAAATACTTGATCTAATTTGGTAAGTTCTGCTTTGTCATATAAAGAAATTCTAGACAGGTTTATTATCTCACGATAAATATCGGTGAAGATAGCAGGAGGTTTTTGGGTTATTTTATTTAATTTGGAAGTAATTAAATCAAGATTTGTTTGTTTTTCATGTTTGACCGCTTCACGGACAGTATCTTGCCAACGATGAACAATCGCTTGTTTATTTCTTTGCTGATTTAAGGCCTTTTCTGCAGTTTGCTGCCAGACGTTAGAAATCATTTTTTTATCTTTGGTAATGACTTTATCTAATTCCATTTTTGCTTTTTGCTCAGTCTTAACGACAGCAGGATTACTAGCAAAAGAGAGATAATGCGGTTTTAACAAATCAGGATTTGCTTTATACAGTGTAGCCAAAAAAAATCGTCTTATGATGGGGGCACGGTTTTCTAAGTTTAAAATGTCATTTCTTAATTTTTCGATGTTTTCTTTGCTGGTGAGGACAGCAGTGATATCTACATCTTTAGGTATGGCAAATTTATAGGTTTCTTGAATATATTGAGAGAAAATATTAGATTGTGATTTTAGCATATTGATGATTATTTGGTCAGATAAAAGATTTTCGTCTTTTAGTCGTTTAATTTCAGTGAGTAATAGCGGAGTGGTATTGGCTGCTTCATTTGCAAATGCTATGGCATAAAAAAGATCTCGATAATGCCTGTCCCAAAGTGTTTTTAATGATGAGTGTTGATGATTATTCAGCTTATAATGTTCTAGAGCTTGTGCGATAAAATCCTCTAGGAAATTTCTGGTCCTGAGAAATTTATTAGCAAGAGTATTTTGTTGAAAACCTTGCCATTCACTTACAGCAGGCAGTGAAGAAGGGCCTTTTGTCATAAAAGAAGAAAGCGTATCAGCATATCGCTCAAATTCTTTTTTGCCCGTTGGGATGTAGTGGCCCTTGTTGTTATACTTTTCGTGAGGTTGTGGGTTGCCTATTTGAGTGATGCAAACTCTAGCGAGTTCCTCTTTTCCTTGGGCTTTGAGTCGTTTGTAAAAATCAAGAGTGACTTTTGCATTAACATTATGATCATCCTTGTTATGCATTAGTAAAATAGGATCTTGAATTTTTTTCAATTCATTTTTTTGGCTAGGATCTAAATATAATTCAGGACTTTGCGCTATATGCCGAGTCATCGGATGATCACTTTTTATAGACATGCTTCTTGAAATACTACCATCATGTGAAATATATCCATCAAAAGTATGAGGATATAATTGAGCATGTCTTAGAGCCATTGCTCCACCAAAGCTTTCTCCTTTAAGGTAAATTTTTTGCTTATCAAGGCCTTTTAAAGAAGGATGTAAAGATTGTGGATTTTCTCTAATTGTATTGTAAAATTTGTCAATACAGGCTTGAATTTCAAGGAAAAGATCTTCTGGCATCTGATTTTGAAATTCCTGTAGTTTTAATATGTCGGGTAAATTTAAGGTAATGACAGCAGTTCCTTCATTAAGCATATGTTTTTCTATCTCTGTGTAGTAGCCGGGGAAATAGCAAGTATCATCTTTATCGTCACTCGCTTGATTGCCACCGTAAACTTTTACGATAATATTTTGAATGGGAGGAGTGGGTAAATGAATGTTATAACCAATCGGAATGGTCTTTTCATCATCGAGAAAGAGAGGCCGCCCTTTTTCAAAGGTATTGGTTTTTGTATTTTTCGGATTGAATGAAACATAACCATGATTGTTGTAAATAGTATTTATATTTCTTGGTGACTTTTCTACGTGTTCTTCTCTTGTTTCATTCCCTTGTTCAAAGTAAATAAGGCCTGGTGTTTCAGAGATAAAACTATCAAACATGGTAGCAATAGTATGTTCAATATTATCTTTAATAAGACTTTCATCAGCACTAAAAGAATGGATTAGCGCTTGCTCCATATTTTCTTTGATATAATTTAATATAGTAGCTAAATTTCCGGCAGGGATCTGTTTAATATCATTTATGAATTTTTTAAAATTGGCGTTAGCTGCAACTTGGGGAGCATCAAATGCGTGTTTGAGAAAAGCAAAATCTTTAGTATTTAATGAAGCAATAAAGTCTTTATGATCTTCCCAATGTTTGATTAAATATGTTATATAAAGTGTTAGTGCATCGTGAAACTTATTTTCATTAGAAGGTGATGAAAATAATAAAATATCTTTTTTCAATAACACTTCAAAGAGTTTCTGTCTATCACTTTCTGGCATGGTTTCATCATTTAAATATTTGAGCAGTTGTAAAGCAAGTTCACTTCGTAAATTGATTTTATCCCATTCAATAAAAATAAACATTCGTTCAATATCGGAAAGAGAAATTTTGCCTGTTTTTACTTGCTCAATAAAAGGCAATGTAATCTTAGGAAGTATTTCAGAGAAGGCATTTTTCACTACTTCGGGATTAGATCTTTTCATGGCATCCACAAAGTCATAATTATTTTGCCAGTCATCAGTGCTGCTGATAATGGCTAATAATAATCCTTTTAAAGAAGGTTCAAATGCGTTTCCAGTGTTTTTGCTGTTTAATACATTGATGATCTGAATAATCTGTTCTTCCTGTATTGCGCAACACATTTCGGATTTTATTTCAGCATTGACATTCTGATCCAACAAGAAATTGATTTTCTCTTCAATAAAGCCATTGCTTTGAAAAGCACTTTTCAATCGTCTATATTGTTCAGAGCGGCGTGCCATATGGATATTATTTCTAGCAAAATACATTAATGTTTTTAAGCTTAAATGAGTTCCTTTGGGCATTTTGTTTAACATGTAATAATGAAGAAGTTGAGTAACATCCTGAGGAAGTTTAATATTGTTGTCTAACATTTTTGAAAATAAATTATCAATAGTTTTATAATCAATACTGTTTAGTTGATCGATTAACGATTGTGCTTGAGAATGATACTGTTTTTGATTAAGTATTGAATAAACAAGAGGATTAAGATTTTGACCAAACGTTATGGTATCTGAAAAACTCTTTGCACTATAAGCATATACTTTTTCTAAGTCAGGATCTTCTATTAAAACAGCTTCACCTGATTTATTAACATAATAAACCCACATTATTTCTGGGTTTTGACTTTTATCTCTAATAACAATGGGGGCTTTATCAGGATAATATTTTTTTAAGTCGGAAAGAGTAGGTGGATTAGTAACAGCAAGAAAATTAACATCATAACCTGTCCAATCAGAAAGTGCTGTATTTTGAATTTCTTTTAAAAGTGGAGTGGTCGAAGAAGCACCCTTTCTTACTTTTGTCAATTTATCCAGATTATCAAGTAAACGTCTACTTCTTTCTTGATAGGTAACTACAATTGAAGGATCATCATCAGACATAACCACCTCATTTGGGAGGGTTAAACATAGCGCTATATATTGAAGACAAAATGGATGAATTAAAGTTCCCGATTTAAGGAATTAGGGGGAGCCTCACATTTTTGCCCCAAGTAGCGATGCTAAATTTGCTGTTTGCTTGATTAATATATCAAGTTGTGTTAGTAAGTATGCCTGGATTATTTACTATTAAGATACTTAATATGACCTCTCTCTCGAATTCTATTTTATGGCAACGCATGCAAGAATATTATGCGCAATTAGGCACGGAAGTTTGGGAAGATGAGGTGGTCCCCCAACAAATCACTAACAATACCTATTTAGCTAATAATTATGCGAAACAGATTATCGCGCAAATTCAAGACTATATTTCAACCCATGGTAAACCACTGGATGACTGTCCCTTTTATGTTCTTGAAATAGGGGCAGGCCATGGTCGGCTGTCATTTTATTTACTCGAAAATTTACGCCAAGCTTTTGAGGTTTTTGGATGGCCTAAAAAATGGCTAAAGTTCATCATGACCGACATTAGTTTAAAGAGTCTTGAAACCTGGCAAACGCACCATGCGTTAAAACCTTTTATCGATGAGGGTTGGTTAGATCTTGCTGTCTATAATGCAAATCAAGATACTCAGATCAAATTAGCTATTTCAGGGCAATTAATCGAAGCAAAGTCAATCAACAAGCCCTTGTTTGTGATCTGTAACTACATCTTCGATACATTGTCACAAGACGCATTTCAAGTCATTAATCATCGCTTACATGAAGTAGAATTAGTTATCAAAAATCAAGCTCAACTTGAGAAAGGTGAGCTAAAAGATTATTTTAAAGATGCTAAATATGAGTTTGTAAAACATCCAGTTAAAACGCAATATTACACTGAAAAGCCCTTATTAAATAAAATATTGCAGGCTTATGAAGCAGAGTGTGAAAATGCTGCATTTTTAATGCCAATAGGTGCTATCCACTGCATTGAAAATTTAAAGAAACTCACGCAAGGGCCTTTAATGTTTTTGGTTTCAGATAAAGGTGTTACTGATAAAGATTTATTTGATGAAGATGATGATCCAGATATTTCTTTTCATGGTTCGGTATCGATGATGGTAAATTTTGATGCGCTCAAACGCTACACAGAGCTTTGTGGTGGAAATTGTTTTTTAATGGGAGATAAAGGAGCCGATTTTCAAGTGGCAAACTTTATTTTTCAAGCAGATTATAAAATACCACAAACAGCGTATGCTTTTGCTAATAGTTTATCTTGTTTTAGCCCTCAAGATCTTTTTGATATCTGTTACATCGAAGATGAGCCTGTAAAACTTAAAACGCTAGAAGCTATTGTGAATATTTTAAATTTAGCAGAATGGGATCCTAGCATATTTTACGATTATCATGAACTACTCATCGAAAAATTAGAAAATGATGATATGACGGTTAACGTACAGCATAGCATCTTAAATGGACTTGAACGTGCTTGGCGTTATTTCTTTAAACTCGAAAAATCTCAAGATCTGCCTTTTGCTATTGGATCAACACTTTATAATATGGGCTTAAATGAAAAAGCAATTGAGTTTTACAATTATTCATTAGCTTATTATGGTAAAGATAAAGATACCTATTTTAATCTGACTTTGGCATATCATGCGCTTGAAAATTATGAAAAAGCGCAAGAAATGATCAATGAGTCACTTAAAATTTCTCCTAAAGATGAAGCAATTGCAGAATTGCAAAAAGAAATTGATCCAATGCATAGTTAACAAGTTCGCTTTTTTGATAAAAAGAAGCTGATACTGAGGTATCAGTTTCTTGGTAGATTGCTATATACAGCGAGATAAAATAAATTCGGTCATCGCGACATCTTGAGCGGCAATGCCTGAAAAATCGGCAATAATGGTTTTTGCTTGTTTAGAGATGCCCGTTTTTAAAACATGCCCAAGTTCAACAAGAGAATCGGTACTCATTATTTTGGTATGGAGTGCTTTGGCGACATCGCCATACTTGCTGGCTTGTTGCTTACTATCAACCATAACGATATCACTTTTCTCAAAAAGCTTCAGTGATAATTCTCGTTTATGTTCGTCATCACTGCCAAGTGCAATAAAAGCTTTAGGGGTATAAAAAGGGTTGTCTTGGATAATCGGTTCTTCTGAAGAAGTTGCAGTAAAAACTAAATCACAATTCATCACTAATTCATCTACTGATTGGCAAGTATGGGGAGTTATCATTTTAGCCTTAGCTAAATCTCTCGCGTAGAGCAGGGTATTTTTATTAGGGTATTTGAGTTTGGCTATTTCATAGAGCATTTTTGCAACATTGCCACTGCCAATAATACCTATATTACTGATTTGCCAAGGAATGACTTCACTTGCAATAATGCCTGCAATAGCGGTTCTTAAGGTTGTCAGCCAGCCCATATCACGTAGGATGGCTTTTAACTCGCCTGTTTGGGTGGCAAAGACGAATATGGCACCTTGACTACCAAAGGGACCGCCATTGGCAATCTTAATCACCAGATGCTGACTATTTTGCTGATAGCCACCTTTAATATGGCAGTCACTACCATAATTGGGAAACATAAATTGCATGGGTAGCGGAACGTTATAACCCCCTTCTGAATAGTCACTAAAGGCTGATTTTTGTGATGAAATTAATAACGCTAAGTCATCAGCCAGATTAAGCGATTGCTGTATTTGAGATAATTCAATGATTTTCATGCGTTAAGAATTCTTCTAATTTATCAAGACATTCTGGCATGTCTTTTCTACCATATCCAATGCGAAAATGATTACTATCATGATCATAAATAGAAGCAGGCATCAACAGCACGCTTTTTTCTTCTACTAAACGGTCGCAAAAAACATCAACCGATTCCGAGCTTTTATATTTTATAAAACCGACACAACCACCTTGGGGTTTTACCCATTCGAATAAGTGCTGATATTCTTTCAAGAATACGTCTAATAGCCTTAAATTTTCTTGAACAATAGTGTTATTTCTTTTCAAGATGAGATCTTTATTTTGCAATGAAATAAGTGAAATAATCTCGGCAGGAGCACTATTGCAGATTGATAAATAATCCTTCAATAATTTCATTTTATGAATAAGGGCTTCATCTTGGCAAGCAATCCAACCAATGCGCAATCCTGGCATCCCAAAAGATTTACTCATGACGCCAAGTGAAAGTGCTTTATTATATAAACAAGCGGCAGGTTGAGCCCATGCTTTTTTAGGGGTCCCAAGTAATCTATACACTTCATCGGAAAAAAGCCAGATATTATGCTTATCACAGAGCTTAACAAGCTCAGTGAGTTCTTCTTGGTCAATGATCTGTCCAGTCGGGTTATGGGGGAAATTAATAATGATACACTTTGTTTTTGCTGTAATGGCATTTTTAATTTCATTTAAATTAATCCGCCATTCTTCCTCTTCTTTCAAAACTAATTCAGTGACTAAGGCTCCCTTGGATTTAGGCAGTTCAGTTAGTGATTGATAGCAAGGAGTCATCACAATAACATGATCATCATTTTCACATATCACTGAAAGTGCAGAGAAAATGCCTTCTTCGGCACCGGCAAAGCATAAAATATGGTTTGCAGACAGTCCTGGATACAGCGAGCTTGCTATTCTTTCTCGTAATAATGGATGTCCATAAGGTTCCGTGTATTTAAAGCTTAGGTTATCCCACAATTTCTTATCTTCAGGACTTGCTATTTCTAGGATTTCTGAAAGCGAGAAACTTTGCGCATCAGAGCAGCAAAGTAGATGCTTAGCTGAAAACTCATAACGGGTTAAATATTCTTCTAATTTAAATACGGGAATAGCACTCATTGTTATCTCAACTCTTTTAAGTATTTAAAAACGGTGGCTCTACCAAGATCTAATATTTTAGCGACATAATCAGCTGCTTTCTTTTCGTTAAAAGCACCTAAAGCTAGTAAATATTTCACTAAATCTTTCTTGTCGGAGGAATGTAAATTTTCAAATGAAAGATTGTTTTTTTGTAAATAATCATGAATGGTGAGATGAAGTTTTTCTTGCCAGTCATTAACAAAAAGAGAACGGGGTTGAGAGCTGGCAACGCTCAGCAGAAGTTCGCTTATATTTTGCATTTTACTGAACACAGAAATATCGCAATTAATGCAAAGCAGCCACTTATTTTCTAGCAGTACAGATATAGACTTAATCAATTTTCCATCAAAATTAATTTTGGGATAAATGATTTGCGATACCTCTTCTAAGGCTTCTTGTTCAAGTAAAGAAGGATCGCCTACTTTTCTTGCTGATAAAGTGCCATTCAGGTAAATGATTTTATCCGAATCAATTTCATGGATCACAATTTCAATGAGAGGGTGCATCAATTGCACCATGGCGTCACAAATCGGAATATATTGCTGCAAAGGAATATCCTAAGATAGGCCAAGATAGCATCAAAATATACTATTTAGTTTATTATGTCAATAAATATAGACTATTTAGTGCCGACACAAGATATCGTGCTGATACACATAATGAAAGAGAATGCTGCAAATCAATTGAACCAGTCCTAAGCATTCTCTAGCCATTTATCATCTGTTGAAAAAACATATGAATATCATGGCGCAAGAGAAGCAATCTATTTCTTGTCACTATCCATATCCCCAGTAGACTTGATTTGAAAAAATGACATATAGATATAAATAGCCTTTGAACATAAATTGATTTTATTTCAGCTATTTTATGTAAAATCTCATTTTGGAGAGTTTCAATGAGTCGTGTAGTTAATACTTTAATGACTTGGCTACTGATATTATTCACCTTGTTACCTTGGCAAATTCAGGCTGAGCAAACGACAGCAAAAAAATTCTCACAAGCTGAAATAGAACAATTAGTCGCCCCAATTGCACTTTATCCTGATCCCTTACTTGCACAAATTTTGATGGCTTGTACTTATCCGATTGAAATTATCGCAGCTTCCAAATGGTTGCAAGAGAATCCTAATTTAAAAGATGATGCATTAAAGAACGCATTAAAAAATCAAACTTGGGATCCCAGTGTTAAATCACTGACCGCTATTCCAGATATATTGAACAAACTGAGCGAAAAACTAGAGATGACAATCAAGTTAGGTGATGCATTTCTGGCGCAACAAGATGACGTGCTTTACGCCATTCAACAATTACGTCAAAAAGCTCAAGCAAGAGGTAACCTTAATTCAAACAATGAACAAGCGGTGAGTGTAATATCGAATCCTAATTATCAAGCGACATCGGGTGATTCACAAACCACGGATCCGTTACAACAAGAAGCAAACTATATTCAAATCGAACCGACCAATCCCGATGTTATCGCCTATCCATCCTACGATCCAACAACCGTATATGGAGAATGGCCTTATTCGGACTATCCTGCTGATTACTACTATCCAGCAGGTTATGGTTACGTTCCTGGAATGGCCTTGGCATACTCACTGGGTTACCTTTTAAGAGATGGTGCTTACGGAGATATTTCATGGACTGGTCAAGGTATTACGATTAATGTTGATCGTTATTTTGAGTTTACGGGTGACAGAATTAATAATCCTGACTGGAAACATGATTCAACTCATCGCAGAGGGCTACCTTATCGTGATGCAAATTCTCAGAAAAAGTATGCACAAGCACAAATACAAAGCGAGCAAATTAGAGAAGCTTTTCGAGGGCATCAGGTATTAAATAATAACAATATCGATGCGGTACAACAAAAAATTAGTGAGCAACGATCCAGTTTGGATCAACGGTTTTATGGCGCCCAAATGCCGAATACCGCCCAAGTGCCGAGTACCGATAAGCAAATACACGCTCAAGATCTGAACAATTTACCTCAACAAAGAATAGATAATCAGCAAAGAAGAGAACAATTAGAAGATAATAGGGGGAATCGTCAACAACGAATAGCGGATCGTCAAGATCAAGGAATGTCTGCACAAGATCGAGACATACAAGCACAGCGAGAACTATTTCGTGAACAACAGCAAAAACAAGAAAGAATTCAGGAGCATCAGCAAGAACAATTTCAGGTTCAACAACAAGAGCTGCAACAACAAAGAATGGAGCGTCAACAACAAAGAGCAGAGCAGCAACAACAAAGGATAGATCAACAAAGACAGCAGCAGCAACCCAGATTTCAGTCGCAACAATTTGCTCAGCGTCAACAAGGGCAACAAAATGCGGCAAGGGAGCGCTTTGCAGAACGCCAGCAAGGAAATGCTTTTGATGGGATTAACCATGCTGCTCAAGCAAGACAATACAGTAATCGTGGTTCGCATAGTTTAGCATCGAGTCGTGCTGCCAGCCGCCCTGCTGCAAGCAGAGGCGCACGTGGTGGCGGTGGACGACGCTAAGAAAGGAGAAATTGCATCTCATGAACAAATATATCGTTTCGCTATTAGTCATTTGCAGTATGCTATGCGCATCATCTGTTAAAGCTGAGCAACTTTATTTTTCAACGCCACAAGCAGCAGTAAAAGAACTCATTGTGAGCATTAAAGAAAAGGATATGAGTAAATTGCTCAATATTCTGGGTTCAGATGCAAAACCTATTTTGGACTCTGGCGATCCTATTGAAGATGAAGCGAATCATAATAAGTTTTTAAAAGCTTGTGATGAAGAAAATAAGCTTGAGAAAGTTAATGAGGTAGAGTATCAATTAACATTAGGAAAAGATCATTGGGAATTTCCAATACCCTTGTTGAAGGGTGACAAAGGTTGGTACTTTGATACCAATGCAGGTAAACAAGAAATTCTCAATCGTCGGGTCGGTCGCAATGAACTTTCCGCCATTAATGCAGTTCTTGCTTATGTCGATGCACAGCGCGAATATTATATGACTAACCCTGAACATGCGAAAATGAACACCTACGCACAGAAATTGATGAGCTCTCCCAATAAACGTGACGGTCTTTATTATCCTGTGAATGCGGGTGAGACGCCAAGCCCATTAGGAGACTTTTTTGCCCAAGCAAGTTCAGCTGGATATGGGGATTCAAAAGGCAAACAACAACCTTATCTGGGGTATTACTATCGTATACTCAAAAGCCAAGGAAAGGATGCACTGGGTGGTGAACTTGATTACGTTATGAAAGACAAAATGATTTCAGGCCATGCACTGATTGCTTGGCCGGCAGAATATGGTAATTCAGGCGTGATGACTTTTATGGTGGGGCAAGATGGGGTAGTCTATGAAAAGGATCTAGGTCCGCACACGACTGAAGATGTTGCTAAGATAACGAAATATAACCCAGATAAAACCTGGAAAGTGGTGAAGTAGCTGAACAATATAATACAACTGGTTGAATGGGGGAAAGCCTACTTGTCTTCTAACGGAGATAAAAGTGAATACCCTCCTGAAACAGTTATAGAAACGCCCTGGTCGACGGTGATCCGCTTTCCAACCTCGGAAGGTCAATTTTATTTAAAAGAAACACCTGCTGATTTAATTGAGTATGAGACAATCAAGGCAATTAAACATCTCATACCAGATGCCCCTATACCTATTATTCTTCACCACAATCAAGAATTGAATTGTTTTTTAATGAATAGTTGTGGTGATTATTCTCTTCGGACTTTATTTAAAGGAACAATAGACTCAGAGCAATTAATTCAAGGGCTGCATTTGTATCTCAACATTCTGCGCTCGTTGGAACAAAAGAGGGAAGTTTTTGAGTTAATCGGCATACCCGATTGGCGTATTGAACATATCCCCGACCGCTATATTGAATTACTAGAAAAGAAAGATTTGGTATTGAATGAAGGGTTTACAAGCAGCGAGTTAGAAAAGCTTATAGACTTAGTGCCTACCATTAAAACAATTTGCCACTTTCTTGCGGAGCAAAATATTAAAGATACGTTAGTAAACAGTGATTTCAATGAAAATAATCTGATCATAGATAAACATACCCAACACATATCCATAGTTGATTGGGGAGAGTGTGTCATCAGTCACCCTTTTTTTTCAATTGCTGCTCACTTACAAAATAATGCAAGGCGTTACCAATTAGAATTAGATGGACCTCTATTAGAAAATATAAAGCGCGAATGTTTATCTTGTTGGCTGGATGTGGCTAGTCTCGATGAATTAGAAATAATCTATCAAAACATCTTAAAATTACTTCCTGTTTTTTCTTCGTTATGTGTTTGCCGATTGCAGACAGCTACGCATAATAAAAGCAAAGAGAGGCAAAGTTGGTTTATAGCGGAATTGCTTAAAACGCTGTTGCCTCTCTCAAGATACATTACGTCTGATTCAATGAGGTTAAATAAATGATCTTAAAGCCTTCGATGAGTATTTATCTTTATGTATTAAGGCTATGCACTTGGGTATATTTAAACAGATGATAAAAATACCAATATCTTTATAAATGAATAAGTCTATCCTGTATAGATAGGTAATTTTGTGAAGGATCTCGCTATGAAACGACTTGCACTTTATACGATAGCAGCACTATGTTTCAACGCTTCTATCGTCCTGGCTGATGAGTTGGTACTGCAAGAAGGGGTAAAAGAGTTTGTTGATACAATCAATAAAGCGGGGGGAAAACCTATCTATACGCTAACCCCAGTTGAGGCAAGGAAGGTGCTGACGGATCTCCAAGCGTCGGCAAAAGATATTGCACCTGCTCAAATTGAAACTAAAACGATTGAAGCAGACGGTAAAAAAATTCCTTTGCATATTATTCGTCCTGAAAATGCTAAGCATGCTTTACCGGTTGTTATGTATTTTCATGGTGGTGGTTGGATTTTAGGGGATTTTAAAACCCACGAGCGTTTTTTACGAGAATTAACCAATGCATCGAATGCGGCTATTGTTTTTGTCGATTACAGCCCCGCACCAGAAGCAAAGTATCCCACCCAAATTGAAGAAGCCTATGCTGCAACTAAATGGGTTGCAGAACATGGTAAATCACTTAATCTCGATGCAAATAAAATAGCAGTAGCGGGAGACAGTGTGGGTGGCAATATGGCTGCAGCGGTAACCTTATTAGCAAAAGAAAAGAAGACCCCCAAAATTGGTTTTCAGGTGCTTTTTTATCCGGTTACGGATGCTAATCTAGATACAGAAAGTTACAAGACATTTGAAAACGGTCCCTGGCTAACGAAAAAGGCAATGGAATGGTTTTGGGACGCTTATTTGCCAAATAAAGCAGACGGTAAAAAGATTACCGCATCACCGTTACAAGCTTCGATTGAAGAACTCAAAGGCCTACCTCCAGCATTGATTATTACCGATCAAAATGATGTGTTACGTGATGAAGGTGAAGCCTATGCTAACAAACTAATGCAAGCAGGTGTTCCTGTCGTTGCAACCCGTTATTTAGGGACAATCCATGATTTTGTCATGTTGAATGCCCTTGAAAATTCACCTACGGCACGTGCTGCTATTAGCCAAGCAGGACGAACTCTATGGTGGTTTTTCAATGAAGATACGATCATGAAGGGTAAGCATAAAGCTAAAAATTAAAAAAAGCCTCTCTTTAGTTAGGTAAAGAGAGGCCAAGGGGGGATTCGTGGATTTTAGGTGCTTATCTTGGTCCTAAGCGAAGCAATTTGAGTTGGCTGTGAAAGTGTTTCAAGTTGCTTAAACATTTGCTCACATTTTGGCAGCTTATGCTCTTCGTTTAATTTAATTAAAGTTTCTAAGTGTGCAGCTTTTGATTTTGGATCTAAAAGACCTTGTATCTCATGAAAAACTCTCATTTTAAGAACAGGTTTTAGATCAAGTGCGCTATCATAATCATTTTTGTAAGCTGCTATTAACGATTGAGCCGCTTCTTGAATTTTTAAATCCTGTAACGCTTGTGCTTGATTCCATGTGGGGCGCACGCTCTGCTTTAAACTTTCAGCGGTTGGCAAGAAACTAACAGTTGGCGTGAGAAGTGAGATACTAGTAGATTGTTCTGCTAAATTGCGTTTGGCAGAAATTGATTTCCTAAGCGTATTGGATAGGGTATCTAAGCTACTCTTCACACTATCAAACCGGGCTAATAGCTGGCTTTCTTGCTTGATAACTCGTGATTTCATTCTTAATGATTTTGTGCTTGCTAGCAGATCGGCATCTTCAGGTTTCGCCGTAATATTGTATGAAGCAGTGTTTTTCTTAACAATATCAAAATCATAAAGATGGCAATTGTTATTTAAAGAAGGGTAATATCTGCAAAGATAATCGACCAAGAATGTAGCAAACATTTCGGCATCTTTAAAATGTATATATCCCGTGTTCGAGTCGTGAAATAAAAAACCGTCTTTATCGTAATTTAAACCTACAACGTGTCCTATTTTTTTGTCAAAAAAGGTAATCATTAATCTAGCGGATGTTGAGTTGTTCGTTTTATTGATAATAGCATCTACTAAACCTTTGAAAAAATCTCTCTTATGTGCTTTTTGATGTTTTTCATCGACAGTGTCATCATACTTAAATTCATAGAGTGCAGCATTCTTGCTATAGTCTTTTTTTGTCTGAATATCCCATCTTAAACCTGATTCTAAAGTCATTGCGAGATTATTACTAGAAAGTGAGGCTAAATGCCCAGCGGTAAAGCTATTTTTTACCGCCAAAATAGGTTTAAACCGTTTCATTTTTTCAGTAAATGAAAGCATGTTCCAATCTGGCGCAGTACAAATGTCTAAGAATTCGGCTGAATAGCCTCCGCACAATCCCTCACTATTAGCCATTGCTGCTAATTTGCTTTGGCTTTGATTGTATAATAATTTACCGCCACGCTTTGTTATAAATTTATTTGCGGTTTTTCCATCAATGTCTGAGAGTAGATAATGAAAACCCGTTTTGTTTTTTAATTTTCTGAGTTCTTTCTTCTTTTTTATATAATCAGTTTTTCTTGAATATTTATTGTTGATTTCTTTTTTTGCATATAGTGCTTTGACTCGTTGTTTGATGAAATCAAGTTCCGAGTTGATGCCGAGGAAGAATAAATGAAGAATTGCATCTTCTTTGCTCCGAGTTTTTATCAGTTCCCTTTTTCTGACTTGCACGAGCTTACGACAAGTTGATTCATAGTTTAGGGTTTCCATTTTTAAATGCTTAATTTCTTCATTAAGCTCTTCAATTTTTGTTTGAATGAGCTCGGGCTGGTCGGCTGCGCTGTTATTGGCAATGTATTTTTGTTGAAGTTCTTGTAATGTGCTTTCTAAATCCGTTATTTTTGCTAACTTAGGTTTAAGTGCTTGTTGGATTTCATTTTCCATTTTATCGTCATATTCTTGAAGTTCCTTTTGTAACATCTGATCTTTGTCTTTTTTAAATTGTGCTAACGCTGCTTGAAGTTTTGCTTTGGCGATATCTATTTTAGATATAGAATTTACAGTTAAGTCGCCATCTTTTTCTAAATCATCGAAAAGAGACATGACTGGCATGATAACACCCGTTAACATGGCATATTGAAAAGGTATTGATCTGTCAGAAGAGCACAAATCGTTCGCAAGGGCTAAACAACCGTATAATCCTTTAGGTTGATACTTTGTTTTAAAATAACCTATCAAATCATGGGTTTGAGTTATCAGCTTTCTTAAATGGTGAGAGGAAGACAAGGTTTCCAATGTCTTTACAACGGTTTCGAGTTCTGCAATCGAGCATTCTACGAGGCTTTCAAATACATTATTATACGGTTTACCATTTAAGGTTAGTGATTGTAGTTGGGCAGCAATTTTTTCTTTTTTAGCGAGTAACGTTATACTTTTGAGAAGTGTTTCTGCTTCATCATTTAAGGCTATAGAAGCGTTATTTTCGAAAGGCAGTTTGTTAAACAGTTTTGCATTTTTCTTTTCATCGCTATTTTTCAAAGAATTTAAAAAAGGTTGTGATAATGCCATTGCTGCTGTCCCCATGTCGCTTTAATTAATTTTTGAGCAGTATGTCAGGAAAATTCCTATTTGTATTTAGAAAATTAACTAATTGGAGAGGCTAAGCAGATAAGCGGTAAATAGTGGGGGCACCGTCATAAAAATTGTAGTTACACTATTTGGAAGTTAAAAAATCTGTTCATTTTCAGCGGTAGGATGATAAAAAGAATTTGTCAGACTGATAAGCTCTCTCAATAGTACTGTTTGGCAGAAAATGAGATTGTAAATATTCAAATGACTGCATCCTATCTTCACCACCCTCATCTGAGAGGAAGATTTGTTCACAATATACGCCAATATCCTCAATGATGCGTTCATAGCGATAATAGGCAATAGCAGCGTGGTTTATATTGGTTAGGCCATATCCTTGATAAAACAGGGTTTCCTCCTCAAGAGGGGGGCGTCCACTATCACCAAGCCCAGCACCAATGAACATGAGATCACGTTCCTTAGGGGCCAATAAAAGGGTATCCCAGTCAACGATATACCATTCGCCATTATGAGCAACTAATAGGTTCCAACCGTGAATATCTGCATGGCATAAAATAGAGTCGATTGGTTGTTTTTGCAGTATGCTTGCAAGATTTTCAGTACGCTCAATCATTTGACGTATTTCTTCGCTTTTTGATTTCAAGAATAGTGCCATTTTAATGGCAACAGGTTCTAGGAAAGCATCTATTTCGATACGTTCAAGAAAAGCCTTTACCGTCTTGCGCCAACGGGATGAAAATGCTTCTTTGGGTATTCTATGGGTGAGTGCTTTAGGAATATCGATGCTGTGAAATTTTTTGAGTGTTGAACCAAATTCAATCCATTGCTCTTGTGTTAAGTGTCTTTCAATCGCGTTACGGCCCTCGACAAAAGGGGATAATATCGCTTTGAAGGATGCTAAATTGGCCCAAAGTTGATCTGTATTTGTTGCTAACGGTGGGATAACTTGCTTTAGACCACTATCGGCAAGGTATTTAGGGACCAATACGGCAGCTTCATTAAATTCGCCGCGTCGTAACTTTAAAAAATAACTCATTTTATCGTTTGCTATAATGCGATAGACAGCGGTATTCAGATCGGCCCCAAGGGGCAAGAATGAGATTTCTTCTACTTTTAATCCATATTCATTTTGCAAACAATGGATTATTTCCTCATCTTGAATATCAGGTTTGTTAAGCATGGGTTTCTATCAATCCGGTTTTTTATTGTTAACGCATGTTAGGAGCTACGCCAATACATAATATATTACCGATTCTATGAGTCATAGAAAAGGTTTCTTTACCTTTATTTACTTTATTTCTAATAAACTGAAGACTATGTTAGGAATATTGATTCACTTAATAAAGGATATTTTTTTCTGAATTCGATTGGCGATGAGAGTGGAGCGCAAATCTTTTTCAGAGACAAGATTTAATTTTTTGGTCAATGCATTTACGATTGCTTTGCAATCATCTAATGAATTTGACATTTTTACCTTTATTTGTTCCAGATTGAATCCATTTAAATAATGCCGAACAAATATAGCTTCTTCTCTTGTTAGAAATACTTGATCTAGACTGCCATTTAAGTATATTTGTGCAACAGGCATTTGTTCAACAATCATTTTTTCAAACTCGTTAGGTAATCCTAACATCCAGTTATTATGAATATCTTCTGAATAGTTTGTTTCTTTACATTCAAATTTAGCGGTTTCTGCTTTTAGCAAAATAGGATGACCTTTTTCTCGAAAATAAGTAATAAAGTGATGAAAAAGAGAATGATTATTTAAGAAAATGTTATTAGATGCATGAGTGTCTTGTTTTAAGCCAAAGTTGTAAAATTCTAGATAAGTATCGTGTTTTTCATAAAGCGCTAAAATGAGCCGGTAATTACCCGTTCCCGCCATTTTTTATTCCAGAAGGTACAAACAGGATCGGTATCATTACAGTGTCCATGTATACTAATGCCTGTTCGAGGTATTTTATGAAAATTAGCATATTCAACATCATAGAGTTTATCTTTGAAATACTCAGTGAGCCAGTCTTCATTAGTGCAAAGTATATATTTGCTCCTATCTGGATAGGAACGAATATATCTGAAAAAACTGACTGAAAGATAATTAAATAACGGTTGGCAAACTTCACGTACCGCCGGACATAAGGATTTTAACAAAGCTTCACTTTGTACAATATTGGATGGCATATTAGTCCCTGGACGTGAATATATCTCGAAAGAATGCAATAAATTAAGTATAGACGACCAGAATTAAGGTTAATCTAGGTACTTACTGCTATTACTCTAAGGTTATGGAGAACTTTAGCTAGCGCATATCTAAATTAGATGATTGAATATACACATATAGATGTACTATGCTACCAACTGGAAAGCCAGTAGAGTAGTACAATATGTTTATTCTAAATAGTAAACACTTACTAAGCATAGAGTATCATTTATGGCAAATATTAAAATGCATGAAAATGAATTTGATATTGATGAAAGGATGGTAAGAGACTTATTGCAATCTCAATTCCAGCAATGGTCAGATTTGCCCTTACAGATGATTAAGTCTGCTGGTACCGATAATCTTATATTTAGGTTGGGAGATGATAAATGCATTCGTTTACCCCGTGTGCCAGGTTCACAAATACAAATTGAAAAAGAGCAACGTTGGTTACCCTTCTTAGCACCTCATTTACCTTTAGCAATCCCTGTCCCCATTGGCAAAGGGCAACCACAAAATAATTACCCTTCGTATTGGTCTATTTTCCATTGGCTTGAAGGGAATAATGCGATCAATGCGGTCAATTTAGATCTTGCTCAAGCTGCACGTGATCTTGCAAAATTCATTAATTCCTTACATCGTATCGATGCTACAAGTGGTCCTTCAACCTATCGAGGCTTACCGCTTAACACCCGAGATGAAGAAGTACATAAAGCATTAGCTGATTTAGAGGGGATTGTCGATACAAGCGCTGCCTTAAAGATTTGGAATATTTGTAAGCAAGCGCCAATTTGGGATAAACCACCTGTTTGGATCCATAGTGATTTGTTACCGGCAAATATATTAGTTAATAATGGGAAAGTAACCGGGATCATTGATTTTGGTATGATGGGAATAGGTGATCCGGCTTGTGATCTTTTACCTGCATGGAGCTTGTTGGATAGGGACTCACGTGAAACATTTCGAACCACCTTACTGATTGATGATGCTACTTGGTTGAGAGGCAAAGGGTGGGCCTTATCTATCGGCTTAATAATCTTGCCTTATTATTTTGATACCAATCCTGAATTAGTGGCAGTTGGTAAGCGGTTGGTAACTGAGGTTTTATCTGCTTAATTAGCGATACCATCTAGAGATTGAGTAGGTGTTCTCCCTGTCCATTGCTTAAAAACTTTTATAAACGCACTAACGCTGTTATATCCTAGTGTTAAAGCAATCCAGGTGACAGATTTTCCTTGAGATAAATATTCCAAAGAACACAGAATGCGCACTTGTTGGCACCATTTAGCAAATGAGATGCCTGTTTCTGAACGAAAATGGCGCGTAAAGGTTCTTTTGCTAGTATTTGCTTTATCTGCCCAGTATTCAATGGATTCATTAACCTCAGGATGATTAATAAACTGCTTTGCCACAAATGCTAATTTCGTTTCTTGCGGCATGGGTAAGGAAAATGGCATAACATGGGTTGTTTTGAGCTCATCTAACAAAACGTGCATTAGATTATTATCTGATTTTAACCATGGCTTACCTTTAGGCTGCGTAGCAAAACGAGTAATAATTTCCTGTAAAAATGATGTAGGTGTGAAAACAAAAGCATGCTGCGGTGAGTCTTTGCATAAATTGGCTTCAATATAAAGGGATATAGCACTAACACATCCGATTATTTTGGCTTTATGCCCCATTCCTGCAGGGATCCATCCTCCTTGACCGGCTGGGATTATCATTCGTTGATTTTCAAGTTCAAATGAAATTAAACCTGATTTTAATATAAACAACTGACATTCTTCATGGGCATGCCACTTGGTCTCATGAGACTTAGGATGCGTAATAATATCAATAATGAGGGGTTTTTTCATGATTGGCCCAAATGCGCTATATATCAACCCACACAAGATATCTGATCTAAAACCTTAATGCTACTATCAAAATACAGCGTAAGGAGCTTTTTATGTTTAAAAAAATGAGAAAACTGTTCACTATGATGGGAGCTATTATGTTACTAAGCACAACGATTGAAGCAAAAGCATCGGAATTACAAGTCGTGAAAGATACTTACAAATGGTTTAATCAAATTTCCAGTGAAAAGCGAATGGCCTTTTCCCAAAATGACGTTGCAAAGTATTTTAGTAGCGATGCCCAAATGATAACAAACGCTAAATTAGCATGTGAAGGTATTCAAGGACATTATGATCATTTCTTAGAATTAAATAACCATTACAAAATATTGCATGTCGATATCGATGCTATGGATTTACAACAAGCAGGAGAGCGAGTTTACTTAAATTTTGTGATGAATGCTAAAGATTGGAATAATCTAGAAAGTAAAATTCATGTGATGGGTTATATGATAGTAAAGAATGAAAGAATTGTTTCATTTAATGAATTGTTTTTTCATGAAGTTGTTTAGGATTCATTTGATTGTCGCACCAGCGAAGGCTGGGGCGACATATAGTTTAAGGATTTTGAAAATTACCAATAGAGTTTTCTTTGATAACCACTAAAAAATGGTTACTATTTTTTAAAGGCGCCACTGACAATTCAACGGGAAGTTGCGAGTGATCTTTTTTAATCGCTTCTGTCATAATAATATGATTATTTGCTAAATCAAGTTCTTTGTCTTTGAGCAAAAAGAAGAAATTTTGATTTAAAAGTTCTGCAGCAGGATATCCAAAGAGTTTGGTTGCTTTTTCATTGGTGAAAAATATTTTTCCGTTTTGTGTGACTGCTATAATGCCTTCTGGAATCGATTGCATGAGCATATTTTTGAAATTTTCAATTTCATTGATTTTTTCTTCATTGTTTAAAAATGAATTCACTTTATTTAAAGCACCTGCTCTTGCTTCAATAATGGAAATAATCATCTTAGAAAACAGGCCAAGTATTTTTTCTTGTTTGGGTGTTAATTCTCTTGTAACTTTGTCAATGAGACAGATAGTTCCAAGCTTAAAACCATCTGGGTCAACAAGTGGCATCCCCGCATAAAATCTGATCTGAGGAATACCTAAAACAAAAGGATTATTATTGAATCTATCATCCAAAGTGGTGTCAGTAATTTCCATGAGTTTATCATCAAGAATAGCATGCGCACAAAAAGAGAGATCGCGTGGTGTTTCACCACTGCTTTCTAATCCATGGTTAGATAAAAACCAATTCGTATCTTTATCTATGATAGTAATCAAACAAATGGGCATATCACAAATTAAAGAAGCAAGTTCTGTAATTTGATTAAAGATTTTATCATTGGCTAAATTAGGTAATTTATATTTAGCTAAGGCATGCAATCTTTCATCTTCATTGGCTGGCTTTGGCGGCACTTTCATAAGATATCCATTCTTCTTTTGCACGATGACGATTAAAAGTATAGTTTGAAAATGATAAATTTCCTGATGAGACCATGATTTTACTGAAAAAAAGTACAAGGAAATTTGTTTCTAGATATTCAGCTTGTCCAGTACAGGATTGTGACACTGTAGAATATGCACAACTTATTCACATTTAAGAAATTTATTCTCAGATACTTCCAGAAACAATACACCTGAAGCAAGAAGGGCGGTGAATGATTTTATTGCACAATACATGATTGTTGACGATGAACGTCGCGAAAAATTTCAACAAAAAATGTTATGCTACTCACATGGTGTAGATATCTTTATTAGTCATATAAATATTGCGGAGAAAGTTTTTTAAGAATATGAATTTAGATACAATTTTGATAGAGTGATTATTACTTTATCTGAAATGCAATGTTCAGTCTAAAGATTTGTAAATTGAAAATGAATAATAAAAAGATTAAATATATTTTAACTTCATGATAAGGATTTTATATGCGTATATTAACAAAAGAAAATTTGGATGTTATTTCAGGTGGTTCTCTTTGTGGAGAAGCAATAATACGAGATATAGAGAATTTTGATGCTGATTTCGATCCGACGCAATATTGTACAAAAGCTCAATATATAAAATATGCAACGGCCCTCATAGATAAAATATATGAGCCAAACGGTTTTGGAAGTTTAAGTGATCCAGTAGTAATTGACATAATTAAGTCTTTAGACCTATAAATCATCTTCCTTTTGTTCAATATAAGGGCATAGAACGATATATGCCCTTCAATTGTTTTCGAATAATGTAGGGATACGATATGTTAAAGTCTTACACCTTTATGCTTTGCACTATGTTGCTTTCAACGAGTTTATTTGCACAACAAAACTATGGTGGTCAAACCATGGTAGGAGATCTTAAAATTGTTGTCGTAAGAAAACCTGATGAATCTTTTGGTAAAGCCGATCCTAAAACTTGGCATTACACCTCGCAACCTAATCTTGAAAAAGCGCAAAAAGAACATGATGACTTTGTAGCTATTTTAAAGAAACAAGATATCCAGGTAGTTTATCACGATCAACCTTTGAACAATTTAGCCGATGCCATATTTGTTCACGATCCTGCATTGATAACAAATCACGGTGCTATTATTTTAAGCATGGGCAAGCCACTTCGTAAAGGTGAGGAAAGTGCGTTAAAAAATAAATTCAAAGCTTTAAATATTCCTATTTTGTTTGAACTTCATGGAAAAGCTACGGCTGAAGCGGGCGATATTCTCTGGCTTGATAATAAAACACTCGCGATTGGACGAGGGTTTCGTACCAATCAAGAAGGGATTGATCAAATCAAAAATACACTGGCTCCCTTCAATATTAAGGTTGTTCAAGTTGAATTGCCTTATGATCAAGGTAAAGAAGCCTGCTTACATTTGCAATCGCTTATTAGCTTGGTCGATCATAAAAAAGCTTTAGTCTATCCTAAGTTTTTACCTGTATCTTTTATTGAACACTTAAAGGAAAAAGGATTTGCTTTAATTGAAGTGCCAGAGCATGAATACAACAGTATGGGCCCGAATGTATTAGCCATCAAGCCTAATGTTTGTTTAACCATTGAGGGTAATAACGAAACTAAATCACGATTAGAAGCTGCAGGTTGTAAAGTACATACGTATGAAGGCAATGAGATATCTCATAAAGCGGAAGGCGGGGCGACGTGCTTGACAAGGCCGATTCTGAGATTAGAAGGATAGGCATTCTCCTCAATGATGGTTCGTCTTTGTAAGCAAAAGACTAATCAATGGTGCTTTACCCAATAGTTAATTACCTCTGGGATCAAGTCTTCGCATTACTCAACATATTGAAGACTTGATCCTTTAATTTGTATTGAAATACTTGATCATTCTTTTGTAAAGCAATCAGTAACCGCATTAACTTTTCTCTTTAAACCCGTTCATTGAGCTCTTAAAGCAAATTTTAATAGATTGTTTGTTAGTAAACTTATTTGTGGTAAATGCACCCATATGGTTATATGGCAGTCATGTTGTAGACCTTAATAAGGAAGAATTTGCCTTCTGAATCCTTCAGTGTTAATTTGCCAGTTAATTTACTGTATGCAAGGGTACAGAGCATAGTTGATATCCCAAAGAGCGCAGCGACCGCTCTCCCATATACGCACACTTTATGCGATACCTCGATTACCTTATAGGAATAATGAATGATATTTGAATCTTTAGGCTTATCCCCCGCTATTCTAAATGCCCTTGTTGACAAAGGGTACAATAGTCCTTCTCCTATTCAAGAACAGACGATTCCGGTTATTTTAGCTGGGAATGACATTATGGCATGTGCTCAAACTGGAACGGGTAAAACCGCAGGTTTTGTACTACCCATCTTGCAAATGCTTAGCACAAGACCTTTTGCTAACAGCAATCGTACACTCGCTTTAATACTCACTCCTACTCGAGAATTGGCAGCTCAGATCCATGAAAGCATTTTAGCCTATGGAAAGTATCAACGCTTAAGATCCACAGTCGTATTTGGAGGCGTAAAAATTAATCCACAAATGATGAAATTGCGAAGTGGCGTAGAGATCCTGGTTGCCACTCCTGGCCGCCTCTTAGATTTATATCAACAAAATGCGATTAGATTTAACGATGTGGAAATTTTAGTATTGGATGAAGCCGATCGAATGCTGGACATGGGTTTTATTCATGATATCAAAAGAATCTTAGCATTATTGCCTAAAAAGCGTCAAAACTTATTGTTTTCTGCCACTTTTTCCAATGATATCCGCCAATTAGCTAAAGGCTTGTTAAATCAACCTGTAGAAGTCAGTGTGAGCCCACAAAACACCACCGCCACAACAGTTAAGCAAAAATTATACCCAGTAGATAAAAATAGTAAGGCTTTGCTATTGAGCCATTTGATACGCAGCGAAAAATGGTTTCAGGCATTGGTGTTTTGCAGAACAAAACACGGAGCAAATAAATTAGTAAAATTGTTAAGCCAAGATAATATTAACTCAGCTGCTATTCATGGTAATAAGAGCCAAGCTCAACGTACTAAAGCCCTTGAGAACTTTAAACTAGGTAAAGTCCAAATCCTGGTAGCAACGGACATTGCAGCTCGTGGAATTGATATCGATCAATTACCTCAAGTTGTCAATTTTGATCTCCCGAACGTTCCTGAAGATTATGTACATCGGATTGGCCGCACCGGTCGTGCTGGTTCAAACGGCCACGCTGTTTCGTTGGTAAGTGCAGATGAAATAAAGCAACTTCATGATATCGAGCGTTTAGTAAAATTTAATATTGAACGTGTCAATATTGAGGGATTTATTCCGCAAAATAAACTACCAGAGTCAAAACCATTTCAATCACAGCAAACAAAGCGGCGCCCTAAAAAACCAAAACGTAAACCATTACTTGAAGGTCAAAGTCGATGAAAATGATTGTTGATGCCAAATAAAATCAAAATCTTTTTCTGTTTTGTCTTCTATTGCTTGCAGATGAAAATGTCCCTGGATCTTCAGGGGCTTTTTTATCTGTCATGCCTTTAGAAGGTAAGAGTGTTTGTTTTTTGTGAGTATATACGCTGAAGGGGGCAGGTATACCGATGACCTTTCTTCCTCAAGATTTAACTACGATCATTGGTATACCCGATCCCTTCAGGCGGCTTTACATTTCAAGGCATTAAATATAGAGTCAAACCTGGAAAATTTATAATTCTGCTTTCTAGGTATTTTTCTTAAGAAAATAATAAGGATTAATATGCGATTATTAGTTAAAAATGATTTAAATGCTATTTCAGGTGGTCTTACTTGTGAGCAAGCCTTGATACGAGAGATAGAAGATTTTGATTTTGATTTTGTTCCAGCAGAGTATTGCACAAAAGCTCAGTTTACAAAATATGGATTAGCTATGATTGATAAATTTTATGAACCTAATGGCTGGGAAAGTTTAACTGAACAAACCGCAATAGATTTTATTAAATCTTTAAATCTCTAAATGCAAAGGGGACAGGTATACCGACTGAGGTATCCCCACAAAATTTTTTCGTCATTGCGAGCAAAAGACGCGGAGAAAACGTAAAAAAATGATAAGCCATAACGTCTTTTGCGTGGCAATCCATCTGAGTATTTATCTTACAGAGTTCCGTAAGAAATATATTCAGATGGATTGCTTCGCTTCAGCCGTGTAATTTTGGTGTTTTTTCAACCTATTACAGCGGCTTCTGCTCGCAATGACGATACTATCTAGTAATATTCGTGGAGATACCTCAGGGTATACCCATGACCCTTCTTACTTAAAGTTTAACTCAGGTTAAGCTAAGAGAATAAGAGTGAATGAGTTGCTTATAGTTATCTGATAATTGCTCCCAAACAATCTGAAATTTTTCCGGCGCAGCCTGCTTTATTTCATTAGTGAAAAAATGCATATCTTCTGGATTAGCATGCGGAAATAGAACATTTAGCATGCCAAGCATTTGTTCAGGCGTCATTTTTTGATAAGTCTGAGCTTGAAGTTTTGCCAATTCTTCATCGGAATACAAAGCTTGTAATTCGGGTAGTAGAACTGTTTCTTCATCATACAAGTGCTTTAACATTTCGCTGTAAAATGAGCGATAAGCTAAATAAAATTCATTTCCTAGCTGTATTTTTTCAGAATGGCCTTGTACTGTCATAATTTTTTCTAACTGATGACTAAGATCATGAAATGCTTGTTCATGCTCTTGATGTTCTTTTTCAAGTGTAAGCTGCGAATTGCTATTTTTTTGGCGTAACAAATCATGTATGTGGGCATCTTCATATTCGCCATGATGCTTTAACATATGAATTAAGTTGGTCAATTTTTCTTGAAGTGCAAGACATGCTTTGGGATCTAAGAAATCCGTTCTAGCAATGGTATGTTCAAAGTCTGCAAGCTCAAAACAAACATATTTATGAACACGATAAAAACGATAACGCATTTTTTCTCCTACGCGAAATTATTTCTCTACCAGGATCAACATGGAAAGTTATTGGGCAGATACAATCGACTTTTTGAGCATTTTAACTCAATGATTTGTTAAATAGAATGAAAGTTATCTGATTAGAGAACTAGAAGGCAGGTATACTGATGATCTTTCTCAAGATTTAACCAGGGTCATCGGTATACTTAACCTGCAGTATAAGAATGTTAACTAAGTACCAAAGGCATAAGGGTTAGGTGTACTGATGACCTTACTTCATTAAAATAAGCCTAACTAGGGTCATCGGTATGCCTGGCCCCTTTTGTTCAGACGAGGAAGATATGTCGAAAAGCTATTTTATTGTTTCAGAATGGTTACCCAAAGCAGCACATCATGATGAATTGTTAGCGATTTTCAAACAGCTGGCGGCTATTACTTTAGAAAATGAAAGCGGATGCTTAAGATACCATGTTACGCATCAAATAGAGCATCCTGGAGCTCCTGGGTAAACACCCTATCCTTTCATTTTAATCCAGGAGTATTCATCTAAGGAAGATTTTGACAAGCATTGTCAATCTGATTATGTTGCAAAGTTTGCAGAGAAATATTTGATGAATGAGCAGACGAAGCTTATCGAAGATTGGCGCTGTAGACTACTTGCGGTTGAATGATTGAGCCAAGTGAAATATTGTTAGTTCAGTTAAAGCTAAATGGGAATTTTTACTATGTCTATTCTTAAAGAAGTGAAAGGGTTTGATTGGGCTCAAATCGTTGAACTTCCAGAATGCTCAAGTGAGTGGTTTAAAGGAAAGCAAGTGCTTAATTTTTTCCCCATCGATACTTATTATAAAGATACGCCAGAGATGGAAGAATTTGTTAAAAATGAATTTAAAGAAGCAATTGCTCTTGATACTGATGCAGAAATAATGCGATTTGCAAGTGATAATGTAACTATTAAAGGTTTTTATCTAGAAATGGGTGTGGCTAGAGGAAGTACCATTAATTTTATTGCTGCTTTAAATTCAAAAAATAGAATTTATGGCTTTGATTCATTTGAAGGGCTCCCTGAAGATTGGGATTGCGGTGATATAGACGTTCCCAAAGGAACATTTAGATTTAAATCAAAAGACATGGTGCCTCCTGTGCTACACAATGTATCCTTATTTAAGGGGCTATTTAAAGAAACACTTCCAGAATTCAAAAACAAAATATTAAAAGATAATCCTATTGCATTGCTGCATATCGATTGCGATATCTATAGTTCAACCTGCGATGTTTTTGATTGTTTAGGTGACAATATTGTTAGCGGTTCCATTATCATTTTTGATGAATATTATAACTATTCAACTTTTAGGGAACATGAATATAAAGCATTTAACGAATTTCTGCGCAAAAGCAATAAAAAAGCCAAGATTATTGGTTTTAACCAATACTTTGAACAAGCGGTAGCGCAAATATTGTAAAACAAAGAGAGTCAGGCATGCCTCAGGGTATACCGATGACTTTTCTTAATGGCATTTCATTGCTTACCTTGTCTTGGGTGCAAGGTTAGGTGTGGGAGGAATATTTTCTTCTTGAATTTGCGATTTAAATGTTAATTGGTCTCTACTTTTTTTCAGGCTATGCGTGATTTTGGGTGCTCTGTAGACATTTTCATTTTGCTGTATAAGGACTTTTTCCGCTTCAAAGTTCACTTTGACAATATCTTTTGGAAAGCGTTCAGCTATTTTTTCAACAATTTTATACAGATCCCTAAATACAGGTGCTGGCTCCAAATGATGTGCTTTTGCGTAACGTACTGCATTAAGATGATGACGGATCAGGGTTTGAATATTTTTTAAAGGAACATTCGCAAAGCTTTCAATTAAAATATCTTGCATTTCAGTTCCATTATAAGCCTTAAATTCATGAAATAAGACGCGCCGTTTGATAGCTTGACTCGTTGCTTGTCGACCTGCCATTGAAATTGGATTTTGCGTTGCCAAGAGAAAAAATCCGGGATTGTCAGATGCTTTCTTGGTAATAGGATGTTCTCCCATTAGTAAACTATTCAATAATTGTTCCATCATCGGGGTGCTATTGATTTCATCTATAACAATGGGGAGCCCTTTCTCGAAAGCGTCAATTAACTTATTTTTCTTCTCTTCAAAAGACATACTAGCCGGAATGATATAAAAAACTTTATCGGTGTCGATCTTAGTAGGAAATGGTTGATATCCCTGTTTCATTAAAACATCGATTAAAAAATGGCTTTTCCCCGTACCGGGCTCGCCTTCTAAAATCATCCCACCTAAACCAGATGTTTTAAGCGCCTCATCGTTGCTTGTTATCATTGTTTCTCGTACGGCAAGTAACCGTAGTAGAGAATCATAAATAGGAACTCTAGAAGGTGTTAACGTAAAATTTTTACCTGCGGTTGTTTGCGAAGGTAGAACACGTTTATTTGAAGATAAACTCTTTGGATATTTAGATAAAAACGAATGCTTAAATTCTTCTTTTTTGTCATCCGGTAAACATTGACTTGCTACTTCATAAACAATATTTTGATGGTTGCTTTCACTCAGGATCGATGAAACCATCATCATCGCCATCATTTTTAATTCCCTTGGACTAATAAGAACTTCATCTTCAGAAAAAGCACAGATATCTTGGTATGCTGTTAAGATGCATTCGCTAAATACCTTGGAATTTATTTTTGACACTTTTGCCGCATCGAACACAGGTTTTAAAATATCCCGATAGATATATTCAATGGGCATGAGATCAAAAGTGCATGCATTGCCATGTTGTGATAGCAGAGTGGGTAAATGTCGCTCACCACCATAACTCATTGGGTTGCCTGCAAGAACGACTTTATGATCTTCCGTTAAGGTAATCAGTTTGCCATTAATCAAAATTCTTGGCGGTATTTCATATAATCCTTCAAAAAGGGTATAGTCATTATCTGAAATATTAGCTTCATCAAAGAATAGAACTTTTGTTGTACCTCTCGTTTGATTATTTGCCCAATTTTCTAAGCCTTGAATTTCATTATAAAGTGTAAAACCATTTTCAGGCGTAATATAGCGTTTCATGAAGGTGCTTTTGCCCACACCTGTTTTACCCCCAATAAAAGCAAAAGGAGCATGGGATAAAATATTTTTAAGTGCCTCTAAACGTGTGGCAATAAATTCATTACAAACTTTATCGACATGTTCATCACTAAAATCCATTGCTTGTCTTGCTTGTGATTCTTTCGTGGCAATTTTGAGAATTCCTTCCTGGATATCAAAGTGAGGTGGCATAGTGCGTTGATATTGATTGATAGCCGCTTTTATTTGCGCGAAGGTGGCATCTTTTGGCCAATTGTGTGCTTTAATAGCGCGTTGAAGTTCTTCTGAATATTCGTTTGCTAAAATATGATCTATTTTTTCTTGTAAGTCTGGCGTGTCGTTCTTGCTTTCAAATGCAGTTGACAACGGCGCATCACTTAATAATATAAGTTTTCCTTTGAGGGGTTCAAATTTTCCATTGATGGTTAATCCTCCTTGTGAGCAAATCTCCATGCATGCATTGGTTAACTCCGCTTTAAAACGTCCTTTTAAAATAACGGTTTGATTATTTTGAAGCGCTGTCCAAATATCGCTGATTTTTGTTTCAAATGCTATGTTGTTTTCTTTTTCATCCAGTTTAGCTTTGTTGGAATAAAAAATATCGCTATTATCACATTCTGACACGTCAATGACAAAAGGTTTATCCTTCACATGCACTAATTTTAGTTTTTCTGCAGTCATACTGACGTCAGAGCTTACAATTAAAGTCACATCAGCTATTGACTGCTTTTTTTGATTTAAGCGTTGTACATCGCAATCTTTTTCTAAAGACTCCGGTAAGCTGATCTCTTCTGGGACTCCGATATGTAATGTAACATTATAACGTTTAGCTTCTTTAAGTAGTTGATGCCAATTCGGTGCACTTAAAGATGATGTCAGCAGTAAATTAACTTCTTTATTTTCATATTTAGAAAATACACTTTTAGTGAATTGTGGCAAATCGTTCTGAATATCATAATGATCAATAAATTGATTAAAAGTCCCTGGATTGATAACAAAGGGGTTGATGAGTTTTTGAGGGTTTGGCTCAAAATGATGTGCTGTTAATAATACCTTCCAATCATAACCTTTACTTTGATTTAGATTTTCCCAAAATGAAACAGGTACCTGCAGTGTATTACCCGTAGTTGGAATTTTGCCATGAATTTTTGCTTCCTGCCAAAATTGTGCAAACTCAGGAATATGCCAGGGCGCATTACGAAGGTGTACTGGTAGCCCTTTTTCAAGTGCCTTAGCTAATGGACCCTCATTAAATTGAATGCGACCAGCTTCCATTACCCATTGTCCAAGCAATAATTCTCTCCAGTTTATTGACTCATAAAGTTCAATTTCAATGGCATTGGTTCCTATATTTGTCTCAGGCACCTCAAGCGCAAAACCTTCAGTAGGAAGAACATTAGGTTTAACAAAACACTTTTTGGTATTGCGTGAATAAAAATCACTGCCAGTATAGGCATTGGGTTTTTGGGTGTTATAAATGCCTACAACAACCATATCGTTTGGAATGTGGGTTTTATCCGCTGAACGATTCTCATCAATAAGGGTATTAAAACGTACAAGCTCATCTGCACTAAAGTTGTTCCAATTGACTATCAATACGGGATGTTTTCCCTGATGATGCTGCGCCGTTAGAAATTCATGTAAAGGACCACCAGGGCCGGTCATAGGTGTACCGGTATCATCCTTTTCTCTGCGCAACCATCGACTTGCGCAAACGATTTCTTCTGGATTATTAATAACGAACACTGCGCGTTCAGTGTGTTTAGCCATATGTTGCAAATTAAGACACGTTGTTTGCACATCTTCATCGTTCTCGCATTGTACTAACACATTTTGCCCACGATGTTCACCCGATGTGGCGTCTACCTTCGTTGCCGAAAGCGCGTTAAGTAAAAAGGCTTCGGGTTCTAATTTTATCGTCTCACGCGCACCCCATGTTACATGGGTTGGATCTAGAGATTCTTCATCATCCCATTCAATATCTAGTTCAATTATGTCACTTTGATCATCTTCTAAATCAGAAATATCTCCAAAAATTGATTTTTCATGCAAAGCAGAAACTCCGACCACAGGATTTTCGGGTAAAACAGAAACTTCGATCACAGGAGATTTTTCTGGCAAATCAGACGTTTCCGTGACAGGAGTGTTTCTAGCTTCTACATCTGGTTTTTTGATATTTGCTTTGGCAGGGTAGCCTCCTAAATCATATTTGATCCATTGCTTATTTTCTAGCACTTCAACAAAAGCATGACAATCATTTGTAATAATTCTAACAGGCTGTTCTGGGAATTTTTCTTTAGCAAAATGTTTAAACATCAGTGCACGCAGTTCGCAGCGTCCTACTTTATGTTCATACATTCGCTTCAGCTTGTCTTCGCCTGATAAGCCGTCCATGTCAATATCAGCTTCAGGTACCCCAAAGGCATTAAATGATTTAACAAATTCTTGTAGACTTTTATTTTTACTGATAGGAGGTTCTTGCACCTCGATAAGAAAATCGATGTTAACATCTGATAACCCGAATGTTTTGCGTCTTATATAATAGAGGTTGTCACGGGTTGAATATTTTACTTCAATATCACTTTGTTTAAGCCCTTGCACATTAAGGGCTTGTAATACTTCATTTGCTGACAATGATGGCAGAGGTGCAAAAGTGTTTGTCAGTAGCATTGTATGCTTGCCTTGAAACTGTTGTTTTTTTTCTTTGCGAGCAATTTGTAAAACTTGATTTAGATTTTCTAAACCGTATTGGTATTTTTGATAAGGTTTAAGTTCCAAGTCGCCGAGATTCAGTAAATCAAAAGGTGACTCTGGATTAGGTGTAAATTGGATAGTATTAAAAACACTAAGACGATATTGATTGGGATGAGGTGGCTTTGCGCCATTGATATCGGTAAATATTTCTGTTAAATCATATTCAATATCTTTATTCAGCACATTAGCATCGACTGAGCGTTTTTTTTCATTGTCACCTTTGCCAATCTGTTTATTACTTGCATCTGTAGAGGTATCGTTTTTTGATGTTAGTGCTTTCTTATATTTATTGATTATGTTGACGGATTTATCTTTTCTGAGTTCATCTTCATGGTTGCTTGCAGGACAATAGGTGATCGTAATGGATTCAAGATGTGGTGCCATTTGTCTTAAAAGAACGTAGTCTTCCAAGGTGAAATTGCTGGAGGTAAAATCAATTTTTCTAATATTGTTTAGTTTTGCGCCTGTCTTTGACAGCTCTTTAATCATTTCGCTGCAATATTTACAATTTTTTAGATTGAGTTCTGTTAAATGATTAGCGCGTTTCACTATGTCGACTATCACAGTGTGGCTCTCTGGATTCAAAGCCAATGATGGAAAATCAATCGATAATTTCTTAAGATTTATATTTTTGGGTAAGGTATCTGTTTTTTTTAAAATTGATAATATTTGATCTCCATTTATCTCTACATTTTCTAGTTTTGGATATTGGTTTATTAAAGCACCAAGCGTAAAATTCGAAGTTAATCTCGCTGTAAAACCTGGTTTGATAGATAGGGTACGCAGTTTGTGAAAATCAACACTAAAAAGATCGTCATGTACTATTTCCCCATTTAATTCAAGTGACTCTAGGTTGGGTGCTAATTTGCTTAAAAATTTTAGTGATTGTTTACTCTCGGCGTCTATACTGATTGCTTTAAGAGAGGGAATGGATTTTATCTCTTCTTGCGCTGATATTTGGCAGTCTTTTTTCATGGAAATTTTCAAATATTGGAGGTGGGGTGCAAAATGCGCAAGATGGGTGATATCTTGATAAACGGTGTTAAAAGTTCTGAGGAAATGGAAATTACTATCTTCTATTGGCTTTGTTTTGTTGATAACTTCTAAATTAAGTACGGCAAGTTTATTATTGATGTGCTGTTTCAAGATGTTTTTATCATCATCAGGTATTGTCATTTTTGTGTTAAGCGGCGTCAATGTCATTGTCAATGATTCAAGATTTGGGGTGGTTTGGAGCTTGGTAAGATTGGTGAGCATTGAGTCTTGATTGGATTGAGAAAACGTTAATGTAAAATCCTCGTTACCCATAACTTCATCATCTTTGCATGTTAAATGTTCTATTGCTTTTAATTCTTCTAGTAATTTAAAAAGCGCTACTCTTTCTTCAATTGATGCTTTCTGTAAAACTTCTTTTGGAAAGCCGTTTTTTTGTATTTCTTGGATCGAATCAAGAAAACCCTGGAAAAGTACGATTCTTTTTAGATTGGGCATCTTGTTCATCAAGAGATACCAATTATTCATGGAATTTTCAATTTCGACACCTGCGCTTAAATCAAGAACACGAATTGAAGGGTAGGACTCTGAATCCTGAATATCTAATTTCTGAAAAAAATCCTTATCGGATACTTTTATGGTTTCAAGGTTAGCTCCCTTTTCAAGTATTTGCTTAAATGATAAACCTTCGAGAGTTTGAACCCGTAAATTTTTAACCTGTTCTGCAATGGAAAAATAAAAATTTGCTTTGTCTTTGGTGTCAATAATGTAATCTCGATAATCAAAGCTTACAACTTCATTTCTCTGATTAAACCAATCCTCAAGTGGTTTAATGCTATCATCCAAGGCAGGAGCAATGACCCTAATGTCTGGTTTTGCTTTCTTTATAGCGTCAAATGAAAATGTCGACTTTGCAATATCACGTATATCAACCTCATTGGGTTGAGCCCTTGGCATGACTTTTTGATCTTGGATTTCATTTTGCAAATTCACTAAGGCAGCAATATCCATTACGATAAGACCTTCAGTAGGAATATTTTTACTTGCCATCGCTTTTGTCATTTCATGTGGGTGAGCTGGCGAACAATCATTTCTGACAAGGGGTAAGAATAACATTCCTGAATTTTTTTCATCTAATTTAATAGGACCTTGCTTTTGCCACAGATAAATTGAAAAACCCTCTTGTATTAATTTATCAATAAAGTGTTTGGCTTCTTTTATTTTTTTTTCATCCATTCCTTCTAATCTAAAATCATTAATCAGGATGGTTTTCTTTTGTTTAGTTCCTGCTATATTTTGCTTCTTCCAACAACGAGGATTGCCTTTTAACGCATTAGGGACGTCTAAATTTCCGGTAAACTCCGTCGTCAATTTTTCTTTAAACTGTTTGGGTTCAAATAAAAGGTAATCGGGTATATACATTTATATATCCATTTAGATAGGTTCTTATATAAAGAGACATCTAAAAAGGTATAAAGTTTTAGAAAACATGTAGGGTCACTAGCGAATTAATGAAGAAGTTCATTCTAGCGGTGAATTAATAAATGTTGCTTATACACTCTTGTGCTGTTAAATGATTTTCGAATTTTTTGAATTGAGATAAACGAGACATTAAATAAAATTTATAATAATTATAAGTTTTATCACATATCAGGCATTCAAGTAACAAATGATGTCATTTGATCAAGCATCCTGTTATCTCTCCCCGTTTCTTTCAAAGAGGACTTTCTTATGTTAAATTTCTTTTCTTTAAAAGATATGTTGGTGAGATTAGATGAAAAAACTTAATGATAAAGAAGCGTACCTTATTTCTGGTGGCAGTTATTTTACGTCGGAAGAATATGCTGAAACACTTTATAATTGGGGTGTGGTTCCTGCTGTGATGTTAGGAAGTACCTGTGGATTAGTTGCTTTCTCCATTGAGCTCAATTGTCTTGCTATGTTAAGCATGGTGGGCGTTGGTGGTGTTTTAGGTTATTTGGGAGGCTCTTATACAGGAGCAGCGTTAAACAGTGATCCTGATTCAAGAGTATTGTATGGCGTTTTCGTTGATACATATAAAATGTAGAGATTTACTATTTATTCTTGATAAACTAGGGCGCGCTTGCGCGTCCTGATCTTTTCTAAAGAAAAAAAGGTCAGGTATACCGACTGAGGTATCCCCACGAAATTTTTTGGTCATTGCGAGCAAAAGACGCGGGGAAAACGTAAAAAAATGATAAGCCATAATGTCTTTTGCGTTGGCAATCCATCTGAGTATTTATCTTACAGAGTTCCGTAAGAAATATATTCAGATGGATTGCTTCGCTTCAGCCGTGTAATTTTGGTGTATTTTCAACCTATTACACCGGCTTCTTCTCGCAATGACGATACTATCAAGAAATATTCGTGGGGATCCCTCAGGGTATTCCGATGACCCTAGTTAGATTGCCATCGGTATACCTGCCCCCCTTAATCTGTGTTATGTGTAATAACACCCTAAAATTTCATTAATTAAGCTTATTGTGTCTAAAACAAAGGAATGTGTAGAGCACAATAACAAATTTTGAACCTTAAAATTTATGTTCTGTCTTATATTTGATATCGGCAGTTCAGGAAAATAAAGTGAGTAAAAATTTCCTATTTAAAGGGGGGCAACCTTCATTAATTACTCCAATGCTGCAAGAAGTTATAGAAAAAGAGCTTAATAAGCTTTCAGATGAGCCAACGTTACTTTACCGAGCTGTTGTACGTTGGAGAGAAAAGCGTGGACGATTAACAGATGCAACATTTAAAATTAGTTATTAAATCCAAGCAAGCGCTTATAAAACACGGTAGTACTTTGTTTTATAAATCCGGGTTTATAAAGGCATTGGAATTGGATAAGTTGGAATAATGTACTTTGTTATTTTCTGAAGTTTGACTCCCCGGGTGTGACGATTTTCGAACTTTTCGGGTAGAGATTTTGATGCGGTTAGAAACTGGTCGAAACTCCTATCCGCCTGCATCGTCCATGAGGAATAGGGTTTGCGGTGAATAGTGTGTTTAATCGCCGCAAGCAATGCGTTGAATGCAATTGTTGTAAAAATATAATTTAATACTAAGGTCTTCGCAAAAGTGCTTTATTCTCTGTCTTTTCTAGTTTTCTAATAGCCAATTTATTTAGAATCCTACCCACCCTGTTACCAGTAAGGATAATAAAACTGGTTCCCAAGAGGAATATATTGCCTAGAACATAGAATGCACCACCGACAGAACTGGATGGGGGATGCATAATCTCGGGTATCCAAGAAATAAATTGACCTAATATAGTTCCTGCAATCATTAAGAATATATTACACGGTAAAAATGACAAAATTAATCCCCAAAAAAATAGTAATGTCACAGGTTTGAATAGAGGGGATAAAGGGGCCAAGAATAGGGAACCACTGTAATTAAAGTGATGGTTTACAAACCAAATTAAAAATCCAAACACAATACTAATAATAAAGAAAAGTACGTTATTTTTCATAAAAAATACTTAAATACTCAAGTATGAGAACAATTAGCTTTTCACATTATCATCAATTTATAAATTGTCATACAGTAATTAGATATATGGTCATATTGAACCAACAAATGGCTATTATAACTTATGTAGATGAGCGCTCGAGAAATAAGCGATAAAAGAATGCTAAAATTAACTAGATTATCCCTTAGCATTGAGACAATCATCTACGATGGTCCAGTTATGTTACAGGTATAAGCGATACGCCATTGCTAAGTATGTATTTACCAAGATCACCAGCTAATGAACATATTATTTGGATAGATTGATGCTTGATGGGGGCATAAGCACTTTATGCCAAATTTTCTAATGGAATTCTTTTTTAGTTTAAAGCAACTATCTAGAATTTCCGAACTGTTTAATATAGTGAAAAGTTTGAAAGCCTAAGCAATTATTGCGAAAGGTTGTTTAACGCAGAGTAATTAGCAAGAAAGAATATTTGTAAGTTTTATTAATTTAAGTTGGCTCCCCGAGTGGGACGATTTTCGAACTTTTGGTGTTGAGATTACACATACAATACGGTACTGGTCTCTTAGTTTATCCATTCTATGAATGGTAAATTGGTCCGACATATCCCATTTCCTTTCATTAAAAATGGTCTTTTATATTGCGGAAGCGTATACTAGATGACTTTCATGAGTTAGATGGTTTTAAAAAATGTCAATTCCTAAATTATCCAAATCCAGTGGTATTGCGCTTGCAATGATTATTTCATCTTTTGCTATTCTTGTATTTTGGGGAGGATTGTTAGGACTAACAGGTACAATTTTGTTATGTTTAGGGTCTGTTTTTGCTGGAATTTTTCTCCATAGTACTGACAATAATTTTCCTAGGAATAAAACTGATGATAGTGCAAGATGCCAAATCTTGAATGCTTGCTTAGAAGCGAACATAAATGAATTAAAAAAATTGAGCAGAGATCATAAAACAATATTTTTAGATAATGATTTTAAGACCTTAAAATATTTAATTGAAGGCGAGGCCGGACATTTAATTAAAGGAAATTTATTGCAGGCATTTTGCAGCTCCTCCTATCGCGCCAACGAAAATCCTTTTATTACCCTTCCACCTTATTATTTAGGCTTAAAGGTACAACACAAATTATCTAAGCAACAATGCCAAAGTGTGCTTAACTTTTTAATGACAATTGGTGTTAAATTTAATAGAGACAAGCTGTTTAAACAGCTTCCGTTGAGTACCGCTATCGGCTTTGATAATAATCCAGTTGCTCTTGCATTAATTGAATTAGCTCAAAAGCAGAATTCATACTTATTAAATGATGCGACTCAAGGTCGTTTCCCCTGTACACCGTTAATATTAGCCATTCAAAAGGGAAACAATGAAATATTTGATGCTTTATTAAAAACTAAAAAAATTGATATTAATAAAGCTGATTCAGAGCATGGTTTAACTCCTTTACATTGGGCAGTCATCATGTGTTTGCCTGATATGGTTGAACGTTTAATTAATGAAGGTGCAAAAACTGACATGCTTTCTAAACAAGGAAAAAGACCTATAGATTTTCTAAAAATTAATAGGCACGAAGTAGAACCCCCTGTTCATAATGGAAAAAAGCAACTTTACGCGACACAAAACCCTTCGCTAAAACCAATAGCAATTCACTTTAACAATAAAATTAATACATTCATGATAGAAAGAAATAGAAAATTGGCCCTGTATGGTAAGTTAATCCGAAAAAATATTTCGTCACCAAGAGCTGTTTTAAAAAGTTATAAATTGAAGCAATCGTCGAAAATTGACACGCAAGGGCGCATGACTCCTGAGGCAAAAATGAAAATAGGTTTTAAACACTGAAATCAATAGCTTGATTTTCATGTATTAGGTAAAGTGATTCAGCTGAGATAGTTGTGCTGTAGTGAGCATTAAAAATAATTGGTTTTAAAAAGCAGCGGAATGCCGCAGCGATACAGCGCTTAGGATATTCTTGAGTTTAAAGCCAGAGGTGGGCGTAGCACTATCTATCGTTTGTTAGATGAGAATGAGCAATCAACTGAAAATTAATGAAAGGCGGTTTTCACCGCCTTTTTTAAGAAGTTAAAATTTTTAACTGGATCTGATTATCCTTAATTGAAATAATTTCAATTTTTTTGCCATCTACCAGAAAAATAGTCTGATCTTTTGAAATTTTTAATATTTTTGTATCCAAGTTAGTACCCGTTTTCTCCAAGAAAAGATTCTCGTTCAGAATTTTATTATCATAGGTAAGATGCGCGAACAATAATTCATTATTTTCCATGCCGATATATTGTAATGAACTTGCATTGCCGGATCTGGAAGTATTTGTCAATTTGAATGATTGAAGTTGAGGCTCTTTTGGTAAATGATAGGTATATTCAACATTACCAGAAATTGCAAAAACGGTTTACTGAGATGCAAAGTCAATATCATGATTTGAAATGAAAAGGCATTCAAAATGATTTATTCTATTTATAAAAATGACACGCCTGTTTTTTATTAAGATATGTGTATGAGTAAAAAGTCCAGGTTAATTAAAAAATTTGATATTTTAAAATCTCAAATACATTCCCGTAACAAAAAAAATGATCTAGTCAAAACAAACTTGTATCACTTCACCGCTACAACAGCATTTCCAGATATAATTGCTTCAAAAAACCTATTGTTAACAAGCTTTGATAAATTAAATGATAATAACGAAATACAATTTTCAAAAAACTTTATTTGCGAAGTTTTTAAGCCATATCGAGGAAGATATTGTAATGACTTTTTAAACAAATTTGATTTATTTTTAGCAAAAGTATGTGTCTATGTGATCTGCTTTTGTATAGAATTTGATAATAATCATTTATGGATTAATTACGGAGATAATCACAAAGGTGTTGCTTTAGGATTTTCCCCAAGCGACTGCAAAAAACATGACGACATAGATTACTCCAAAGAATCTCCCTCAATTATTATGCATGTAAAATATGGAAAAAATGCAATTAGTGATGATCTTTTAATTTTTGTTGAAACATTTGCAAGATTACTTGCCATGACAAAATCGGAACAAGAATATTTAACCTATGTTGATGGTTTTGTAAGGAATATACCCAAATATGCCAAGATATAAGTCAAATGTTTGGAGAGAAGAAAAGGAGCATAGATGGTGCATGATGGATAGGGGACCTACTAAGAAAATATTGCCCAAGTTCATTGTGAGTGGAAGAGCAGTCAATAAAAATATTGTTTTTGAACAGCTTTGTGAAGTGATTATAGGTAGAGACTCAGTCTTAGTCCAAAGTGAGATAGAAGATCTTTTAGGTACGAATGGGTATGACTTATCCCAAATAAGTGTAAGGAAAATGTAATTTAAATTGAAGTGGTTTTGAGATCATAGTATTCTCATTCTTTTTGCGATAAAGAAACCCACCATGACAAAGGGGGCAGGTATACCGATGGCCTTAATTAAACCTTGAGAAGGGGCATACCTAGCCTCATACTTTAGTGAATTATTTTATTTATAAAGCTAAAGAGATCTCTCTGTTTCTGACAACATTTTTTCTTCACTTAGCAATATTGTAAACTCATAAGCAAACTCCGAGCAGACTGCCTTGTATAAACGGATCCCATATGTTTTGCACAGTTTCCGTATTTCTTCCTCATTTTCTTTCTCAATGCAGGCACCCATGATTATGGCAGTAACCTTTAAAAATGGAGCATAGTATTGCAGACTCATCAATCCGCAGTTTTTGCTGTTCGAGTTTGCTATCAATCGATATTCGTTTTCATGATCCCAATCAGAAAGTTTGACCCCAACAGAATTTTTTACCAAATATTCAGTTTGTTTGTATTCGTTAGTTATTCCGAAAAGAACCTCAAGATCGATTGTAGGGATTTCATTGCTATACCTGACCTTAGTGAAAACAAATTCTTGTCCATGCTCTTTTAATTGAAACGACAATATGCTGGTTCCCGTATTAATGTTATGGATAAATTCGGCAAGCATATTAGGAGCAACGCTGGCATGCTTTTGTATATAAGTAAAATCAACCGAGAATTCGACGCAATATCCTTTGTGATCATTGGCATAATAAGCTGACATAGGGATATTATTATTCTTGGGGGTTAAGCATAACGCCCCATGATTGGAGAATGCATCTTTAATCATTTGATGCTGCTGATGAGACTGCTGATTGAATATTTGTTGAAACTCAGGAGAGCCCAGTCTTACTTTTAGATCATTCGCAGTTAAGTTAGGTTCGCCGCGTCCTTGGTAATGCTTTAAAAAATGGTTGAGTAAGGAAGGGTTATTTAAAATGTATTCTGGCGTAAAACCTTTAAATAAAAATTTGCCCTCAAAAGGGTCATTAAACTCTTTTAGCGGAGTAAACCAGACTGTCTGCTTTAGGTAATTTTCAAGGAATGTTAAATGCTGTTTTTCTGATAAAGGTTTATAGTGATAGAACTTTACTATGTTTTCTGACTTCATTATGTGCTACGCGGGTACTAAGGAAGCTATATTTTACAATGATTTATTAGTAAGTAAAATAATTTTATAGAAATATGAAAGCCATAATTAACCATCACGACGAATAACTGCATAAGCTGTAATAAGAGCTATGAAGTAGAAAATAAAGCAATCGAAAGCATGTAAATCAAGATAAATACAATAAAGAAGGCTTGGTTGTATGTAATTTTTCAAATAAAATGCTTACCATTGCAAGCTTTGTAACTAATTATGATATATGAGTCATAATCAACCTAGCATTATAGAAATCAAGGAGGATAAGTTTGTTTTATAAATAATATTAAGATCACATAATGAGTAGAATTTTTGCCTTAACATTAACGATGCTTTCCTTCCCTGTATTAGCTTCTGAAAATACCAATGCGCCTACTATCATTTCAATGCTGCAACAGTTCTCATCTTTGGAGCTTTTCTGGATGGGGCTTACTGTTTGTTTGTTAGTATTTTTCTTGATCAAATTTGATCGATTTGCTGTGACCTATGGACCAGAAATCTTAACAACGATGGGAATTGTAGGATGTTTCGCTTGTATAGCTTGGTCCTTATTACATTTTAATAGCAATAATATCACTGCGAGCATTCCATCATTACTTGATGGGATTAAAACCGCTTTTTGCTCTTCTTTTATTGGTGTGGTCGGTGCTCTAGGTATTAGGATTAAGCACAAATTTTGTAAAGATACTCTTCATCAAGCAAGCAAAGAAATTGCGTCAACACCCTTTGAACCTTTGTTAAAAGAAATAATTAATTTAAGAAAGACATTGTCAGGAGATGAAGAAGGTTCTCTACTTTCACAGGTGAAAATGCTGAGACAAGACTCTAACGATCAGCAACGTAAGTTACAGGAATCCTTTGATAAATTTGCTAAGCACATGGTGGAAAATAACCAAAAAGCGTTTATAGAGGCATTGCAACAAGCAATTAGAGATTTTAATCAAAATTTGACAGAACAATTTGGCGAGAATTTCAAACATCTCAATCAAGCGGTTGAAAAGCTGGTCACTTGGCAGGAACAATACAAAGATGAGCTCGATACTATAAAAGAATATCAATCGCAATGTTCAAGCGATATGAAACAAGCGTCAGAAGCCTTTACGTCAGTTGTTGAACACGCAAAACAGTTTTCAGACATTGCCCAAAATTTAAAGACTCTGCTTGAATCCATGGATAAACAAAAAGACGTACTTTTTATCCAAGAAAAAGCCTTAAGTGAGCTTTTAAGTACAATGAAAGACCATATTCCTGGTTTCTCAACAAATACCCAAAAACTTATTTCTGAGATATCTGAAGGTGTTAAGCTAGTACAAACTGAAACAGTAAAAATCATTTCTGATTACACTACTGAAATAACAGTAGCAAATGATGGAATGAGAGACTTGTTATTTGATATTGTGAAAAAAACTCAAGACTCATTATACAATGGCATTAATGATAGCGTTAAAACCATTAGAGATACAGTAGCGAATGTTGAAGCGCAAACTTCTGAAGTTATAAAAAATCATGGTGTGCAATTACAATCAACGCAAGCTGAAATTAAAAATCTGCTAGTGGATGGAATTACTAAATCACAGCAAGAAGTATCCGCTGGTTTGCAAGAAAATGCTCGAATCATTAAAGAAGGCGTACTTGCATTAGACAAAGAATTGGAAAAGGGTTTAACAGATTCACTTACTAGCCTTGGTAAACAGCTTGCTTCTTTATCAGAAAAATTCGTTTCTGATTACATGCCTTTGACCGAGCGTTTGCGTGATCTTGTGCGCTTAGCTAAAAATAGCGAACCCGCATAACCATGGATAATCACAATCAATCCTATTGGATCCCATTGAGCGATCTCATGACTGGCCTGATGATGGTTTTTATGTTAATTGCCGTAACGTTCATGCTAAGAGTTGAGCAAACTACAACTCTAGTCGTTAAGGAGTATGAAGAAACTAAGAACGACCTCGCTCAAGCGTTGCAAAAGGAGTTTGCTAAAGATCTTAAACAATGGAATGCTGAACTTCTTGGTGATATGACAATACGGTTTGATGATCCTGATGTTTTGTTTGACACTGGATCTTATGAGGTTAAACCTGCTTTTAAAGAAATATTAAAAGACTTTATCCCACGTTACATTGCACTTACATCCTCAAAAAAGTATAGAAGTTCGATTAAAGAAATTCGTATCGAAGGGCATACATCAAAGAAATGGTCATCAGGTCAAGATAAGAAAACTGCTTACATAAAAAACATGCGTTTGTCACAAGAAAGAGCTCAATCTATGCTTGAATATATTTTAAGCTTGCCATCGTTGGTTAAACATGAAGAATGGATGCAAAAGCATTTTACATCTAGCGGTTTTTCTTCATCAAGACCTATTTTAAATGATAATAAGTCTGTAAATGATGATAGATCTCAGCGTGTTGAATTTGTAATCGTAACAAATGCTGAATCTAGAATGGATGAAATAGCTAAAGAGATTAAAAATATAAATGGTTAAGCTTGTCGATTTTTATAAATTTGCGCAGTTCAACACACTCAGAAAGTTAATGCAGGCTGAACTTATACAAGAATTTAAATTTGATAGTGGTATTTCTCTTTTAGAAGAAGATTTCATTTCTAGGCTAGACAATGAAGGAATTGAAATTGAAAGTCTTAATGAAATTGAGTTTAGAGATGATAAAACTCTTGGGTATAAAGGCCAACGAGTTTTGATTTACATTCGAGATGTTAATCACTATAGGGAAGAAATAAAATTACCTAAGTTTCATATTGCAACATGTGAGACATTAGAAAAAATGTGGAAGAACAAACGTTCTGAGCGATATGTATTGTATCGTAGAGAAAATGGGGTTTTTCAAGTTAATGTAATGAAAGACAGTAAGATTGACATACGATATGAGAAATTAAATGTGTGTCGCAATTGTTTAACTCATTTAAATTGGGAAAACTATACTCAGGAAAGAACATCTAGAAATGCTATTGTTGCTGATTTTTCTATTTCAGTTTTTTTTAAGAGATTCTCTAAATCTTTGCTAACCTCACTGCCGTCTCATGATTCTGATACTGCTCCAGTAAATGATTATCCTGATGATTGGGATGTCACAAGTAAGCAATTAAGAATTAAAGCAGGCTACCGATGTGAGAGCTGTAAGGTATGTTTAGAAGATGCTGGTCTTCGTCAATATCTACATGTTCATCATATAGATGGTCAAAAAAACAATAATACAAAACATAATTTGAAAGTGTTGTGTGCGAAGTGTCATGCAGATGAGCCTGATCATGGACATATGAAAAGTAGTCATGATTACAAACAATTTCTGTCGATGTATCTACAATTAAAATCGAAAAAATATTAAACTAGCTTAGTTTAAGATCGTAACTCTCTGCTGGATTGGCCAAGTTTAGCTATTATTTATTAGGCAAACATTTCGTTTGTATGTACTACTGCTGAGGATCAAAACAGCCTCTAGTATAATTAATGTGAAGTGATAGAGGGTAAGGGGTTTATTTTAAGATCTAAACTCGATTAGAGAATATAATCAATAATAAAATACAACAAGAGTATTTGAACTATGAGAAAAATTACACCTGGCAACTATGAAGAGATTCCCCCATTTACTGGGTATGATAAATTTGTTCTAGAAAAGCACAAGGATTTTTGTATACCGGTTTCAAAACTTGAATTATGGTCTGAATTTTTGCATGTTACAAATGATGGTTTTTTAAAAGATCAAGATAGGAATTTTATTTTTAGAGGACATAGTGACAGCAATTGGATTTTATCATCTACGTTGTACAGGTTATGCAATAATCTTAATGCAGAAAAGGCTGATGATATTTTAAATAAATTTAGTGAAAATCTCAAAGAATCCAATTTAGACGGGAAAGAAAAATATGCCAAAGATTTAATCGGAAGTCAGTTGTGGTTTTTGGGGAGGCATCATGGATTAATGACCCCTTTGTTAGATTGGACGTATGATTCTAAAACCGCATTATATTTTGCTTTTGAAGATATAACGAGTTCTTCTAAGGGCCAATATTCCGCAATATACTTTTTTGATGTAAAAAAAGCAAAAGAACAACTGGGTGCTAAAATTGAATTTCAAGATTGTTTATGCCCAGATAATACAAGGGTATTAAATCAGAAAGGATTGTTTACTCTCACTGAAAAGTATTTGCCCATAGAGTGTTTTTTAGATGAAGGTTCACATGAGTATTTTAGAAAAATATATATTAAGCGTACTGATAGCAAAAAGTGTATAGAGCATCTTGATGAAAAAGGGATATCAAAAAGAACTTTGTATCCAGATAGTATTGAAGGCGTTGTTCAATATTGTAATCAGTATGCACAGAAATATTATGCGCGTACAGGTGGCGGACAGCTCGTGGCTATCACACAAGAGACCATAGATATAATTAAAGAGAAATGCGAAATTCAAGAATGGCTTGCGGAGAATTTAGATAGCTCCAATGGTGAGCTTAAGCTAGAGTCTGTGGTAAATTTAGTTCAGAAAATATTCAGCAATTTTCGAAAAAAAGCTTGCACTGATCCCGTTAAAATTAAAGCCGTAAATGAGGTTTATACAGATATCTTTAAAACCGAATGAAATATGAATGATATTATTGTATCTGAAAATTGTGTTGATGGGGCATACTAAGGGCTAGCTTAAAATCTTTGAATCTTCACGGCTTTTCAGAAAATATCCATTCACTCATGGGTAACTTAAAAATGAGAACCATTGCTTAAGATTACATTAAAAGAAGGAAGCATAATTAAATAAATTAGGCGTTTTTAATCCTTCATTTTTAACCCAACCAGCTCATTTAAGGTTTGAAGACATTGTTGGCGTTTGTACCTTGGGAGGTTGCTTTTGAATATTATTATAATTTAAGAACCCAATGATTGCTTGAACTACTATTGCGAAGGTTGTTAAGGTCGCTAATATCCTCTCATAGCACTTAAAAGATACTTTTTTCTCTACAACAACCTTTTCTCCATTTACATGTAAATTGGCATTATCATCAACCTGAACATCGATGATTTGGCCTTTCGAGCCTTTAGCAGTGAAGATAGATTCAAGATTCATTTCTGCTCCGTGAGTTTTAATTTTATGGCAAGATAACTAAATTATATTTTTAGAATAGTATCAGTTTAAATTCATTGCTACTTAACAAAGTCAGTGAATGGCAAAGGGTGGCTAAAAACTAAGCTCCATTGACATGGGTTGGCATCAAGTGCCCCAGGAGTGTCCCTTTAACGCTAGGAATAAAAAAGGGCCAAAGATTAATACTTGATAAAGCTTAGGTGGATAAGAAGAAAGTGTAGAGTTTTGAAGGCTTGAGCTTGGATTAGTAATTTGGCTCCCCGAGCGGGACGATTTTCGAACTTTTTGGGTTGAGATCCTAGAAACGGTTGAAAGCTGGCCTAAATCCCTTATCGCCTGCCCCATATTAGTGAGATAAAGGCTTGCGGTGAATAGCGGCACTATTCACCGCATAATATGCGGCATTAAATGTTGCTTGTGCGACAAATATAAGCTATAATCACTGCAAATAATGCGGTGATTATATATGTGGATATACAAACATCAGGATTGGCACAATTTTACTTGGGATGTTCAAAAACTATCTTCCAAGTTAGCTGAACTTAGGTATAAACAAGGTCGTTTATTGGGAAGAATGGAAGGCCTAGGCTTTGAACTTAAGCGCGAAGCGAGTCTTAATACCCTAACAAGCGACGTAGTGAAGTCCTCAGCAATTGAAGGAGAAAACCTTAATCCTGAAGAGGTGCGCTCTTCTATTGCACGTCGTTTAGGAATGGATATTGCTGGATTGATACCTGCCAGTCGTAACGTCGAAGGCATTGTGGAAATGATGCTGGATGCTACCCAAAACTTCTTCAAGCCACTTACCTCAAAACGTTTATTTGATTGGCATGCTGCTTTGTTTCCTACTGGGCGCAGTGGGATGCATTCAATTATTGTAGGAAATTGGCGCGACGATAGTAATGGTCCTATGCAAGTTGTCTCGGGTCCCATTGGATACGAGAAGGTTCATTTTGAAGCGCCAAGTGGAGATCAGCTTAAAAAGGAGATGTCAGCATTTCTTTCGTGGTTTGAAAGTAAAAGCAATGTTGATCCCGTTTTAAGAGCAGGGATCGCTCACCTTTGGTTTGTTACACTTCACCCTTTTGAAGATGGAAATGGTCGCATTGGCAGAGCCATTGCTGATATGGCACTAGCTCGAGCAGATAATCTATCAGAACGTTTTTATAGCCTTTCTGCGCAATTTGCAGCTGAGCGTAAAGACTATTACAACGAGCTTGAAAGACAGCAACGCAGCACATCTGACATTACTGGTTGGCTAGAATGGTTTTTAGATTGTCTTGGACGCGCTATTTCTAATGCAGAGGAATCATTGGGTAAAGTACTCTTTAAAGCGAAGCTTTGGGACAAGGTTAATCAACACCCTGTAAATGATCGACAGCGTCTTATTATCAATCGCATGTTAGAAGATAATTTTGTGGGACAGATGAATACATCAAAATATGCCAAACTGGCAAAATGTTCGACAGACACAGCGCTAAGAGATATTCAGGATTTAAAGTCTAGAGGAATATTTATACAAAACCTTGGTAGTGGACGAAGTACTAGCTACCGCTTGTTAGATGAAATTTCATAAAATATTCCAGAATTCAAGACGAAAAAAATTTATAAAAAAATTACAAGGAATACGTTCTATGGTTTTTGACGATAATGGCAATTTTTCTACGGGTGCTTCATTAGGCGCGTTACAAGTACAAAGATTGCGGGAAGGCTAGACAACTATATACTCAAGCTATACCAAAATTAGGAGTTAACATACTCCAATTTTTGTGCACTAAGTGAAATTTTTCTGTTAACAAAGTTGCAAATTTTTTGCGATGATTACTCTGCAAAAAATGGGCACATGCCTGCTTGAAGTTAGCAAAATCTGCGTAATATCGATTATAAATCACACTTTGCTTAAAGTATTTTCAAACATGCTCTATTAGATTCAAATGTGGACAATAGGGAGGCAGAAAAATTAGTTTAACCCATTTATTTTTCTTTAAATATTTTTGAATCTTTTCACTTTTATGATAACCGGCATTATCTAGAATTGTAATCCCCCCTTATAATTGAGCCATTGATAACTAGAGTTCTCCGGGCAAACTATGCCCCTGAAGGAATGTAATGAGAAAATCTCGATTTACCGAAAACCAGATATAACCATTAAAAAATAAAAGAGTTCCAGCAATAATCATGGCTGTAATAATGGATACCGTGTGGGCACATAAAAAACTATAATTATACTATGCCTTGATTCAATTATTCGCCTACAGGGTGAAATGCTGTATCATTTATGATTGATTACGTGGAGGACCAGAACGTTTCTTAACACTGGCCATTTCGTATTCATCAATGGGAATTCCTAATTCCTTTTTCATGCAGTTAATATCTTTTTTGAGATCTATGATTACTTTTTGTAATTTAGATTTTCCTAGTAGTTTTGTTTCATTTTCAATAGTGTTTAATAAATTATTAATTTTAGTATCAAGACCTACAAATACCAACGTAGCTTCAGCGCCATTTTTAAGCAATTTTGCAGCGTTATCGATGTTGTTTTGCAAATCTGTGATTTGCATATTTCGTTCCTGACGCTGATGGCTTTTAAAGAACGCAGTTCCTATAATGTTCTTTTTTACTCTTGTAGTATCGTAGCGGTTCTTAATGTTGATCTTTTTTAACATTTCATGAATATTGTCAATAGGGTCAATTTTATTTGTCGTTTTACTAATAGGAGAAATTTCACTTTTAACGACATCTTCAACATCTTTACCATAAATATGGTAGTCAACTTGATTATAAGATTGTCAAATAGATATTTCTAGTGTGATTAGGCACATCTCCGACAGGGCTATTGCACGGGTTTACCTGCACGGATGTGAGCACAATCACACCAAAACTTAAAAATATCAGCCATAGATCAACGCAATGCTGGATAACTGCCCTTGTTAGATAATAAATATTTCGACTTATTAAGGATAAACGGCATGTTAATCGCTGATTTTCTAAATCACTTCTCAAAACTCGAAGACCCGAGCGTAACCAATCACAACACAAGGCATAAATGTATCGACATTTTTGTACTTGCCTTTGTTGGGATCAGAATAATTTATCGAGCGGGGTGTTGTAGATTTAATGCATTAGCTTCATTGCGCCATTATAAATAATATTTATACTCAAATAATCAATTTATAAGGAAGTAGTAGTTGTTAATTATTAAATAATCGCTTAATTTAATCGCCGTTTGTGAGATATCTACAAGGCAATAATCTTGAAATTTTAGAATTTATTAATAAAAGTTATATAAACGCAAGTGTCATTAATCAAAGCGAGGGGTTGACTCTTTTAGGCACAGTTCTTCACCGTAGTCAGTAGAAACTTCTATGATATCATTATCGTCATTATCTAAGGTTTTATTTACATTCAGAAATGTTGATTTGCTATTACTTGAGTAAACATTTGTGTTAAATATCAAAGTTTGGGCATCATCATTTGCATTTAAATTAACACTATCTTCACTCACTGCTTTTACACCATCTACCTTGAATCCTGCGAGGCATAATTTTTCAATATATGAATCATCAAACTCATTAATCACATTGCCATCTAGATCAGTATATAATTCCTTCATACTTCTTCCTTGGGTATTAATGTTTTTCTTTCCGTAAAAATAGGCAACTTTTTGTTGATCAACAACTTCGATTACTTTTCTACGGCTGTCACCACACATAACAACAAGTGGATCTGTGCCAAAAGGTACATCTGTATCCAAGATAACAAAGTCAATGTTTTCACCCTCTTGAGAAAGTTTAGCTATATTTTCGATAAAATCTGCACTTACGTACTTATGTGATTCAATTAAAAACGTTGAACTAACATAACGTTCCGTTTTTTGGCCTCGCAACATCATTCTGTTTATAGATACATCCACGGGTGCTGAAACAACATATAAATGCATTTGCGCATTGTTTTGCAAACACAGTTTAAACTTGCCCATGGTTGGTAAAACGGTATCTAAAAGTAAATGTGGTGCCTCTCCATTTTTTACTTTTTGCTCGTATCTTTTTGTGGCTATTCTACTAATCATCATTGCTTCGAGATTATTTAACTGAGCATAATTTCTTGCATCCTCGCCTAATTTGAAACCTTGACTTACAATATGACGATGATCATCGGTATTTATTTTGCACACATTTCTCCACTCAAAGCCATTTTGTTTAACAACATTAGCTGCTTTGAGAACTCCACTTCCTTTGCCACAAGCAGGCGCGCCAACAATCATGAATGTATGCCTATCTTTGCCAGCTACTAAGGCCATTCTGGGATAATTATTTTCATCGATAATTTGATTACCGACTTCTTCAACAATTTTAGCCACTGTTTCATTCATCAAATCATTATAAATCTTAGTGTGCAGTGCTTTAGGTAAAACATCCTTAAGCATAGCTCCTAATTCACATTTGTTTTGCCTTGAGCGATCTTGTAAGTTTGAGCAATATTTTATATATTCTATAAGTTTTTCATCATTTAATTGACTTAAAATTAGTGGCAAATCCATCTTATATTTAACACATATATCCAAAGTATCTTTAAGGTAATCATCAATATCCTGATTACACATTTTAATCTTCAACTTATATTCACTAGAATCAAGTGCTTTTAACACTGCCGGATAAAATGTGTTGAAAACCATTTCACTTAAATCATCCTCAGGACGTTTTTCTTCGTCTTTAGCTTTAGGATCCCGTTGAATTTCAGTTACAATGAAGGCAGTCATGTAGAACAAGGCTAATCTTTCTGGAGAAAGAATAGTATTTTCCATTAATCGATGATTGCCCACTAATTCACAAATTTCACCGACATATTCAAATGAATAAAAAGAATTTTGAAGAAGTGTATGTGGCGTATCGATTAAAATAATGCTATTAGGAGACTTTATTTGTTTTAAATAGTCAACAGGATTGATGGGGTCGACTTTCCAACCATTTGTGCGTTTTTCTTTATATGTTTGCAACAGATTAGCATGCATCAGCATCTTTTTGGACATCAAATCACATAACCAAACAGCATTGGGTAAGGCTACGTTATTACTTAACAAAGCTGCTTTAAGTTTGTTGATTTGATTTTGATAAAATTGTTCGGCAATCACTATTGCTGCTCCGAAGCTTTATGACATTCGATATCATTTATTGAAATGTCGTTATTCTATATTTTATGGCTATTACTCTGCTAATAAGAGGGGGTGAGATGGCGACAATTTCAGATTAACCGTAGATGTAAATACACCTTAATCAAGGCAAGCTCTTTGCAACTCATTGATGAACCCGTTCAAGAAAATTAATGATCCTTTTCGATGCCCTGAGATTCCTTTTAATGAAGCATACAAAACTTGATCATCATCACCAGCAAATAATGTGCTTTTCATGTTGAAAGAAAGAAGTTTAATAAATTCATTTTCAACATTATTAAAATCTTGATATTCATCAAATATTATGTTGTAAAAATCAATTGTAACTTCTTTTTTGATTAACTCTTCATGCGCAAATCTAATCTGATCGTCGAAACTAATGGCTTGATAAAAAGATATAAATTTCAAGTATAATTCATCTACCATTTGTAGTATATGGCCGTACCATCGAAGTTATTAAAACAATAGTGTGCAAAAGCTAGATTGTTACAAAATCCATCACGAAATTTATCATTTTTAGCTGCTACTGCAACAATTCCCAATAAATGAGCATGTCATAATTTAAAGTAAATATAGATTTAACTTTTAATGTTTCAATAATGCATTCATAATTTTTTATGCGATTGCCTTTTACCTTTATACCATTTGGATGGTTTCTTTAAAAAAATCAATAAATTTACTAATAATTATTTTTTTTCTTCATCGTTTGCGTGAGTGTCAATAAATATTTCTAAATTTTGTTCTTCATATTTTTCTTGAAGATCAGCTATTTCTGTACACCCATCTACAAGACTATGCCAATCAAACCCATCAAAAATCTGTTTGCTGAAGCCATTCCCTAAAAGAATATGCTGTATATCATGTGTATTTATATATTCATTTAAGGTACACATTTTGTTTGGGGATTCCACACAAGTATTTAGGTTTTTCATTAACCAGTTGCAATATAGTTGACCAAATTTATTTGATTACCATTGATTAACATATCTAAGGTGAGTTTAGGTTATGCGAAACCCCAAAGAGAGAACTTAGTGAAGAAAGAAACTTTATTGTGGTTGATTATTTCTAACTGGCCAGGGGTGTTCCATGAACTCTAGAAATAAAAAAAGATTAAAATAGTAACGCTTGATGAGGTATGAGTTCTAAAGATGAAAGTGTAGATTTTGAAGACATTAGGTAGCATTAGTAAGTTGGCTCCCCGAGCAGGACTCGAACCTGCGACCCAATGATTAACAGTCATTTGCTCTACCGACTGAGCTATCGGGGAATTGTCTCGTAGGGCCAAGATAGTACTTTCACCTACACCTTAAGTCAAGACGATATTTTTAAGAGCCGCCAGTACGAAGTAGCGGCTCCATAATATCCATAATACTAAAGGGTGACTTCACAACCACGCTTTAAGCGTTCTACCGCTTTTTCTAGCGTTTCCATGCTAGTAGCAAAAGATAAACGCACGTAGCCATCAGCACCAAATGCAGAGCCGGGTACCAGGGCAAGACCGGCAACGCTAATTAAATGCTCTGATAGTTGAATATCTGAATTAATTAAAGGCATGCGATCAATGACATCTTGGACACGGGCGAAAGCGTAGAAGGTACCGTCACCAGGTGCACATTGAATACCTTCAATGGCATTGAGTTGTTCCACCAAGAAGTCGTGGCGCTTTTTAAAGACTGTAACCATTTCATGCACGGAATCCATATTACCTCTTAAAGCAGCTTCTGCTGCATATTGCGAAATAGAGGTTGGATTTGAAGTGCTTTGGCTTTGGATTTTATTCATGGCTTTGATGATGGTGGTAGGGCCACTGGCATAGCCAATACGCCATCCCGTCATGGAGTAAACTTTGGAGACGCCGCTTAATACGATGGTTCTATCGAGCAAATCAGGGCAGACCATAGCAATGTTGGCAAAGGGCTCTTTTGTCCACAGAATATGCTCATACATATCGTCGGTCGCAATGAGAATATTGGGATGCTTCAATAAGACATTCGCCAATGCTTTCAATTCAGCATGCGTATAAGACATCCCGCTGGGGTTAGAGGGGCTATTGATAATGAGCATGCGGGTTTTGGGCGTAATAGCCGCTTCCAGTTGCTCTGGCGTGATTTTAAAGCGAGCCGCCATATCGGTAGGGATGAAGACCGGAACACCATCGGCCAGTAAAACCATATCCGGGTATGATACCCAATAAGGCGCTGGGATGATCACTTCATCGCCTTCTTGAATAACCGCCTGTAACAGATTGTAAATGCATTGTTTGCCACCGGTGGAAACAATCACTTGATCTCGGGTGTAATCTAAGCCATTAAACGATTGCAATTTATCGATAATCGCATCTTTTAAGCTAGGGATCCCATCTACTGCGGTATATTTCGTTTTGCCATCTTTAATCGCTTTAATGGCGGCTTCTTTGATATGAGTGGGGGTATCGAAATCGGGTTCACCTGCACCTAGGCTGACAATATCTTGACCTGCCGCTTGTAATTCGGCAGCCCGTTGTGTGACAGCGAGCGTGGGAGACGGCTTAATGCGCTTAACGCGACTTGCAAGTTGGATGTCCAATCGAGTACCCTCATCATTATAATCATAAAAATGCGATAATATGCCATAGTTGAGTCGAACTGATAAGATTTTGCAGAAAATGAGTAAAAAACTGAGATTGGCAACAAGCTTTGCCCCCGCAGGTGATCAACCCCAAGCCATCGCGTCGTTGTTAGCAGGGATCGATGATGGAGTGCTGCATCAAACCTTGTTAGGGGTAACAGGCTCAGGTAAAACCTTTACCGTTGCCAAAGTCATCGAAACGCTGCAACGACCCACCTTAATTCTGGCGCCCAATAAAACCTTGGCAGCACAACTTTATGGTGAGATGAAAGGCTTTTTTCCTGAGAATGCGGTTGAATATTTTGTTTCATATTACGATTACTATCAACCGGAAGCGTATGTTCCTTCTTCTGATACCTATATTGAAAAAGATGCTTCTATCAATGAACAGATTGAGCAAATGCGTCTTTCGGCAACCAAAGCCTTATTAGAACGAAAAGATGCCATTATTGTGGCAACGGTTTCTGCTATTTATGGTTTGGGCGATCCACAATCTTATCTGACCATGATGTTACATTTAAGTCGTGGCGAAAAAATTGATCAGCGAGCAATTTTAAGACGATTATCAGAACTACAGTATACCCGTAATGATATGGAATTACGCCGAGCTACTTTTCGCGTACGCGGTGATGTGATTGATGTATTTCCTGCAGAGTCTGATCAACTCGCCGTTCGTATTGAGTTATTTGGTGATGAAATTGATAGTATTTCAATTTTTGACCCATTAACCGGACAAGTACAACAATCCGTACCCCGTATTACGATTTATCCTAAGTCACACTATGTGACTCCTCGTCAGCAAGTATTAGATGCTGTTGATAATATTAAATTGGAATTAAAACAACGCTTAGATGAATTACGTGATAACAGTAAATTATTAGAAGCACAACGTTTAGAAGAACGTACGCAATATGATATAGAAATGTTGTTGGAGCTAGGTTATTGCAATGGGATTGAAAATTATTCTCGCCATCTATCAGGGCGCAAGCCCGGGGATCCCCCACCCACGTTAATCGATTATTTACCGAAAGAAGCGTTAATGATTTTAGACGAATCGCATGTGATGGTGCCGCAGATTGGTGCCATGTATAAAGGCGATCGTTCCCGTAAAGAAACCTTAGTGGAATATGGCTTTCGTTTGCCATCGGCATTAGATAATCGTCCATTACGCTTTGAAGAGTTTGAAAATATCATCAGACAAACTATTTATGTTTCTGCAACACCGGGTGACTATGAATTAGAACACTCCGGTAAACCGATTGAACAAATTGTTCGTCCTACAGGCCTTATTGATCCGCAAGTGATTATTCGACCCGTTGCCCATCAGGTTGATGATGTTTTATCAGAAATTCACAAGCGAATTGCGGTAAAAGAAAGGGTTTTAATTACCACCTTAACCAAACGAATGGCGGAAGATCTAAGTGATTATCTGGCAGAGCAGGGCGTAAAAGTACGTTATTTGCATTCTGAAATAGAAACGGTTGAGCGCGTAGAAATCATTCGTGACTTACGTCTTGGCGTGTTTGATGTGTTAGTGGGGATCAATTTATTGCGAGAAGGGTTGGATATGCCAGAGGTTTCTTTGGTTGCCATCTTTGATGCTGATAAAGAAGGTTTTTTACGTTCAACCCGTTCTTTAATTCAAACAATTGGACGAGCAGCGCGTCATATTAATGGCACCGCCATTTTGTATGCTGATAAGGTGACGGGTAGCATGCATCGTGCAATGGAAGAAACCGATAGACGCCGTAACAAGCAGCAAGCTTATAATAAAGCGCATAACATTACCCCAGCCAGCGTGAAAAAAGCCATTACTGACATTATGGAAGGAGCTTATTTTACCCGTCAATCGCAGCAGAAAGTTGCTAAACGAACGCGTAAAGAAGCACCACCTAATGAAGTGGTGGAAGAGATCCGACAATTTCGAGAAACGCACACTGCGTTTACGCCTGATGAAATCACCAAGCGAATTAAACGTTGGGATGCGAAAATGTATGAGTGTGCGAAGAACTTAGAATTTGAACAAGCTGCTGCCATTCGTGATGAAATTAAAGCGTTAAAAGACGCAGCCTTTAAATAACGTTAACGATAATGAGCTTTGCGCTTTAGTGGTATTTCTGTGTCTAGTTTTAAGTTTGCCTCTTTATGGAGAGATTTCTTTGCTTGTTGTTTAGTAAGCTGCTGGTAAGGTGTGATTGTGGCTTTGCTTTTAATCGATGAAACCAATGCTTTATTTTTCGTTGAGAAATGTTGTTGCAGTTTTTGCATATCCAATTTTTCATGTTCATTAAATGAATCAAGGGTAAAATGAGCAGAGAAATAATGAAATAACAACTGATATAAATCTTGATAAATGCGTCCAAAACTTGCGCCAGCGCTCGACCAAGCAAAGATCCCTGCCAATGTAACCGCGATCATATTGGGCAAATAAGACATGCCTTGCATACACCGAATTAAATGCCAAGCGCCATACCAAGTTAACAGAGAACTACAGGCTAAGATCCCAATGACTGAGCTGATTAAGGCAATTTTGGGCAGTGAGTATTTACCGAATTGTTTATAATGCTCTGAATTCAGTCTATCTAGCCATAATCCTAATAAAGTCATACGCCGCTCAGGGCCGCCTGAAATGTCAGCATAGCTTGTGAGAAATTTACTGAGCCCAAAGATTGAAAGTAGCGTAATTGACCATCCCCAACCCAGCATGCTGGTGAATGTGCTAATTGTTAAGCCCATGGTTAACGTGAAAGTAATCATGGTGCCAAGCCAGGGCAAATATTTTGCAAAGAAAGAGAGATGCTTACGTTCAACGTGAATTTTAACTTCGTGATTAAAGGTATGTTGCTTTACCTTTTGATAATTTTTAATAATAAAGGGTAAATCGAGTTCGCTAATATTAGGGGGTAATGGAATATTACTTTTTAGTAATTCATTATAAAGCGCTTCAACAAAATTTTTGGTTCTACGAATACCCTGTGGAAAAACGCCAACACCATATTGTTGATTGAATTTTTCGATAGTCTCAAATTGCTTCTTTAAAGCAGGGGATAGCGTTTGTTGATGCTTGGCCTGAATAATATTCACCAATGCCGCTAATTCAGGAACGTAGCAAATAGGTTGTCTATTTTGATGCGGTAATTTGGTGATTTCGCAAATGAATAGCGTTCTGCTCAGAATGCTCATATCTATTTTATACTTATCCAGATAACTTATTTATTGCTGTTAGGTATTTTAGCAAATATTATTTGTGAGGTAACCGTTAAGCGGATAGTTTTATAAAATCATTTAAAAACCCTAAGATATTCAGGTTACATTTTGATTTATACTTTTATTATACGTAAAATCGCTTTTTTTTAAAAAGCCTTTAGTAAAAGGGTGATGTTATGCCTAAAAAGAACATTATTAAAGATAAAAATGAAAATAAAAAAAGTGATCAAGATGAAACGCGGGTTCAATACAGGGCAGTGCAAAGAGAGGCAATTTTCTGGTTTGCTGTTTTGTTTATTATAGTGGTAAATACGGCTGCATGGTCACTAAATACCACTCTTTTTATTCTTACGTTGTTAAGTATAGGATTTTTTGCCCTTGGAATGCGAAAGGAAGAATTGAACCAAGCAACCGTAGAAACAGCCATTTCGGCCTTAGAAAAAGATTTTCTTAAAACGATTCGTAAAAATGGTTTGAATCAAACTAAATTGCTTGAATATGTTTCACAAGGTCTAATAATTAACCGAAATGTAGGGATATCAGCAGTTGCTGCTGCCATCTCAGTAGCTTCAACCAAGCAAATTGATCTGTTGATTGCTCACGTTAAAGCAAAGCGTTCTAAAAATGATCTGAATGATATGTTATGGACTGGCGTACTCAATTCAATTGAGCAAAATCAAGAAAATGCTTTGAAGCATCTTTTAAAAGAAGTAGAAGATGTAGATTTTGGCATCATGCATTGCACACCCTTGTTAACGGCAATTTCAATGAATCGACCTAATATGGTTAAAATTCTTTTGCAACATGGTGCAATTGTTACCGATCTCATACTAGAAGTTGCGAGAAGGAATTCTAATAAATCGATTTATCAAGTGGTTGAAAGTGCACATAAAAAGAATAAAGGCGCGGTAACACCATTATTTAAGAGTAAACAAACGAACAGAAAAACGCCTACTAAACCAGCAGCTAAACCAGCAGCTAAACCTGCAGTTAGTGCGCGTAAACAATCACTACGCTCACATCAGAAATAAACTCTTAAAAAACGCCCTTCATTGGGCGTTTTTTATAAATATGCCTGATTTATTCAATCTTTTTCTTTGATTTATTCAACAAGCTCACGTAAAATCCCTCCCTTGTAGTACGAGGAGTTAGAGTATGCCAAGAAAGTCAGTTAAGAATCAAAATTCTGAAAAAAAACAAAATCAACTAGAAATCTTAAATCCCTTATTAGATGCCATCCAAAAGCACGATCTGCAAGCAGTTTCTAACTTGATAAAAGCACCCGAATTTTTCAATCAAAGCTATAAAGACAAAGCAGGAAATACACCTTTTCATTATATCGGAGAGATTAGTGATGAAAAGCTTCGCCAACAAATGGCTAAAAAACTTATCTATGTTGGTATGCCTTTTACAGGAACGAATGACAAAGATGAAGGTCCAAAATGTTTGGCTGAGTTTTATGCTATTCAAGCTAAAAAACGTAAGCGTTTTATAAGCGGATCTTCAAATTTTTGGCTCATTCACCCACGCAATAACGCTAATCTTTTCTTGAGCATTTTTATTTCATTTGGAATGAGCATTCTATTGGCACCCGCTTTGTTCCTCCCTTTAATGCTGGGGCTTGTGCTGCAAGTCATAATAGGTGAGCGCGCTCTGCAACGTGAAGAACAGCTAGTAGCAAAACATCGTGCTGCGCAATTAGAAGCTGATTTCATCAATGATATTAAGCGAGACAAACTCAACGTTGTTAAATTAGTGAAATACATTGAGCAGGGCGTTAATATCCATAATCTCGATTCTGGTAATCAATCAGCATTAGAGATTGCAGCTAAATTTGGTGTCACCAATCAAATTAATCTTTTAGCTCCCTACACGAAAGAAGATTTGTTGCTTGCCGTATATACTGCGATAGGTAATTACAAAATGGAATCATTGAATCTGTTACTCAGCAAAACAGATGATGTCGATTTTAATTATCATTATACGCCATTGATTGTCGCAATAAGATCAAAACGCCCTGATATGGTGAATGTTTTGTTGCATAAAGGCGCCAAAGTTTCAGATTTAGTTATGGATACAGCAAAATTACATCCCAATGCTGAAATTACTCGTTTGCTTGAGAACGCGCAGAAGAAGGCGAAAGCGAAGCCAGCAGCAAAGCCAATTGCGCATAAAAAACCAACAAACGTTGTGCCAATGTTTGATGCAAAACGAAAAGCCGCAAGCAAAACACAATCTAAAAGATCAGCAACTGAAAAACCTGCTACAAAAGCAGTTAATCAGCGTAAGCAATCGTTGCGGTCAGCTAAAAAATAAGTTTAAAAGCGCCCATCCAGGGCGCTTTTAGTATATGGGATAGAATCAATAACATTGGAGTTCAGTATGACAAAACCTAGAATAAAATTTACGGTAGAAAGCCAAAATGCCAAAGATCAAAAGGTATTTTCAGCCATTGAAGAAGGTAGCGTGTTTAATGTATGGCGCAACTACGATCATGATTATTCAAGTGTTAGCGCTAGAAATACTACCGGCAAGAAGGCAAGAATTTCAAAGCTATTGTTAGCAACGTTATGCCAGCATCCTAATATTGTTAGCTTTTTATTAAATTATAAGCATGATGAGTACGATTTGCATCATTGGAATGAGGATGGGCAAAATCCCTTAATCGAAGCCATTAAGAGCGAAAATGTGGCCATTGTCAAAGTCATGGCAAAAGCCATGACGAACAGCAAATGGTCAATGAGTCACAGTTTTAAAGATGCAAAAGGCAATACGCCCTTTCACTATATTGGGGAAATAAACAACCCACAAGTTCGAAAAGCGATGGTAACGTCACTTATCCATGCAGGCTTGTCTATTCAATTCGAAAATGATAAGGGCGAAAAACCAAAACATTTTGATGAAATGGTTGCTATCAAAAAAGCCAGTAAAAATCGTTTCTTGGGGAATATTTCGAATTTTCTATTTCGTAAGACAGGCAGTTTTAAGCAAGAAGCAGGGTACTTTCTGGGAATACTGAGCCTCAGTATATTAGCGTTATGGTTAAATCCTCTTTATGTTGCTTTTGGGGTTGGCACGTTGCTTTCCCATTTTATTATCAGTCATCTCATGACAGACGTTGATGATAACCGCCGTTTAGCATTACAACACACGCAAATCGATGCTGATTTCATTAACACCATCCAAAGAGGTAAGCTAACGAGTGATAAACTCAAAAAATATTTAAACCAAGGTGTCATGCCGATGTGCTTACTGGCTACCAATGAAAATGGTTTACAATTAGCTGCTAAAGTAGGCAATACCGAACAGATCAATTTATTGCTTAAAAATGCCTATAGTCCGCAAATTACGAGTGCTATTGTTTGTCAGGCTATTGAAGGAGGACATTTGGCCGCTGTAGAGCTATTGCTGAGTAAATCAAAAGCATTGCTACTTAATAAATATGCTTCCGCCAGAATGCTGGCAGCAGCTGTTTTTCATGGCAAACAAGACATCCTTGCCTATTTGTTGCAAAAAGGTGCACCGATTCCAACAGATATCCGTTGGAATGACACAGTTAGCGGGTATTTGTTTGCCAAGGGCAAAACCAAAACGACGACTTATTCTTTGTTAGACTTTGCTAAAGATTTAGGTAAAAAAGAAATAATTAAATTAATAGAAGATGCTTTGAAAGCTCAGAAAGTAGAAAAGAGCAATGTTGTTGTAACCCAATTTGTGAGCAAACGACAAAGTGCTAGGTTAAATAAAAATCAAAAAATCGCAAGTGATGTTGGGCTTATTCGTAAACAATCACTACGTTCAAAAAAGTAACTCGATAAAATGACGCTCTTGTAGGGCGTCATTTCTTTCCGTTTTTGCCAATCTCATTATCTTCGAATGTTACTGTAGCACATGATCATTCCATTCGAACTAAATCTAAAATATTTATGTAGCTTGATCTATCTTCTGCGTTAAGGTATTTTTCCTGACCTTTTTTAAATTTTAAGTAATATTCGAGAAACAATAATGAGCAAACCTGCAATACCACATTATGAAATAAATAGTATCGTACAAAAAAAACAAGAAAAGGGTCAGCAGTTTTTTTCAGCTATTGAAAGTGGTAACTCAGTTGAAGTAAAGAGATTATACAAAGAGTGTCGTTTTATTGAAGCTAATAAAATATCGGGTAACAAAGCAAAAATATCACCATTATTACTGGCCACCTTATGTCAACATACTTCCATTGTGAAATTTTTAGTCGAAGAGACTGATTGGGGAACTTGCAGTTGGAATGAGGATAATGAAAGCCCTTTGAGTGAGGCGATTAAAAGTGGCAATTCTGAGATAGTTAAGATATTGGTAAATCCATTGTTCAAAAGCCATTATTTTTTACAATGTCTTAAAGATAAAAATGGTAATACGCCATTGCACTATGTGGGGCAATTGACAGATCCAAAAATCCGCAAAGAAATAGCAACCATTTTAATTGAAGCAGGAATGTATATTTATTTTGAAAATAACGAGGGTAAAAAACCAGAACATTTTGAAGAAATGCTTGTTATAGAACGAGACTGTCAAAATCGATTTTCAAATAAAATAAGAAAAAACTTCTTATTGAGTTTTGAAAATTTAACACCTAGAAAATTAGGCCTAATAGTTTTAGCCATTATTGGGATTGGTTTTAGCCCACTACTTATTTCCTCTCCAATAGTTGTTTTTAGCCTTTGCGGTCTTTTAATTTCCTATTTTATTGCAAGTGCCTTATGTAATGATCATTCTGAAACTATTAAAATAAATCAAATTAAAGAAGATTTTGAATATATGTTAAAACACGGCCTTGTTAATCAAGCAAAACTAACAAAATATCAATCGTTAGTGCCCGTTGAACATAGAATCTCAACTAATCATTCCTTAGAATTGGCCGTTTGCTCTGAAAATATCAATGAGATAAGACTTTTCATGAATGCCGGTGCCAGCGTTAATCCATCGATGATTGATACAGCTATTACAAAAGGGAATTTTCAGCTATTTTGCTTTTTAATTGATAAGACATTAAAAGCATCAGGTCGTACCGTTATTACTGAAGATCATATTAAAGAGATAATAGTATGTAATCGTGTAAGGATGCTGGAATATCTATTGAAAAAAGGAATTGAATTGCCAGCTACTGTTGATACGCATCCTACTTCTGTAATTTATAAAATCTGGCGCACTCAACCGCAGAAGAAGGAAAGAGTGT